>CAMZZN010000001.1 GCA_947345935.1 uncultured Ruminococcus sp.
CGCTGCACCTAGAAGCTCCATTTACAATGCAGGACTTCCGTGGGAACTCGGACTTGCCGAGGCTCATCAGACCCTTATTCTTAACGGTCTCCGCCGTCGGGTACGCATTGAAACTGACGGAAAACTCATGACAGGCCGTGACGTTCTCGTGGCTGCACTGCTCGGCGCTGAAGAATTCGGATTCGCAACGGCTCCGCTTGTAACAATGGGCTGCGTTATGATGAGGGTGTGCAACCTTGATACGTGTCCAATGGGTATCGCAACGCAGAATCCAGAACTCAGAAAGCGTTTCAGGGGCAAGCCGGAATACATCGTGAATTTCATGCGTTTTGTCGCACAGGAACTCCGTGAATATATGGCGGCTCTCGGCATCAGAACCGTTGACGAACTTGTCGGACGAAGCGATCTTCTTGTGAAAAAGAACATTCCGGAAGCAGAAAAGATCGACTTTTCAGAGATACTTGCACGTATACCGGGAACGGAAAAGCAGTGCTTCGACCCTGCCGACGTATACGATTTCAGGCTGGATGAAACGGTTGATAAGACAGTTATCATGAAAAAATTCAGTTCTGCTCTCAGGAATAAAACAAAGAAAACCATTGAAATAGATGTAAAAAATACCGACCGTTCACTGGGAACTCTATTCGGCGCTGAGATCACCAGAAAATGGGGAGACAACGCTCTTGATGACGATACATTTACCGTAAAATGCAAGGGCAGCGGCGGTCAGAGCTTCGGTGCGTTCATTCCCAGGGGACTTACCCTGGAGCTTACAGGCGACAGCAACGATTATTTCGGAAAGGGTCTTTCCGGCGGAAAGCTTATCCTTTGTCCTCCTGTCGGCGCAGGATTCAAGGCTGACGAAAACGTAATAGCCGGCAATGTTGCTCTCTACGGAGCTACCTCCGGAAAGGCGTTTATCAGCGGAATCGCAGGAGAACGATTCTGTGTAAGAAACTCCGGTGCGATAGCCGTATGCGAGGGCGTCGGAGATCATGGATGCGAGTACATGACGGGCGGTCGTGCGGTCATTCTCGGCAAGACCGGAAAAAACTTTGCCGCAGGTATGTCCGGTGGAATCGCTTATGTTCTTGACGAAAACAGGGATCTCTACACCAAGCTGAACAAGGCTCTCGTTTCGCTAGAAGGCGTTACGGAAAAATATGATATTATAGAGCTGAGAAGCATAATCGAGGAACACGCAGCTGCGACCGGTTCGGAGAAAGCAAGGCGCATCCTTGACAGCTTCGAGGAATATATACCAAAATTCAAGAAAATAATTCCACACGACTATGCGAAAATCCGAAGCGCTGTTGCCGCTCTCGAAGAAAAGGGCATGACGGCTGAGCAGGCTGAGATAGAAGCATTTTTCATCACAAGGAAGGAGGCGTAAGCCATGGGAAAGCCTACAGGATTTATTGATTATAAAAGACTCGAAAGCAGCGCCGCCGAGCCTGCGGAGAGAATAAAGAATTTCAATGAGTTCCATAAGCCTCTTGGAAATGAAAAACGAAGGGAACAGGCTGCACGCTGTATGGATTGCGGCGTTCCGTTCTGCCAGAACGGAAAAATGCTCTGCGGTATGATTTCAGGCTGTCCTCTTAACAATCTTATTCCCGAATGGAACGATCTTCTTTACCACGACCATAAAGAGCAGGCGCTCCGCCGTCTGCTCATGACGAACAACTTTCCGGAGTTTACTTCACGTGTATGTCCGGCGCTCTGCGAAAAGGCGTGTACCTGCGGTCTTAACGGCGACCCTGTTGCTGTAAGGGAAAACGAGTTTGCAATCATTGAAAACGGTTTTGCAGAGGGACTTATCAAGCCGCAGATCCCCGATGTGAGGAGCAGCAAGAAGATTGCCGTTATCGGTTCGGGTCCGGCTGGTCTGGCTGCGGCTGATACTCTTAACAGGAGAGGACATAACGTGACGGTGTTTGAGCGTTCTGATAGGCCAGGCGGATTGCTTATGTATGGTATTCCGAATATGAAGCTGGAAAAGCACATAATTATGCGCCGTGTAGAGCTTATGAAGGCCGAGGGAGTCGTGTTTGTTACAAATGCAGATGTCGGAAAGAGCATAAAGGCAAGCGACATCATGGCTGAGTACGACGCTGTAATTCTTGCCTGCGGTTCTTCCAATCCACGTGATATCAAGGCTGAAGGACGTGACGCACAGGGAATATATTTTGCCGTGGATTTTCTGAAAGCCACCACCAAAAGCCTTCTCGATTCAAATTTGCAGGACGGAAATTATATTTCTGCAAAAGATAAAGATGTAGTAATAATCGGCGGCGGAGATACTGGCAACGACTGTGTCGGAACTTCTGTAAGGCATGGATGCAGATCTGTTGTTCAGCTTGAAATGATGCCGAAGCTTCCGGATGAAAGAACTGAAGATAATCCCTGGCCGGAATGGCCGAAGGTCTGCAAGACGGATTACGGTCAGGAGGAAGCCATAGCTGTTTTCGGCAGCGACCCCAGAGTATATCAGACGACCGTTAAGGAATTCGTTAAGGACGAAAACGGCGCTTTAAGCGCAGTAAAGACGGTAAGGCTTGAATTTGTTTCTGATCCTGAAACAGGAAGAAAGATTCCGAAAGAAGTTCCCGGCAGCGAGGAGGTCATTCCCTGTCAGCTCTGTCTGATAGCAGCCGGATTTCTGGGAGCTCAGCAGTATGTTGCAGACGCTTTCGGTACGGAGCTTGACGGACGTACAAATGTAAGAACGGAAAGCGGACGTTTTTATACCAATGCGGAAAAAGTTTTTACGGCAGGAGATATGCATATAGGTCAGTCGCTTGTGGTAAGAGCGATCAGAGAGGGCAGAGACGCTGCCAGGGAAGCGGATGAATATCTTATGGGATATACGAATTTGTAAGGAGGCAGAAAAGAAATGGTCTATTCAGAAAACGAGATACTTCAGTATATAGATGAAAACGACGTAAAGTTTGTAAAGCTCACTTTTTGCAGTCTGGACGGGAAACTAAAGAATATTTCTGTTCTGTCATCGGAAATGGCAGCAGTTTTTGAAAGAGGAATACGCATTACTGCCGGAAAGATAAAGGGATTTTCGATTGCCGGAGGACGTGATATTTTCCTTTTTCCCGACTCCGGAACAATGACGATCCTCCCGTGGAGGCCCCAGCATGGCAGGGTTATCAGGATGTTCTGTTACATCAGGTATGCGGACGGTACTCCGTTCGAGGGGGACAGCAGATGGTTTCTGAAAAAGGCAATGAAAGAGGCTGTCGGCAAAGGCTATTGTTTCCGCTTCGGGACGTCAAGCGAGTTTACTATTTTCAGGAACGATGAAAGTGGACTTCCGACCAAGACGCCCCATGATTTTGCGGGATACTGCGACATTGCCCCTGATGACAGAGGGGAAAATATACGCCGTGACGTGTGCCTTACGCTTGAGCAGATGGGAATACATCCGGTATCGTCACGTCATGAAAGCGGTTTCGGACAGCATGAAATAGACTTCAATGCGTCTTCTGCACTTAAAGCTGCCGATACTTTTCTGAGTTTTAAATCAGCGGTAAAATCCGTTGCTGAAAGAAATGGAGTCCACGCAAGCTTTATGCCAAAGCCTCTGCGTGACGCCTGCGGCAATGGTATGCATATAGCGTTCAATGTTTTTCCGGGCGGCGATTTTATCGAGGAGAGAGCCTGTGAGCCTGAAGGAGAACTGAACTATGCGGCAGCCGGAGTTATGAAATATATCCGTGAATTTTCTCTTTTTACAAATTCGACCGTGAATTCATATAAACGTTTGGGAGAATTTTCCGCCCCCAGAAATATAGTGTGGTCAGACGAGGAGGAAGATCAGCTTATCATGATGAACGTGAACGGCGCTGATTCTCCTGTTGAACTTAGAGCTGCCGACTGCGCCTGCAATCCCTATTTTGTGTTTGGTCTTATTATATACGCCGCTGTGGAGGGGATCGAGAATAATTTACAGCTCCCTGAGAAAAACAGCGGCAGCGAAAAGCTTCCCATGAATCTTGAGGAGGCGGCACAGTGCGCAGAACAGTCGGAGTTTCTGAAAAAATATATTCCCAAAGCTGTGCTGGAGCAGTATGTTCATGCAAAGAAATCCGAGTGGAAGGAATATTCCGGGGCATACGACAAGGAAGCGTTTGAAGATCAGAAATATTTCTGTAGTTTGTGATCCGGAGGTTTAGCGTGGAAAATGTCCTAATTGTTTCAGGAAATAAAAGCGCCGCTGAAGCGCTCTCCGGATTTATAAGGGAATCGTTTCAATGCAGCATCAGAGCGGTAGAGTCGGGATATCAGGCAAAAAATATTTTCAGCAGTGATCCGTCGCTGGATCTTGTCATTATAAATACGCCCCTTATAGATGAATCAGGTATAGATCTTGCAGAGTTTATCACAGAAAACACCGCCGCCGGCTGCATTCTTATAATAAAGCCTGAAAAAGCCGAAAAGACTTCTGAGCGTGCGGAAAAAAGCGGCGTGATCGTCATGCTGCGCCCGGTAAACAGAGGATTGCTGTATCAGCTTGTGAAAACGGCGGATATAGCGGTCAGGCGTTCTCTGAAGTTTTATCAGGAAAAGCAGAGACTTGAGCGCAGAATAGAAGAGATAAAGACCATTGACAAGGCGAAGTTCATGCTTATGGAATACAAATCAATGACAGAGGCGGAGGCTCATGAATATCTTGAGAAGTACGCCATGAATAAGCGCAAGAAAAAATATATTGCCGCACTCGAACTGATCGACAGAATCCACGAGCAGTATATGTGAATTCGCTGTAGTGTAAAAAGGACGTGGTTGCTATATTTGATACAATACATGAAGAATGCGGAGTATTCGGCATTTATGAAAAGAACCGTGCGGATGTGGCGTCGTCGGCTTATTTCGGCTTGTATGCGCTCCAGCACCGTGGACAGGAAAGCTGCGGTATCGCAGTCAGCGACGACGGAGTTTTCCGTCATAAGAGAAACGACGGTCTTGTTTCCGAGGTTTTCGGCAGGGATGAACTCAAACATCTCGGAAAGGGAAATATGGCGGTGGGACACGTCCGTTATTCCACTACCGGCGGTAAGAATCACAATAATATACAGCCTCTGGTCATACGTCATATCAAGGGAAATATGGCTCTTGTCCATAATGGAAACCTTGTTAACGCTGCGGAGCTGAGACGGGATTTTGAAATGTCCGGCGCTATTTTTCACGGCACTTCCGACACCGAAGCTATAGCTTATGAGATCGTGCGTGAACGGCTTTCCTGCCGCTCGACGGAAGAAGCGGTGCAGAGAGCTATGCCACGTATAAAAGGCGCATATTCCTGTATTCTTATGACCGCAACAAAGCTGATAGCTTTCCGTGATCCTGACGGATTCCGTCCGTTGTGCATCGGTAAGACGTCTGACGGCGCATATGCCGTGGCGTCGGAATCCTGTGCGCTTGAAGCGGTCGGAGCAGAGTTTATCCGGGACGTAAAACCGGGTGAGATTGTCGTTATCGGTGAAAACGGTCTGCGCTCGATAACTGCAAACTGTACTGATAAAAGCAATATCTGTATCTTCGAGTATATTTATTTTGCACGTCCCGATTCCGTCATTGAAGGAGTTTCCGTTCATCATGCCAGACTCCGGGCAGGAGCGATTCTTGCGGAATACAGTCCCGTTGAAGCGGATATCGTCATAGGCGTTCCGGATTCGGGTCTTGATGCCGCTCTTGGATATTCCCGTGCGAGCGGTATTCCTTATGGCGTAGGCTTTATCAAGAATAAATATATTGGCAGGAGTTTTATCCAGCCGGAGCAGACTCAGCGTGAAAGCGCCGTGAAGATCAAGCTGAACGCTATAGGCGAATCAGTCAGAAATAAAAGGGTAATAATGATCGACGATTCTATCGTTCGTGGAACAACGTGCGCCAGAATAGTTCGTTTGCTGAGAGAGGCGGGGGCTAAAGAAGTTCATGTGAGGATATCAAGTCCGCCGTTTATGCATTCGTGTTATTTCGGAACCGATATAGATTCAGAGGAAAATCTCATTGCCAGTCAGTGCGTTTCCGTCAAGGATATTTCAGAAAGAATCGGTGCCGATTCTCTTGCATATCTGCCTGTTCAGGCTCTCGGAGAGCTTATCGGAGAACGGAAGAGCTTTTGCCGGGGCTGTTTTACCGGGGATTATCCCATAGATGTATCAGGCGCAGGCTCTAAAAATAAATTTGATAATAAGATTCATAAGGCAGCGCCGCACAAAGATTGTGCCGGAGATGCGCAGCCGATTTTTTCATCAGATTGTACAGAAGTTTCGCAGACATACTGACGTATTCCAAGGAATTTTTGTGTAAGATGACGGGAAAAGTGCAAACAGATTCGGTGCAAAGCCGTCAGACGAATTTTGTGCGGTGTTGCCATAATAAATTTCTATGAAAGTGTGATTTGCTATGTGTACTATAATGTGCTGCTGCGGAAAAAAGGATGGTATGTCAAAAGTTGTCCAGGGACTTGAAGCGACTGTTTCAAGAGGTCCGGACGATCAGAGAATAGAGGAACTGAACGGCGGTGTTATGGGATTTCAGAGACTTTCGATCATGGGGCTTACTCCCGAGGGGATGCAGCCGTTTTTTCTTGACGGAAGCTATGCTGTCTGCAACGGAGAAATTTACGGTTTTAAAAAACAAAGACAGGCTCTTATCGAAAAGGGATATTCGTTTATAAGCGACAGCGACTGCGAGATACTGCTGCCAATGTACAGAGAATATGGTACTGATATGTTCAGTATGCTTGACGCCGAGTTTGCCTGTGTGATATATGACGGTCAGTCGGATGAATTTATTGCTGCCCGTGATCCTATCGGAATACGTCCGCTTTATTATGGATATGATGCAGACGGACAGATCATATTTGCCAGCGAAGCGAAGAATCTAGTGAAGCTTTGCGAAAAAGTAATGCCCTTTCCTCCCGGACACTACTGGAAGAACGGGGAGTTCATCTGCTACTGCGACATCACGGCAGTTGACAACGTTATCCGTGACGATATGGAAACGGTTTGCAGAAATATTCGTGAAAAGCTTGTTGCAGGCGTTGAAAAGCGTCTTGCGGCGGATGCAAAGGTAGGATTTCTTCTTTCCGGCGGTCTTGATTCTTCACTGGTCTGCTCGATCGCTCAGAGGAAAAGTGAAGTTCCCATAAAAACATTTGCTATTGGTATGAGCACTGACGCTATCGACCTGAAATATGCCAAGGAGGTCGCCGATTATATCGGCAGCGATCACACCGAGGTGATAATTACCAAGGACGATGTTCTGAACGCTCTGGAAACGGTCGTTAAGCTTTTGGGAACATATGATATCACGACCATACGTGCCAGCATGGGAATGTATCTTCTCTGTAAAGCCATCCATGAGCAGACGGATATACGTGTTCTGCTGACCGGTGAAATTTCCGACGAGCTTTTTGGCTACAAGTATACCGATTTTGCACCGTCTGCACAAGAGTTTCAGAAAGAGTCGGTAAAGCGTGTCAGCGAGCTTCATATGTACGACGTTCTTCGTGCAGACCGCTGTATATCTTCAAATTCCCTTGAAGCACGTGTGCCTTTCGGAGATCTTGATTTCGTGAAGTACGTTATGGCGGTTGATCCCGAAATGAAGATGAATAAGTACAATAAGGGAAAATATCTGCTTCGTCATGCCTTTGAAGGAGATTATCTCCCGCATAGCATTCTTTACCGTGAAAAAGCTGCTTTTTCAGATGCTGTAGGTCATTCTATGGTGGATTATCTTAAGGAATACGCCGAGGACCGCTATACACAGGAAGAATATGCTGAGGGAATAAAAAAATACGATCACGCCCGTCCGTTTACAAAGGAATCCTTGCTGTATCGTGATATATTTGAAAAGTTCTATCCCGGTCAGAGTGAAATGGTCATGGACTTCTGGATGCCCAACAAGGAATGGGAGGGCTGTAACGTAAACGATCCTTCAGCCCGTGTGTTGTCTAATTACGGCGAAAGCGGTGTGTAATGCTGTTTCTTTATTCATTCCCGATCGAATAAAACTGATTTTTTCTGTGAGGATTAAAAGGACGCAGCCTGTGGTTATTCAGCAGCACCACTTTGCCTTTGTTATCGGAAACAGGAGAAAATGTATATTTCCCGTTATATCTGTGAGCTGCTCTGAAAGGACCGCAGCTCCTTTTTTTTCCGGTTTTAACGTAAAATGGAGAACCGTTTTCAGTGAGTTCAAGTCCGTCGTCTTTTATATTAATAGTGATATTCGTTCCGGAAATGTTGGATTTTTCTGCGGCATAATGTGTTCGTCCAGAAGGATCGGAAACATCTTTCATGAATTGGTACATCATTGCAGCCACTGCCTCTTCTGTTTTTTCTAGTCTGTGTGAAATAGAACGAACAGGGTCAGACAGCAGTTCCGATGGTTCGTCCGTTTGTTCTTCCGCAATAGCGTTGAGCGCATCGCCGAATCCCTTTTCGGAACTGAACATATGCAGTTTTTCTTTGGTTATCGTGTGTTCCGGCACGGAATCGGGATACATAGCTCTCGCCAGTGACTCATAGGTTTTGTGGATCATAGCTTTTCGGGAAAAATATGTCATTCCTGTCGCATGGGGCAGACAGCAGATGTCCGAAAGCATATGGATAGCACGTGCAAGATATTTTGCAGCGCTTTCCGTGAATCCTGCTTTATACATGGTCAGAGCCATAGTATAGTCCTCCTCCAGCATAGAGCGTGCGCTTTTGGCGTATTTACCTATTCCGTTTTTATAGTAGCCTCCGGAGGGATGCTTTTTCATGCCGTGGGAATTTGCCGCACAGTAGTAGTGTCGGCCTTTTCCCTTTTCATAGTCGCCTGTGCTGTCGGGACTGCATACGTTTGAAATTATAATATCCGTCAGCGGCAGATAGAAATCACCGGCTTCCGGAATAAGGCTGCAAATCATAGACATAGCACGGTATACCAGCGTTTTATGAACGGATATTGATTCTGATTTTCTTACGGAAAGAAAGTGTTCTTTAAGGCTGGTCATATTGGCAGCGGCATTTTTCCATTTACTTTTCACGGTTACAAGACCTCCTTGAATACAGATTCTTATACTGATCCCCAAAATAACAATAGACTAAAGTTCGTCATGCTGCTTCGAACATCCTCGACAGGGGATAGTATTAAAATACTTATATGCTAATTATAACGTATCTGACAATTAAAGACAAGAAAAATTTTTGAAAAACTATTGGATTTTCCTATAAGATATGTTATAATAAAAATAATATTATCAGATTCATAAGGAGAAAAGAAATGCGTATCAGACATAAACCCTGGGCAAAGCCGGAACTTGAAGCCTGCCCCTTTTATATACATGAGCCACAGGAACAGATCGGTCGGTGGCGTGAACTTTTTGACAATCCGGAAAAGCCGTTGTATGTTGAGCTTGGATGCGGTAAGGGCGGATTTATTTCTCAGGCGGCTCCCGTACATCCTGAAATAAACTTTATTGCTATGGATATAAAAAATGAAATGCTTGTACTTGCCAAAAGAAAGTTGGAACAAGCTTACAATGAAAAAAATTGTCCGGTTGACAATGTGAAAATTGCTATTCAGAATATTGAACGAATTGATCTCGCCTGGAACAGCTGTGACAGTGCGGATAGAATATACATCAATTTCTGCAATCCCTGGCCGAAAAAGAAACATAAAAAGCGCCGTCTTACTCATACGAGGCAGCTTTTGAATTATAAAAAATTTCTGCATGGAGAGCTTTGGTTCAAGACTGACGATGACGAACTGTTTGAGGAGTCTTTTGAATACTTTACAGAAGCCGGCTACGAGATCATCTATAAGACTTACGATCTTCACAGCGGAAGTCCCTATGAGAATTTTGTGACGGAACATGAAAAAATGTTCAGTGACGATGGGAAGAAGATAAAGTTCCTTATCGCAAGACCTGTATAGGAGGAATGAGCTATGGAATTTGAAAAGAAAACAAATAATTTCTCATTTGGCGCAGGATCTCTGAAAACAGCCGGCGCAGGAAGTATTGCCAAAGCGTCGGAAGCTCCTGATATTCCGACCAGACATGATCCGGCGGCGATCGCAAAAAGCGTGGGCAACGCTGCAATAGCTCTCGCATTGCTCAGGATAAAAAAGAAACATGACAGCAAAGATAATGATTAAATTATAAAAAAATAAGAAAATGCTGGACAAAGAGAAAAAAATATGCTATAATATTTATGTCCTTTACGGTTGGTAATAGCCGGCAGGGCGAATATGTATACTTATGGCAATATGGCACGGTTTTTGTGCGGTACTGCCAGAAATGAGACTACAGTATGCTCGTCTGAAAGGATTCGGACGGGCTTTTATTTTTTGTTGGGAGATGAATATATGTCCGGAACCATTCTTTTAAAAAATATTCGTGCAGTTGACGCCGCAAAAGATATGATATCAGACGTTTTTATTAAGGACGGAATTATTGCCGGCGTGGGAAATATCCTCGGCGCTGACGTAGATACCGTCATTGACGGAACAGGTCTTGTGCTTATGCCGTCGCTTTTCGATATGCACGTTCATTTCCGTGACCCGGGATTTACGCATAAGGAGGATATTCTCACCGGATGCTCTGCCGCGCTGGCAGGAGGCGTTACGGGAGTTCTTGCCATGCCCAACACCGATCCGCCGTGCGATGATCCTGAAACTGTCAGGTATATAATTGAAAAGGCTCAGGGAACAGGCGTGGATGTTTATCCTGTCGGATGTATTACAGGCGGTATGAAAGGAAACGGACTCAACAATTATGAGGCTCTTAAAGAAGCAGGATGCATCTGCATTTCTGATGACGGCCGTCCCGTAGAGAATGCGGAGATGATGCGCAGAGCGCTGGAGCTTTCAAATGAGAACGGTCTCCTTGTCGCTTCTCATTGCGAAGACCTCAGCATTATCAGCGGCGGCATCATGAATAAAGGAGCAGTTTCTGAAAAGCTGGGAGTAAAGGGCATGGACAGAGCGTCCGAGGACTATATCACCGCCCGTGAAATAATTCTGGCATCTTCCGTGAATGCAAGGATTCATATATGCCATGTTTCTACTGAGGGAAGTATTGCTATAATAAGGTTTGCAAAATCAAGAGGCATTAAAGTTACCTGCGAGACTGCTCCTCATTATTTTATGCTGACCGATAAGCTTCTGGAAAAGCGTGACGCTGACTACCGAATGAATCCTCCGCTGAGAACCGACGAAGATGTCAGGGCAATAATCAACGGAATAAAGGACGGTACAATCGATTGTATCATTACAGACCATGCTCCTCATTCAGCAGAAGAAAAGGCGGAATTTGAAAAAGCTCCCAACGGAGTTGTCGGACTGGAAACTTCGTTTGCTGCCGCACTTACAGCTTTGTATCATACAGGTGAAGTCAGCCTGAATAGAATAGCAGAGCTTATGTGCGTTAACCCACGAAAGATTCTCGGTCTGGAATCACCTGCTGTTGAGATTGGAAAAACAGCCGACCTGATGATAGCAGATATCGGCAGAAAATGGACGGTTGATCCGGAGAAGCTTCATTCAAAATCACATAATACAGTTTTCAAGGGAATGACTCTCATAGGAAAGCCCCTTGTTACTATATCCAAAGGAATCATAAGATACGACGAAAGGTAAGGTAAAACTATGTCATTTGACCGACTTATTGAAAAAATCATTGAAATGAAAAACCCTACGGTTGTAGGTCTTGACCCCAGACCTGAATATGTTCCTGAGTATATCCTCAGACGTTATCAGGACAGCGACGGCTGGACGATGAAAGCCGTTTCAAAGGCAATTTTTGACTTCAATCAGGCAATTATCGACCAGATACATGACATTGTTCCCGCTATAAAACCGCAGGCTGCATATTATGAAATGTTCGGCCATTACGGAATAAGAACCCTTGAAAAGACTATTCGTTACGCAAAACTTAACGGAATGTTCGTTATTACAGATGGAAAAAGAAACGATATCGGAGCAACTATGGAGGCATATGCCAGCGCTCATATCGGAGCGGTAACTATATGCGATACGGAGGTAGAGCCTTTCGGAGCTGACGCTCTTACTGTGAACGGCTATCTTGGTACTGACGGCATCGCTCCTCTCCTTAAATGCTGCCGTGAACGAGATAAGGGGATTTTTGTTCTGGTCAAGACATCCAATCCCTCCAGCGGTGAATTACAGGATCTCAGGCTTGAGGACGGAACGCCGGTTTATGCAAAAATGGGCGATATGTGCGAACATTGGGGAACTGATACTGTCGGAAAGTACGGATATTCCGCTGTAGGAGCAGTCGTAGGAGCTACATATCCGGAGCAGCTTTCCGAACTCAGAAAACGTCTGCCGCATACAATGTTCCTTGTTCCCGGCTACGGTGCTCAGGGCGGCGGAGCTGAGGGGCTTAAAGGCGGCTTTGACGAAAACGGACTCGGAGCTATTGTCAACTCCAGCCGTGCGGTTATGTGCGCATATAAGAAAGAAGGCTGCGACGAACGTGATTTTGCAATCGCTGCACGTCGTGAGGCTATCCGCATGAGAGACGATATCACGCAGTACATCAATCTTGGATAATAAGAACAGCGCCGCATAATTACTGCGTTGCTGTTTAAGATCCTGCACAGCTTCAATGGCGCAGCTTTGCAGCATAGTTTCAAAAAATTGCCGGCGGGGGGCATACCCCGTGAAAGGACGATAAAAATGTCTTTATTCAATCAATCTGAAAAAGCTTATCTTATGCTTGCCAACGGAAAGATATTCCAGGGCAGAAGCTTTGGGGCAAAGGGAACAGTGATAGGCGAGGTCGTATTTACAACGGCGCTCACCGGATATCAGGAGACTCTTACAGACCCCAGTTATTATGGTCAGATCGTGACTCAGACGTTTCCGCTTATCGGAAATTACGGCGTCAACAGTCAGGACGGCGAGTCGGACAAGCCATATCTTACGGGATATATTGTCAGGGAATGGTGCAATGCGCCGTCTAATTTCCGCTGTGAGGGAAATGTAAACGATTTTCTTACAGATAACGGAATCGTTGGTATACACGGTATTGATACACGCTGTCTTACACGTATGATCCGTGAAGCAGGCGTTATGAACGGCGTTATCACTACTGAGGATATCTACGCTGAAAAGGATCTGTTTCTTGAAAAGATACGTAAGTTTGAGGTAAAAAAAGCTGTTGAATCCGTTACCTGTGCTGAGAAAAAGACGTACGGTGAAGACGGCAAATTCAACGTTGCGCTTTTTGATTTCGGTTACAAGCGTAATATCCGTAAGGAACTTGTGAAAAGAGGATGCCGTGTTACGGTAGTTCCTGCCGGAACTACCGCCGATGAGATAAAGGCTCTTGCACCGGACGGCATCATGTTCTCCAACGGCCCCGGAGATCCGTCGGAGAACACACAGATAATTGAAAATATCAGAGAAATACAGAAACTCGGAATTCCGATCTTCGGAATCTGCCTCGGTCATCAGCTTATGGCTCTTGCCAACGGCGGACGCACCGAAAAGCTGAAATACGGTCATCGTGGCTCAAATCAGCCGGTTATCGACCTCGAAAGCGGACTGACTTATGTCACCAGCCAGAATCACGGATATGCTGTGGTAGGAGACAGCATACCTGCCGATGCGGGCTATGTGTCCCATATTAACGCCAACGACAAGACGTGCGAGGGCATCAGATATACCTGTGCCAATGCGTTTACGGTGCAGTTTCATCCGGAAGCTCATGGAGGTCCTCTGGATACGTCCTATCTGTTTGATGAGTTTGTAAAGACTATGGAAAGGTACGGTGATTGATATGCCGCTTAGAAAAGATCTGAAAAAGGTGCTCGTTATAGGATCGGGACCTATAGTTATCGGTCAGGCGGCAGAGTTCGATTACGCCGGAACACAGGCGTGCCGTGCCCTTAAACAGGAGGGGCTTGAGGTAGTTCTGGTTAATTCCAACCCTGCGACTATCATGACTGACAAGGCAATGGCTGACAAGGTATATATCGAACCGCTGACGCTCGATGTAGTGAAAAGGATCATCGAGATCGAGAAGCCGGACAGTCTGCTGTCCACGCTCGGCGGACAGACGGGTCTGACGCTTTCAATGCAGCTTGCCGCAGAAGGATTTCTTGATTCTCATAATGTAAAGCTGCTCGGAGCAGATCCGGAGACGATACACAAGGCGGAGGACAGACAGGCTTTCAAGGACACTATGGAGAAGATCGGAGAACCGTGTATTCCATCTAAGGTGGTTGAAACCGTTGAGGACGCTGTTGATTTTGCACAGGTAATTGGCTATCCGGTAATAGTTCGTCCTGCATTCACACTGGGCGGAACAGGAGGAGGAATAGCTCAGGATGAAGCTGAACTCAGGGATATTTCTACTAATGGTCTGCGTCTTTCACCGATCACCCAGGTGCTTATTGAAAAGTGTATAAGCGGCTGGAAAGAGATTGAATTTGAAGTTATCCGTGACGCCAAGGGCAACGTTATAACTGTATGCTCAATGGAAAATTTTGATCCCGTCGGCGTTCATACCGGAGACAGCATTGTTATTGCCCCGGCGGTCACTCTTTCAGACCGGGAGTATCAGATGCTAAGAACGGCAGCTATAAATATCATCAAGGAGCTTAAAGTTGAGGGCGGATGCAACTGCCAGTTTGCTCTGCATCCCACAAGCTTTGAATATGCCGTTATCGAGGTAAATCCTCGTGTTTCGAGATCGTCTGCGCTGGCTTCAAAGGCAACCGGATATCCTATCGCCAAGACCGCCGCAAAGATTGCCGTCGGATATACCTTGGATGAGATTGTCAATCAGGTTACGGGCAAGACTTACGCTTGCTTTGAGCCTGCTCTCGACTATGTTGTAATAAAGTTTCCTAAGTGGGCTTTTGATAAATTTGTTTATGCCAAGAGAACTCTCGGTACGCAAATGAAAGCGACCGGTGAGGTCATGGCTATCGGCACAAGCTTTGAACAGGCTATGATGAAAGCGGTTCGTTCTATTGAACTTGGTATGGATTCCATGAATCTGAAAAAGCTGAAAAAGCTTTCTGATGAGGAGATACGCAGTAAGCTCCATGTCGTTGACGACG
The DNA here is from genome assembly GCA_947345935.1 of uncultured Ruminococcus sp. GTDB lineage: Bacteria > Bacillota > Clostridia > Oscillospirales > Ruminococcaceae > Ruminococcus. Next base: position 15,108 of record CAMZZN010000001.1, read on the forward strand.
AGAGGTCATTTGTTGTGTTTGAGGCTCTTAAGAGGGGGATTACTCCGGAGGAGGTTCATGAGATCACCATGATTGACAACTGGTTCCTGTACAAGCTTCTCAATCTTGCCGAGCTGGAAAAATGGCTTGCAGACGGAGAGCTGACTGTTGAAAAGTATAATACTGCAAAACAATACGGCTATCTTGACAGCACTATTGAGAGGATGTCCGGTCAGAAATGTCCGGCTCACAAGACTGCCGTATTTAAAATGGTAGATACCTGTGCCGGTGAGTTCAAGGCTGAAACCCCTTATTTTTACTCCACATCTGACGAGGAAAACGAGGCGGCACAGTTTATTGAGAGACAGAATACCGGTAAGGAAAAAGTTATTGTTTTCGGTTCCGGTCCGATAAGAATAGGTCAGGGAATCGAGTTTGACTACTGTTCTGTCCACTGTGTGTGGACGCTTAAAGAACTGGGATATGAAGCTGTTATCTGCAACAACAATCCGGAAACGGTTTCTACTGACTTTGACACCGGAGACCGACTTTACTTTGATCCTCTGACCAGAGAGGACGTAGAGGCTATCATCGAAACGGAAAAACCGTACGGAGTTGTAGTTCAGTTCGGCGGTCAGACGGCTATCAAGCTGACACGTCATTTGTCCGATATGGGAGTGCGCATCCTTGGAACATCAGCCGATATGATTGATGCTGCTGAGGACAGGGAGCGATTTGATGAGATTCTGGAAAAATGCGGCATTCCACGTCCGCAGGGTCATACGGTCATGACGACTGAAGAAGCAATAACAGCGGCTGAGGATCTCGGATATCCTGTGCTGCTCCGTCCGTCATACGTGCTTGGCGGTCAGAATATGATAATCGCTCATTCAAAGGAAGATGTAGTCGAGTATATGGGCATCATAACAAGTCATATGATAGAGAATCCTGTGCTTATTGACAAGTACATGATGGGAACCGAGGTCGAGGTTGACGCTATCTGTGACGGCGAGGATTTCCTTATTCCCGGAATTATGGAACATATCGAGCGTGCTGGCGTTCACTCCGGCGACTCTATCTCGATATATCCCTCACAGCATCTTTCAGAACGAATCAAGAAAATAATTGTGGAGTATACAAGAAAGCTTGCAAAGGAACTTCATGTTATCGGTCTGGTGAATATCCAGTATGTTGTTTATAATCATGAAGTTTACGTTATCGAGGTTAATCCCAGATCGTCGAGAACAGTACCATATATAAGCAAGGTTACGGGCATACCTATGGTCGATATCGCAACCAAGATTATGTTTGGCGCAAAGCTTCGTGACATGGGATATGAGAGCGGACTTTATCCCGCCGGAGATTACGTTGCAGTTAAAGTGCCTGTATTCTCTTTTGAAAAGCTGACGGATGTTGATACCATGCTTGGACCTGAAATGAAATCTACTGGCGAATGCCTTGGTATCGGAAGAAATCTTGAGGACGCTCTGCTGAAAGGTCTTACGGCTGCCGGCTTTGATCTCAAGCACGAGGGCGGAGTGCTTATTTCCGTGCGTGATTCCGATAAGCGTGAGGTGCTTCCTATTGCCGATAAATTCGAGCGCATGGGATTTGATATTTATGCAACGTCGGGTACGCAGAGTGTTCTTCACAGGAATATGATCGCTGCAAATCTTGTGCGCAAGATCTCTGACGGAGAACCGAACGTTGAAACGCTTCTTGACAGTGGAAAGATCCATTATGTTATCTCTACCTCTGCCAAGGGACGTTTGCCGGAGCGTGACAGTGTAAAGATGCGCCGTAAGTCCATTGAACGTTCGATATGCAGCCTGACTGCTATAGATACGGCTAAATCAATTGCAAAGGTACTTGAATCAGGACGTACTATCAACGATGTTGAACTTGTTGATATAACGAAGATCTGAGAATAAATCTAAACTCTCCATAAAAAGCGGCTGTATAAAAAACAGCCGCTTTTTTGTGCATAATAACAAAAAATCTTTTATTTAATCTTTATTTATTCATTTCTATTGACTGGAAGAGAATAAAAAGGTATAATATAATTAACATGGTTTGTGCCATTGAAAATGAAAGTATCAGGAGGCAGCTATGGGAATAGTTAGTTCAAAATGTTATTACTGCGGTGAGCCGGTTCAGGTGGATATCCAGAAAGATGCGTGGATCTGTCCCGGATGCGGCGAGCCTTTTATTGTAGAAAAGTCAATAAAGCTTGCAAGAAAAAATAAAGTAAGCCATAAAAGGGTGGTCGTAAGTCCGGTGCGTGCCGGAAAGTCAAAGACTGCCGGATATTCCGAGTCCACAGATGAAGCAGAGAGCGTTCAGAAGGATACTGTACCGGCAGAGGAAGTTATCGAAGAACCGGTCAAGACAGAGGAGACAGCTGAGGAGGTAATTGAAGCTCCGGAGATCAGCGAAGAGTCTGAATCTTCCGAGCCGGAGGAGACTACCAAGGCTTCTGAAACCAATGAAGAACCGGAAGCTGCCGAGCTGGAGGAAGTCTCCGGAGTTTCTGAAGTCATTGAAGAAACGAAAGCTCCTGAACCAAAGGTGGAAACAAAGATCCAGGAGGTAAAGGCAGAATCTGAGATCAGAAAAAATCCCGTTTCCAGACCAAGCATAGAGATTGAAAACGGCGTATTTATAAAATATTCCGGAACTTCCGATGAAATTGAGATTCCGCATAGCGTCCGCAGAATCGGCGAAAATGCTTTTGAGGACTGTAAGACTCTTAAAAAAGTGATTCTTCCCGACGGTCTTGTTGAGATCGGCGGTTATGCCTTTAGAAACTGTACATCTCTTGAAACCGTAACGATACCTGAAAGTCTTGTAAAGATAGGCCCGTGGGCTTTCAGAGGTTGCACAAAACTCCGCTCGATGTTTCTGCCTAATAATATCAGTGTTATAAGCGACTGCGTTTTTGCTGAGTGTGAAAGCCTGGAAAGCATTGAAATGTCCAACAAGATTTCTGAAATAGGAGCGTTCGCTTTCAACGGCTGTAAGAATCTTGAATCTATCTGGCTGCCTAATACGGTCAAGCAGATCGGGAAATATGCGTTTTCGGGCTGCGAAAAGCTGAAAACCATGCTTATTCCCGATGGAGTTTCTTCTGTTAACGAGAGAACGTTTGCCGGATGTACAAATCTTACGGACATCGAACTGCCAAAAACGATCAAAACCATTGGTCAGTTTGCATTCCAGAACTGCGTTTCACTGAAAAAGATAGCTATTCCCTATGCCGTTACATATGTGGACGGTTTCAAGGGATGCACCTCTCTGCGTTCTGTTGAGATTCCGTCAAAGGTTACGTTTCTGGGAGATTTCAGCGGATGTACAAATCTTGAAAGCATTAAGATACCGTCCTCTGTTGTAAAGATCGATTCTGTATTTTCTGATTGTCCCAAGCTTATGAATATCTCGTGGAATCATCTCATGGAAAATCTCAGCCGTTTTCCTGCATATCAGGAAAAGGTTGTAAACGGTTGGAAGTCAATGGGTAAGTGTTCTTTCTGCGGCGGAGATTTTAAAATGCTGGGAAAAACCTGCCGTGAATGCGGAAAGAAAAAGGATTATTGATAATATGAATAAAAAGTATACGGCAGTATTTCTGTCAGCTTTGCTGGCGTGTGTCGGAACGGTCTCATGCAGCAGTGAAAAATCGAAAAGCAGTTTGAAAAGTTCATATTCTGAAACGGATGATTCGTCTATAGGAGTTCAGCCGACGGAAAAAAAAACTGCCTCCACGGAGATGACGACGGTTCCGGTTACGGAAAAGACTGTGACGACAGCCGCTGATGTTACACAGGCTGTTACGGAGAGTGCGTCGTCGGGAAATCATCAGGCGGAAGCTTATGACAGTGGTTATACCGATAGTCTGTCAATAGCTGTGGATTTTTATCAGGCATATCTTGAGCATAATCCGGAAAAGGTTTATAATATGTTTAATCCGGAAGAGATAGAGCGCTATAAAAAGCTTATGGCGGATCAGTTGGAAGAAAAATCGGCTGATGAAGTTTTCAGCAAGGATGCGGTGATAAAGGCGATAGACGATTCGATGTATGTGATCGAGGAAATAATGGAGGAATATAGTGATTCGGAAACTGACCGATGGACAGCCGATATTACTGAGGAGCTTTTTGACGAGGCAGCAGAAGAGGAACTATCTGCTTTTAATGAAGAACTTGGAACAAATTATACAAGCGGAAGTATTATTAATTATATGTACTATGTAAACGCCGACAACGGTGAGCTATTTGTCGGGAACTCCAGCGCCTTTCTTGAAAAGAAAGGTCATTGGTACGTATCTTTTTCAAGTCTTATGCAGAGCGAGTTAATTAATCAGCTTGAAGTATAAATAAAACGCCGGACATGAATTGTCCGGCGCTTGATGTTTATGATCTTATTTCGCACCTTCCATAACGGCAGAAAGTATTGCGGCGTTCCATGTAAGAGATCCACGGTTGAATATACCGAAGCTCTGCTCACCCGAAGAAATGTTGTTGTCCCAGATAAAACACTTGATGCCCTGTTTTTTGGCAGCGCTGATATAATATTTGTAGTATTCCTGCCGTACTGATTCAGGAGCAGCGTTGACGCATCCGAATTCTCCGATGATAACTGGAGTTCCTCTATCTATAAATTTCTGTTTCAGTTCTGCGAACTTAGCGTCAAGTTCTGCCTTTCCGCTGTCGTCGAATTCTGTAGACGAACCGTCGGAAAATTGCCACGGCGCATAGTAATGAACAGAAACAATTATATTTCCTGCATTGGCAGGAACTATGACATCATTGACCGCAGAAGTTTCGGCTGAAGCGGCGTAGGATGTTATAATAAGAGAACGATGGAAGTTGTTGCCTCCGGTTTTGCGGACGGTATTTACAAAGTCCTGTTCATATTTTGCAATGACCGCTCTTTCTTCAGGCGTTCCGCCCATCCATTCGTTTGCGCTTCCGACAGTTCTCGGTTCGTTCATTCCCTCAAAGATAAGCCGGTCGCCGTAATCCATGAAATAAGAAGAAATCTGATTCCATATAGATTTCAGTTTTGCGCTGTCGGCAGCGTATTCCGAGTCAAGAGGTTCAAACCATATGTAGTCGTCATGATGCATATTGAGAATGACAAACATATCCTCATTGTAGGCGTAATCTACCACTTCTTTAACACGGGCAAGCCAGTCGGCGTCAATGGTATCGCCGTTCATGTGCTCGCCCCACGTCACGGGGATACGTATGGAATTGAAGCCGGAATCCTTGACGGATTTTATCATTTCTTTTGTAGTTTTCAGATTTCCCCAGCCTGTTTCAGTTGACAGACCTGTTTTGCTTGTGTTGTAGCTGTCAAGGGTGTTTCCGAGACACCAGCCGACGTTCATGCTCTTTACTATTTCAGAAGCGGCTCTGAAATTGCTGTTCTTCGCAGGAGTTTCCGGATCGGGAGTATTATCGGGCTGGACCAGAGCGGTATTTCCGCTTCCGAGACTGTACTTAACGGTGACAGAATCGAGAGTAACGGACGGCTGCTCGCTCCACCAGTAGCCAAGAATAAGTTCTCCATCCTTTGCGGCGTAAGCTTTTGCCTGATCCGGTACGAACCATGTCAATGACAAGGATGAGCTGTCAGTGAAAACTGCCGTGTCCGGAGACTGATAAGATCCTGCCGAAGAATCATAGCCGAAAGCTCCGGTGAATTTACCAAGAGATCCGGAGGAACTGATATTATATACTACGGCTTCCGGAACGGCATTTTCCGGAAGGAATCCGGCTGTGGGAACTTTTATAATGTTGTCTGCTGCGTCAAATGAAACGCTTTTGCCGACGTTTTCAGTGACGGTTCCGTCAACGGGGATATCTGCCGTTCTGGTATAGGTGCATACGACATTTTCGATGCGGATACTGGATGAATTTCCCCACCAGTAACCGAAAAGAAGATCGCCTCCTGGAGAAATATAGTCCTGAATTTGTTCGGGAACGTCCCATTTTATTTCTCCGTATGTACCCTGAGTAGGCGATGTTATATTTTCTGACTGATACCAGCCCTCGTCTGTTGCTGCCGGGCAGTCGCCGGTAACGGAAATGCCGCATCCGCCCTTGAATTCGCCGATATTGCTGCCGTCGGCAGAGTAGATTATAAAAGTGAACGACGTAACCTTGTCGCCGCTCTGAATAAGATCGGCAAGAGGTATTTTAACAGTGTTGCTGCCCTCTGTATAGCTGATAGTTTTGTTCAGACTTATCTGTGAGCCGCAGGAAGCGGTGATCGTTTCTCTGGGGCTGATATGTTCTGTTGCCGGTTCTGTCGGAGCGACTGTCTTTTCGTCTGTAGTAATGATATCCGTATCTTCTGACGTTTCATCCTCTGATGCAGCTTCTGTGACCGGAACAGAAGATTTTTCCGTAGAAGATGATGATTTTTTTCCAGAACAGCCTGCCAGTGACGCCGTCATTGCGGATACCGTCAGGATTGCCATTAATTTTCTGCGCATTTTTAATTTCCTTTCATACCATATTGAACTTATTATACCACTTTTTACAGGGGATTGCAATGTTTTCCGGCGGTAAAATAAATATTAATTGAAAATAAGAATTACGGAAAACCCTTATAATCAAATGACAAAAACGATTTCCGTCATATTATGTCAAAAGCACTTGCATTTTCTGTAGATTTAGTATATAATAAAAATATGAATTTCAGGAGGTCTTATTATATGAAAATAGGTTTTGATAATGAAAAATATCTGAAAATGCAGTCGGAGCATATAAGACAGCGCATAGCGCAGTTCGGGGACAAGCTTTACCTTGAATTCGGCGGCAAGCTTTTTGACGATTTCCACGCTTCAAGGGTTCTTCCGGGCTTCAAGCCTGACAGTAAGCTCCAGATGCTTCTTCAGCTGAAAGACGAGGCCGAGATCGTAATTGTCATCAATGCCGGAGATATTGAAAAAAACAAGGTGAGAGGCGATCTCGGCATCACATATGACGTTGACGTTATTCGGCTTTATAATGTATTTACAAAGATCGGTCTTTACGTAAGCAGCGTCGTGCTTACGCAGTATGAGGATCAGCCGCAGGCAGCGGCATTCCAGAGCCGCCTTGAATCTCTTGGCATAAAGGTTTATCATCATTATCATATCAAAGGCTATCCTTCCAACCTTAAGCTTATTATCAGCGACGAGGGTTATGGCAGAAATGATTATATCGAGACCTCACGCAGACTTGTCGTAATTACAGCGCCCGGTCCCGGAAGCGGAAAAATGGCTACCTGTTTGTCACAGCTTTATCATGAGAACAAAAGAGGAGTAAACGCAGGCTATGCTAAATTTGAAACATTCCCGATATGGAATCTTCCGTTGCGTCATCCTGTTAATATCGCCTATGAATCAGCAACCTCCGACCTTAACGATGTTAATATGATAGACCCATTTCATCTTGAAGCTTACGGTAAGACTACGGTCAATTATAACCGTGATGTAGAGATCTTTCCGGTGCTTAATGCTATGTTTGAGAAGATACTGGGCGAATCACCTTATAAATCCCCTACGGATATGGGCGTAAATATGGCTGGAAACTGTATTATTGACGACGATGCAGTGTGCGCAGCGGCAAAGGCTGAAATAATTCGTCGGTATTATGTATCAAAGTGCGACTATAAAAAAGGTCTTATTTCCGAAGAAGAGACTATGAAGCAGGAGCTTTTCATGAAGCAGGCAGGCGTTACCGTTGACGACAGAAAGGTCGTTTCTGCCGCTCTTGCAAAAGAAGCGGAGACTGGAGCTCCGGCGGCTGCAATGGAACTTCATGATGGAACGATACTTACCGGACGGACTTCAGAACTTTTAGGCGCAGTCTCGGCACTTCTTCTCAATGCACTTAAATATTTCGGAGGTATTTCCGACGATGTGCTTCTCATGTCTCCCCACGTTATCGAACCTATTATGAATCTTAAAGTTCAGCATCTCGGAAACAGCAATCCACACATACATACCGACGAGACGCTGCTTGCTCTGTCAATCTGTGCCAATACCGACGAAAATGCTAAAAGGGCAATGGAGCAGATTTCAAAACTCCGTGGCTGTGAGGTGCATTCTACCGTTATTTTGTCACAAGTGGACGAAAGGATATTCAAGCGTCTGGGAATCAATCTTACCTGTGAACCAAAATATCAGAGCTAATAATAACGTTGCCGCATGATTTTTGCACGGCGATGTCTTTGTTCGGAATTTGCATTTATAGGATAAGTGAAACATTCTGATAATGTGAAAATCTTAGGAATGATCTGTCACATATTTTTCAGACAGGTGAAAAAATATACACGAAATCTTTTCTTAAATTCTACATAACCTGCTTAATAATATCACAAAGGGCAGGTATAATATAGACAATGAATGAGGACGGTCTCAGAAATAATGAAAGGAATCGTGAATAATATGAATGAATACAAAATGGAAAACTTTGAGAATCAGGAAAGCGTCGGTGAAAATCCGCTTGCTGCTGTACAGGCAAAAAGAAAGAAGAAACACACCGGGCTGAAAATAACTGCATTTCTCATTGCTATGACAATGGTATCAGGAGGTTCTGTAATGGCATATTGTAGTATTGTGGGAGAAAACGGTCAGTCCGTTTCGCAGCCGGAGGACGATAATGAGAAAATTACGGAAAAATTAAAAGCTAATGCGAAGCCAATGAGCATTATCAATACGGAAGGCATTGGAAACGATGAGTGTTCTACAGAGGATATCGTTGAAAAGTCGCTGTCGTCTGTAGTTGGCATCGAGTCGGAATTTACCGTTCAGAATCCGTCCGGAAGCTATTATTACGGATTCGGCAGTAATATGCCGTCGTCATCTGAGGCAACTTCGACTGGTACAGGCGTTATTATTACTGAGGACGGATATATTGTAACAAACGCCCATGTAATTTATGACAGTCAGTACGGTGCAGGACTTTCAGAGAAAATTTCCGTTCTTGTAAGCGACGGTGAAAGCTATGATGCAGAAGTGGTCGGATATGATACGGACTGCGATATTGCAGTGCTGAAAATAGATGCAAAAAATCTTGTTCCGGCAGAGTTCGGGGACAGCGACAGCTTGAAACTTGGCGAACCGGTCACAGCCATTGGAAATCCACTGGGATTTGATCTTATGAATACCGTTACAAGTGGAATCGTATCGGGGCTTAACCGTCAGATCATCATAAACGACAAGGAAATGACTCTTTTGCAGACGGATGCTGCGATTAATTCAGGAAATTCCGGCGGTCCTCTTATTAATAAGTATGGTCAGGTTATTGGAATTAATTCTTCTAAAATGAGCGCTTCTTATTCGGAAACTTCAATCGAAGGCATAGGTTTTGCAATCCCCTCGAATGAAGTGTCAAAAATTGTTGATGATCTTATAGAATACGGTTATGTTACAGGCAGACCTCAGCTTGGTATAAATTGTCAGGATGTTACCGAGAACATTTCTAAGATGTATGACCTGCCTATGGGAGTTTATGTTATTACTGTAAACGAGGGAAGCGCCGCTGAAAAAGCAGGTCTTGAAACAGGAGATATTATTATCGCTGTTGACGGAGAGGAGATAAGGTCTTATTCGGAATTGAAAGCAAAGAAAAATCTTCATGAAGCAGGAGACGAGGTCGAGCTGACTTATGTAAGAAAAGGCAAGACCAGAACTGTCGAAGTCATTCTTGACGAGAATAAGAACAGTGATTAAAAAAATATCAGGCATCCGCTGCGGCGGATGCTTTTTTTAGTGCAAATTGACTAATCGTGTATGAAGTTCTGAATAAAAAGCACAAAATATCAGTTAATGAGTATTATATATCATTGAAATATTTATGTTTTTTCTGTATAATATAAACAATGAATTAAACGAAAGAATAAGGATCCGGCGAACGGACAAAAGTGTACATATTATATTCTTAAGTTAAATTATAGGAGGAAATTTATGAGAAACTTAATCATGAAGAAGAGAATTGCTTCTGTTGCGGCGGCAGCCGTAATTAGTGTAACAGCTGTTGCCGGATCTGTCGGCGGAATGAATATTATCATGACTGACAACAGCTCTGTTACAGCCTTTGCAGCAGAAAGCAGTGTTAAGTTTATTCAGACAGTCGGCTACGGCGAGGCAATGTATGCTACATGGTCTTCTGTTACAGGAGCTTCCGGCTACAACGTTTATGTTGATGGAGTTCAGATTGATTCAATGCTCATCAGACAGTATCCTGGTTATATGAGAGCAGATGCTGTTGGTCTAAAATCAGGTAGCCATACAATGAAAGTTGTTCCTATTATAAACGGCAAGGAAGATTCCTCCAAGGCTGCTGAAACGATGGCAGCTTCCTATGCTCATGACAGAACCGGTTTCGGCTGGGTAAACGGTACATCTTCCGGAGCTTACAATGAAGATGGTACCCTTAAATCAAATGCCGTTGTCGTTTACGTTACAGACACAAATAAAGATAACGTTAAGGCAAGCATTGATTCAACAGGCAAGGGCGCAGCTGAGATTACCGGAATTCAGAATATTATTTTAGGCTACAAAAAAGGCAAGGAATCAAGACCGCTTTGTGTAAGATTTATCGGCAACATTACTGATCCTGCCAATATGCCAAGCGGCGATCTTATGGTTGATACGGTTAAAGCGGGTCTTACAATCGAGGGTATAGGAAACGATACTGTTTTCAATGGTTTTGGTCTTGTTATGAAGAATAGCTCAAACGTTGAAGTGAGAAATATTGGTTTCATGAACTGCAACAGCAACGAAGGCGATGATTGCGGGCTTCAGCAGAAAAACGATCACGTCTGGGTTCATAATTGCGATTTCTTCTATGGAGACGCTGGAAGTGATGCCGATCAGGTTAAGGGCGACGGAGCTCTCGATACAAAAACTTCGACATACATAACTCATTCATACAATCATTTCTGGGATAACGGAAAGTGCAATCTTCAGGGAATGAAGAGCGAAAGCACTGAAAATTATATTACTTACCACCATAACTGGTACGACCATTCTGATTCACGTCATCCGAGAATCAGAACCTGTTCTGTTCATATCTACAATAACTATTTTGACGGAAACGCTAAATACGGCGTCGGTGTAACAATGGGCGCATCTGCTTTCGTTGAGAATAACTATTTCAGAAACTGCAAATATCCTATGCTTATTTCCAAGCAAGGTTCTGACGATATTACAGGTGGAACTTTCTCCGGCGAGGACGGCGGAATTATCAAGTCTTTCGGAAATTATATCACAGGCGCAAAAGCTTACACGACATATAAGGACAATGCAACGGATTTCGACGCTTATGAGGTTTCAAGCGCTAAGGAAACTATTCCGTCAAGTGTAAAAGCAAAACAGGGCGGAGTTGCTTATAATAATTTTGATACATCAAGTGTTATGTACAGCTATACTCCCGATAATGCAGATGATGTTCCTACAAATGTTACAGCTAAGGCAGGACGTGTTGACGGCGGCGACTTCAAGTGGACTTTCAATAACGCTGTTGATGACGAAAGCTATGACGTAAACAAAGAACTCAAGGCTGCTCTCGTAAGTTATAAATCGACTGTAGTAGCTATAGGAAGCGGTTTTAAAGAGGATACAGGAAATCAGCCGATCGTTACAACTATCACAACTACAACGCAAAAGCCTGTAACGACGACCACAACAAAGACTCCGTCAGGTAATCCGTCAAATCCGACAGCAGGCAGTCAGGTACACGATTTTACAGCCAACGGAACTTCAAGCAGTTTCTATACGATCACAGGCAATCTCTCGACTTCAAAGGGAACTGTAAATTATGCAGGCAAGGTTCTTACACAATGCCTTAAAATGGAATCAGCTACTTCTGTAAGCTTTAATGCAGCTTCCGCAGGAAAACTTACTCTGGTGTTTGCAGAGCCTGCCGCAACAATAAAGGTAGACGGCACGAAGTATACATCCTCCGGAGACGGTATAATTACTGTTGATGTTGCAGCCGGTTCGCACACGGTAATGAAAGCAGATTCAGCTAATCTTTTCTATATGGTATACAGCGGAGACGGTTCTGCTCCCATTGTTACTACCACATCTTCAAAAGTTCCTTCAGGTCAGACAACGACTACAACGGCAAAGCCTATTGTAACAAATCCTCCTGCCGTTACTCCCGGCGACATTAAGGTCGTATATGCAGGCGGCTGGAACGAAATGGCATATATCGTATGCTCCGGTCTCAGCGATGCTGACGTAAAGGGCGTTTCATACAGCGGTGCAGCTTCCGGAACACTTACCGGTGATGATTTCAAGTATCTCGTAAGAGATACTGATGCAGGTCTCCGTGTTGATCTCCTCGGACTGAAACCCGGCACGTATTCCATTACTCTTGAAACTTCAAAAGGATCAATTACGCAGCCTGGTATCGTTGCAGGCGCACAGGACAGATCAGGCTATGCACACTTTAATTATGACGAGGGCGTAGGAGCTTATACGGACGGCGGTACACTTAAAGCAAACGCAAAGATACTTTATATTACAGATGAAAACAAGGATACAGTTACCCTCACTTCAAAGGACGGAACTTCGGTTACAGGCATCGGAAACATCCTTAACTCCGTAGGTCAGGACACCGGCAACGGCAAAACCTCTAACGGTGGAACTCCTAATTCAAACAAGGGTATTATCAAAAAGCTTGCAGAGGACGGAACGCCACTCGTTATCAGGATCGTGGGCAATGTTACAGCTCCCGAGGGACTTACCGAGTTTGATTCCACTGGCAACGGCGGTTCGGTAGGCGATAACGGCTTTATGGCAAGAATGAAGTCCGGTAAGAATATTACAATCGAGGGCGTCGGTAATGATGCTACAGTAAACGGATGGGGTTTCCATTTTATATGCGAGTCTGCTGCTCCTGAGTTCGGAAAGAGCTTTGAAGTAAGAAATATCGCATTCAGAAACGTTCCTGAGGACTGTATCGGTATGGAGGGCGTTCAGGAGGGAACAGAAATTACGGCGTCTGTTGAAAGATGCTGGATTCATAACTGTGAATTCTATGTGCCCAAGATTTCCAATCCTGCCGAGAGCGATAAAGCGGAGGGCGACGGCGCCTGCGATTTCAAGCGTGGACAGTATTTTACGAACAGCTATTGCTATTATGAGGGATATCACAAGACAAATCTGGTAGGATCATCAGATTCGAGTCTCCAGTATCATCTGACATATCATCACAACTACTGGAAAAACTGTGAATCAAGAGGTCCTCTTGCACGTCAGGCTGATATTCATATGTACAACAATATATACGACGGTCAGTCAAGCTACTGTCAGAATCCGAGAGCAAACGCTTACATTTTCTCAGAATACAACGCATTTGTAAACGAGTGTAAAAACCCCGGCGTGCTTGCCTCGGGCGGCGTTATCAAGAGTTATAACGATGCTTTTATAAGCCTTAAGAAAGGCGCAAAGCAGGAAGCTACGATAGTTTCAAGCAGAACAGAAAAGGTCAGCAGTGCAAACAAGTATGCAGGTTTTGAGTTTGATTCTTCAATTTCATATGTTCCGTCCGGATCTTATCAGATCACTGAAAAGACCGGTGAAGCCCTTTACACAGAGCTTGCATCACAGTTCGAGACAGACGGCGGATGCATGGACAAAATGAAGATAACCACAGGCGATGTTATTATAACGCCTCCCGATGATCCTGATAAAGGTCTTGCAGGCGATGCAAACTGTGACGGCGAGATTCTTCTGAATGATGCGATTCTTATCATGCAGGCAATCGGAAATCCTGACGCATACGGTGTAAACGGAACAGAAGAAACACATATCACGGCAGAAGGAATAGAAAACGGCGACGTTGCAAACAGGGGCGACAAACTTACAAATGCTGATGCCCTTGCTATCCAGAAGTATCTGCTTCATCTTATACCGGCACTCCCCGAGTCATAATTGGTTCGGGTTCCTCTAAAAATATAATGGTACACAGAAACAGGAGTTCTTACGGGCTCCTGTTTCTGTTTATTCTTCAAATTCAGCGATATACGGGAGATTACGATAGTATCCGTCATAGTCGAGACCATATCCCACCACGAAATAATCCGGTATGGTAAACAGGGAGAGGTCGGCGTTGAGATCCGACGTTCTTTTTGAAGGTTTATCAAGAAGCGTTACAATCCTGACTGAGAGGGGATTGCGTTCCTTTATTATTCTGACAACTTCTTTAAGGGTTCGTCCGGTATCAATGATATCCTCGATGATAATGACATGATATTTGCTTACATCGTGTTTGAGATCCATGATTATCTCGACCCTGCCGCTTGATTCGGTACCTCCAAAATAACTTTTCGTTTCCATGAAATCCACACGACAGTTAATATCCATTCGGCGGCATATATCGCCTAAAAATATAAATGCTCCCTTTAAAATACTGACGAGGAGAACCGGTTTTCCGGCATATTCCTGTGAAAGTTTTTTTCCGGCTGTTTCAACGGCTTTGCTGATCTCTTCTTCGGAAATGATTATGCGTTTTATTTTTCCGTGATTGTTTTCCATAAGTCTGCTCCTTTGTGGCAATTCTTCATCTTTATAATAACATAGATCCGGCAGAATTGCAAGAAGAAAGTCAACTTATGATTCAAGAATATCTATAAATTTATCGCCGCTGATAGTTTCTCTTTCAAGCAGGAATTCAGACAATTCATGGAGCTTGTCTATTTTCTCGCTGAGAATATTCATTGCTTTTTCATGGCATATTTTTATAAGCTTTTTTACTTCATTATCGATCATGTAAGCTGTTTTTTGCGAGCAGATAAGCGAAGCATCACCGCTCAGATAACGGTCATTAACTGTTTCCAGTGCGACCATGCCGAAACTTTCGCTCATACCGAACCGGGTTATCATTGATCTTGCCAGTTTTGTGGCTTTTTCAATGTCGTTTGAAGCGCCGCTGGTACACGTTCCGAAGATCAGTTCTTCAGCTGCTCTGCCTCCGGTCAGAACAGTTATTTTTGCAAGAGCCTCTTCTTTGGTCATGAGGAATTTTTCTCCCTCGTCGATTTGCATGGTATACCCAAGGGCGCCGGAAGTACGGGGAATTATTGTGATTTTATGTACCGGTGCAGAATTTTTCTGTACTGCTGCGACTATTGCATGACCTATCTCATGATAAGCAACAATTTTTCGTTCATTTTGAGAAATAACGGCATTTTTGCGTTCATATCCGGCGATAACAACCTCAACGCTTTCCTCAAGGTCAGTCTGCAAAACTGATCTCCGTCCGCTTCTGACGGCTCTCAGTGCTGCTTCGTTTACAATATTGGCAAGTTCTGCGCCGGACGCACCGGAAGTTGCTCTTGCAATTACAGCAAAATCAACGGATGCATCGGTTTTTATTTTTTGGGCATGAACTTTCAGAATAGCTTCTCTGCCTGACATATCGGGAAGCTCAACCGGAATGCGTCTGTCGAATCGTCCTGGGCGAAGAAGCGCCGGATCAAGGGAATCCGGGCGATTGGTCGCAGCAAGGATGACAACTCCTTTTTTGCCGTCAAATCCGTCCATTTCGGTAAGAAGCTGATTCAGTGTCTGTTCACGTTCGTCGCTTCCTCCCATTTGACCGTCACGTTTTTTCCCAATGGCGTCGATCTCGTCAATGAACACGATACACGGAGCTTTTTCGTTTGCCTGTCTGAACAGATCACGAACCTTTGCAGCGCCCATTCCCACGAACATTTCTACGAATTCCGAGCCGGATATCGAGAAGAACGGTACATCTGCCTCTCCGGCAACAGCTTGGGCAAGAAGAGTTTTTCCTGTTCCGGGCGGTCCGACCAGGAGCGCTCCTTTGGGAAGTACAGCTCCGATTCCGGCATATTTTTCCGGGTCATGGAGAAAATCTACAATTTCTGCCAGAGTTTCCTTGGCTTCGTCTTGCCCTGCGACATCTTCGAATGTCTTGCGTGTCTGAGCTTTAACATAAATTTTTGCATTGCTTTTTCCGATGGACGTAATATTTCCCGGTACGCCTGTACGATTGCTAACTTTTTTAGTAAAAATTTTAAAAATCACAATAATAAATATTAAAGGCAGCAGCCATGACAGAAAAAATTCAGCAGAAGGATTTGTTTTCTTTATACTGCCGGTAAATTCAATATTTCCATTATTGTGCAGCCTTTCCACAAGTTGTCCGTCATCAAGCCTGACCGTTGAATAACGCTGTTTTTTGCCGTTTTTATCTTTTATTTCAAAGAGTACGGAAGATTCGCCGATTTCTGCGTCTGTGACGTTACCTTTGTCGACCTGCTCCAGAAAGAAGCTGTAGTCCGCCTCCTTAATACCGGTTTTTTTTACCGATGGTATAACGAATGCGTTATACAGAATCACAAGAACAAGCGCTGTCAGAATAAATACAAGGTAATTTTTTTTGTTTTTTTCGTTGCCTTCCATTGGTAAAAGTTCAACTCCTTTTCTGAATAAATTATAACATAAGACAGCGAAAAAGACAACAGGTAAGTTATGGGGGAAAATTAAAGGACGCTCATGAGAGCGTCCTTTATTATTTTATGATTCCGGCAGTTTATCAATAAGGTGGAGAAGATATTTCTGGATAGCCAGAGCGTCGGCATTAGTCAGTTCGTCGCCTACATTGGCAACGTCTCCGTTGATTTTGCCCTGAGCCGTGATGTGAGATTTATCAGAACCGTTTACGCCGTAAACATCTGGATTTCCGATAGCCTGCATGATTAGTATAGCGTCGTTCAGAAGAACTTCGCCGTCGCAGTCTGCATCGCCGTAAATGACCTTATCGTCAGGATCTTTTGTTCCTGTATCTGGAACGCTGCCGTCAGGTTCGGTTCCGCCAACGTGTACGCCGTCAGAATAAACGCAGATATTTTCAGCCTTGACTTCGTTTCCTGTTCCGAAAAATGCATCGTCTTCCTTGAAGATCTTTAGACCGTCGTAGCTTGTATCGTTTGTAGGATCCCATTTGTCGCCGTAGTACATTCCGAGTGTAAACTGGTATTTCTTGCCGGAATTGGCAATGGTATATCCGTCCCACTTGATCTCAACATAGTAGGTATTGTCGAGCTTGTCATACTTGTAAGGACCGCTTATAACACCGTCGGCAGGAGCAGCCTCAACTGCCGCCTGATCGTAAAGCTCTGAGGGCTTAACATTGTCAATATTGGAAATTTCAGAGGAATTGAAGTAATAGCGTACGGAAATATCCTTTGAAGCCTTTGTAGAATCAGTCATTACCATAAGAGAAACTTTGGTAACGCCGCAGCCGTCTGCATTGAGGTCGTCTATACCGCAGGCATTTACCCAGTAATTGTTTCCGCCGCCTTCGCCGTTTCCGCTGAAGGAAGGTTTCGGAGGAAAGTTCTTGGTGGGCTGCATATCTTCTGTTCCGAAGAATTCGTACAGACCTGCGCAGGCGCCTACAAATGCTGCATTATAGTCGATCGTAACCTCGTTATAGATCCAGTCCTTGGTAATGTCATTGTGTTCGTCCTGATTGCCCGGACCGCCTGCCAGAGCACCATAGAGAACATATCTGTGCTCGTCGGGATCTTCACATTTTGTGAGACCGGAACAGGCTCTGTGGTGCGGATATTTAACGGAATTCTCGTTGTAACCGACAATATATGAACGTCCCAGAGGGTTGTCGCCCATAAGGTATTCCATCTGACCTTTTGCCCATTCGCTGAATTTGCCGGGTTTTCCGCCGTTATTGTATTTATCGTAAACAAGAGCCACAAGCTGACCCGCCGTGTTATATCGTGCAGAACCCCATGTGTCCATCCACCAGAAACCGCCGGGAGTAAGCGTTCCCGGAGAGCCGCTCATGTAAGAATTTACAGCTTTTTCGATAGACTTCCATGCGTTCATATCCTCGTAGGGGCTTTTACCGGCTGCCGCCTTGTATTCCTCTTCAAAACCTGGGAAAACGTGTTCGCCTTCTTTTGCAGGGGTATCAGCAGAAATTTCAGCAATAATGCATTGTGCGCCTCCCCATACGTCGTTCCAGCAGTGTACATAGCACGGAGCTGCGTAGTAATCATAGGCGGTGTAGATCTCTTCAAGATACTTATGATCGCCTGTTATCTTATACATCCAAGCGCAAGCCCAGCAGTAATCATCCTCCCATTTTGAGGAACGGTAATAGCTTTTCGGACCATCCTCGTTTACAGAAAGGGTTTTGGGATTTGAGATAGCAAAGTCCATAAGGGCTGTTGCATAATCCAGAGACTTTTCGGCATATTCGGGATCAGTGTCTTTGAAATTGAGATAGTTTATAGCAAGCGACGCAGCGGCAGAAGCAACATAGTCAGTTGAGGGATTGGCAGCGGTAAGGAAGAACGCCGGTCTGCCCATTTCGTCAACTTCAGGAGAATTCCAGAAACTATGGTCGATATCGCCGTCGCCTACCTGGTAACAGTGAGCGACCACCGTTCCGTTTTCGTCACGGAAAGTACATTTCATGAGATAGTCGTTAAAGTACCGGAGGATCGTCTCAATATGATCGTCCTGTCCCGTTTTCTTATATGCATCACGGAATTCGTAATATCCCCAGCCAAGAGTAGACGCAGCGTAGTTTTCCGGCATACCGAATTCAACATGGTCGCCGGCGTCATGGAATCCGCCTGCAACGTCAACACATCCGTCTCCGTCGGGGTCGAGAATATCACTGTATTCGTCGATAAAACTCTGTGGGAGATTGGTTCCGACAAAGTCGGTGATGCCTGCGGTAAGCTTTATTT
The DNA here is from genome assembly GCA_947345935.1 of uncultured Ruminococcus sp. Lineage (GTDB taxonomy): Bacteria > Bacillota > Clostridia > Oscillospirales > Ruminococcaceae > Ruminococcus. Next base: position 33,840 of record CAMZZN010000001.1, read on the forward strand.
TGGCGTCATACGTATGACAGTCTCCACGCCATGTATAGCGGTTGTTTTCGTCTACTTCAGTGCCGCACATATTGGCGTCGTAGAAATAGATAGAATATTGCAGGGCACGGGCAAAATCATAATCAAGTCCCGAATCGTTGGCAAGAGAATCTTTGAGTTCCTCAGCGCCGTTAGTCTCAGGCAGAGGAATCGCCGCCTGTGAGAGCGTTACTGCGCCGCACATGACGGCTGCAATAAGCTTTTTTGATAATTTCATAATAAAAACACCTTTCGTTATTTATTTTAATTCTGATACGAGATGGAGAAGATACTTCTGTATCTCCAATGCATCAAGATTGGTCAGACCGTCGCCGTCTCCGGTAACATCAGCATTTACATATCCTTGTTCTGTAATATGATTTTTATCGCTGCCGGCTATTCCGTATACATCCGGATTTCCGATAGCCTGCATAACAAGTATAGCATCGTTCAGCATGATATTTTTGTCGCAGTCGGCGTCGCCGGGAAGTGTTTTTTTATTATCTGGAGGAACAATGGGATCGTCGTCATTTCCGTTTATAGGATAGGATTTCAGATCGGGCAGTTCGTCAAGGGTAATGCAGTAGTCGCTGTTGTATATCTCGACGAGACTATCGACAGGATTGTTCTGTTCACTGGTGAGATAATTCATATACCAGGGACAGAAGTAAAGCCAGCCGGCTTTGTCGTTGATAAGATTTTCCAGGGAGGGGATAGAATCGTTTTCTGACATTGCAACCATTTTCTGACCGTCAGTACTCTGTACCAGACTGTAGAAAGTGGAGGCGATAGAGCTGAGATTGGGCAGTCCGTCAACGGCGTTGTATTTATCGTAGCCAATTATGTCGACAACGTCGTCGCCTGGATACCAGTCTGCGGAAGTCGGGTAAGCATATCCGGTCCATATCCAGATCAGATTGTCAAGACTGTATTCGTTGGTAAGCTTATCATAAAGAAGTCTGTACAGCTTTTTGCATGGTTCTGCGCCCTCGGCTCCCCACCAGAACCAGCCGCCTTCCGCTTCGTGGAGAGGTCTCCATAATACGGGAACGTCGGCTTCTTTGAGTTTTGTAAGTTCTGCGGCAATAGCGTCGATATCGGCTAAAAGCTGTTTGTTTTCCCATGTTCCTTCTTCAAGTGCATTAGTAATGCTGAATGTAGTGAACGGACTGTTTCCGGTGGATTCTACATAAAATGCAACATCGTCTCCGCCGTCTTCCGTTGACGGAACATTCCAGTGCCAAGTCAGTGTGGCAATGCCTTTATATTTGTTTACCCATTCGATAGCACGCTCCGGAGCGTGATCCGTCCAGTTGGTGTTTGCACGGTATGCAAGGAGATCGATTCCACGAATAGCAGGCTGTTTGCCTGTTTTGTCAAGGATATACTCAAACTCTGCTTCGTTGTCCTTTATAAATGTATCAGGGTCTGACCAGAGGTTATAATTGTGTTCGCCGCAGTATTCCTGCTGACCGGCAATTATGTGTTTGCCGTATTGATCGCAGAGATAACTGTACAGCCTTTTTGCGGAATCTGAAGCATTAGGATTGGAGAGCGTTCTGACCGGAGAGAGATTTGAAAGTTTTTCGTCTGCTGGAGCGAGAGTCAGATAATCAAAAAAGGTGTATCCCCAGTAACCCTTGAGTTCAATGGTGTTTTTTCCCTTTCTGAGATTTACAACGCCTCCGGAAGTTTCCTCGAATTTTAAATTGTGAATAAAGCTCAGTTCACCCTGATTTACGCCGTTTACCTGGAGATACTGTACTTTTTTGTTGGTATCGTAGGGCTCACAGTAGCAGATATTCATTTCGTAAAGTCCTGCTTCGGGGACGTCCACTTCAACGCTGACGGTCGTTCCTTTCTGGTCAAGGTATGAGAATCCGCTTCCGGAGAAAGAAGTGAGATCCATCTCTTCACCGCTTCCGTCCTCCTGTGTATTGCCTTTCCATCCCTCGGTATGTATTTTTCCGCCGGATGTAGAGCCGTCTTCAAATTCGTATTTCAGCACGCCTGTTTCGGCTGAAACGGGATTTTTCTCAGGTGCCGACTGAGAAAATACTGTTCCCGTCATTAAAACAGCTGCTGCAAACGTGGTTGAGAGGGTTTTTGTAATAGTTTTTTTCATAAAATTCACTTCCATAGCAGATCTGCGTGAAATTCAAGACAGATCGTTGTAATTTTTCTAAATTTATAATATCACATTATTTATGAAAAATCAATAGTATCGGAGAAAAAACTTTACAATTTTCATCATTTCGCAATATTTGAAAAACTTCTTAATTTCTGCTGTTTCTGAAAGCTGAGATAACTGCCATTATCAGAAAGAAAATACCGGCGAACATAAAAATACCAGGCAGTTCAACAGGGGAGTTTCTGCTTTCTCCGGGAGCGAAAGCGTCGGCTGCTGCCGGTTGTCCGGAAAAAATAAAGCCGTTTTGCACAGCGTATTCTTCTGCTGGCGATCCGACCTTTCCGATAATGGAAAATTCCGCAGCCACTCCGTTTTCATCATAACCCAGCGAATGAGCGCCGATATTATTTACGGAATCCGGAATATAGATTTCTTTGACAGAGGGACAGCCAAAAAATGCGAGATCGCCGATATCTGTAAGGCGTCCGCTGAGGGATATATCAGAAAGGGAGGTACATCCGGCAAAGCAGAATTTCTGTATCTCCGTAATATTCTGCGGAATAATCACAGCATTAAGCGAAATGCAGTCACGGAAGCAGGAATCAGGAAGTATTGTCAGATTTTCGGGGAGAATAGCTTCACGGAGCGAAGAACATCCGTAAAAGCATCCCATACCAATTTCTGAAACGCTGTCGGGAAGGCTTATACTTTTCAAGGATGTGCATCCGTAAAAGCAGTGATGTCCCATTTTTTCAAGGCCTGCCGGAAGAGAGATCGTTTTAAGTGATGTACATTTATAGAATGCATTATCACGTATCTCGACAACAGGAGCGCCGTCTAATTCTGACGGAATATCCAGGTTTTCCGGTTCGCCTGTATACCCCGTAACGGTGGCTTTGCCATCTATTATGGTATATTCAAGATCGCCGGCGTGTGCGTTCAGACCAGAAAAATGCAGCATTAAAATAAGTATAGTGAATATAATTGACTTTTTCATTTTTTTCTCCTTGACAAGTGATATTTATATTATAATTTATTTTAAGCGCAGAATTTGTCAGAAGCAGGGAACGCAAAAGAAATATGTTATTCGGTTTTTACGGCGGATGAATATTCTTCCTGGACGCAGCCAATGATATGAATGAAAATCAGAACAGAGGTGTTAAAAATGACAAAACGCAATACGCTGCTGATAGCGGCGGGACTTATACTTACGATCATTATTTCAAATTCCGTGAGTTTTATCAGGGACGGAAGACGGCTGGAGCAGCTGCGGAAAAGCGTACTTCGTCTCCATATTCTTGCAAACTCCGACAGCGAAGAGGATCAGCGGCTGAAACTCTGCGTTCGTGACGCTCTCCTTGAACACAGTGAGGAACTCTTCGGCAGTTCCGGGAATCTGGAAGAAGCCGAAGCGGCTGCCCTTGAAGCAATGCCGGAAATTATATCCATTGCGGAAGAAACTTTAAGGGAGCAGGGCTGCCGTTCGTCAGTAACGGCAAAGCTTGCGGATATAACTTTCGATGAGCGTGTTTACGGAAACATAACAATGCCGGCAGGAGAATATCGTGCGCTTCGTATTGAGATTGGCGAGGCGAAAGGACATAACTGGTGGTGCGTCATGTATCCGCCGCTGTGTCTGCCGGCAGCGGAAGATGTTGAAAGCCGTGATGAAAAGAAATATTTTGATGACGATGAACTCGATATAGTATATCATCCCAAAAAATATCGTGTAAGATTTGCTATATGGGATAAAATTACAGATTTTTTCAGCTGATTTTTGTGGGAATATACAAAATAATCTAATTTACTTGACAAACAGATCAAACAGGTGTATACTAAATCAGTAAACAAAGCAGAACTATGCGTTCTCACCGTAAGGCAATGCTTAAACGGTCGATATTAAACTGAATCCGGTCTTATTTGTATAGCCGGGATGAGTTAGTATTGTGTGAGTGCGGATATTTTCTGCACTCATTTTTGTTTTAATAAACTAAAGCTGGAGGTGCTTGACTATTAGCAAACAGGAACTGCAGGTCAACGAAGAAATAAGAGATAAGGAAATTCTCGTAATCGACGATGACGGAAAGAAACTCGGAGTTTTATCTGCAAAAGAGGCACAGCAGATTGCCTTTGACAAAGACCTTGATCTCGTGAAAATTGCTCCGCAGGCAACACCGCCTGTGTGCCGCATCATGGATTACGGCAAGTACTGCTTTGAACAGGCTAAGCGTGAAAAGGAAGCAAGAAAGAATCAGAAAGTGGTTTCAATCAAGGAAATCAGAATGTTCTCTACAATTGATACTCATGACTATGAAACAAAGGTAAATCAGGCTGTAAAGTTTCTCCAGGGAGGAGATAAGCTTAAAGTCTCGGTAAGATTCCGTAAGAGAGCTATCGCTCACCCTCAGCTGGGAGAAGAGCTGCTCAATCGTTTCAAGGAGGCAGTTTCAGCAGTCGGCACTGTTGATAAGCCGGCAAAAATGGAAGGACGCAGCATCGTTATGTTTGTTTCGCCCAAAGCCGGTAAGTAAGGAGGATTTATAATGGCAAAGGTTAAGGTTAAAACTCACTCAGGCGCTAAGAAGCGTTTTAAAATTACAGGAAACGGTAAGGTTAAGTATCAGCACACTAACAAGAGACACAGACTTACCCAGAAGGATACAAAGCGCAAGAGAATTGCTCGTAACGCAGGCGTTTGCGATACAACAAACGCACCTACGATCAAGAAGCTCGTTCCTTATATGTAATCCGGTACGGACCGGTTGATCGTTTTCGTAATTTTTATTTTGGAGGTATAAGACTATGGCACGTATTAAAGGTGCAATGATGACTCGTAAGAGAAGAAATAAAACTTTAAAGCTTGCTAAGGGCTATTTCGGCGCTAAGAGCAAACATTTCAAGATGGCTAAGCAGGCTGTGATGAAGTCCGGTAATTATGCTTATATTGGCAGAAAGCAGAAGAAGAGACAGTTCAGACAGCTCTGGATCACAAGAATCTCAGCTGCTGCAAAGCTTAACGGCATGAACTACTCAACATTCATGAACGGCTGCAAGAAGGCTGGCATCACTCTTAACAGAAAGATGCTCTCTGAGATCGCTATCAATGATGCAGCAGGCTTTACCGCTATTGCTGACAAGGCTAAGGCAGCTCTTTAATTCGACTAAAAACACGCTCCTTTATTATATTAAAAGAGCGTGTTTTTAAATAATAAAAAGAGGTTTTTAATATGGAGCATTTTGGATGTAGAGTAATGACAAAAGAGCCAAAGTTAACTCGTTCTAACTATGCGCCTATAACGTTAGCAACGAGAAAAAATGGCTTTAGGAAGCTTGGGATGTATTCAGTAGGTGAAAAAGGAAATTATTCTTCTATGGATGAAGCTTTATCAGTTTTTTTTAAAAATGAAGGAGATGCTATAGTTGAAAAGTATATGATCGAATTGGATGAATATAAGAAACGCATAAATGATATAAAAACAAATGATAAGCTTGCCAAAGTATATTATGCAGGTTTTATTAATTTTGAACATAAAAGATGTATTAGTAATTTTTTTTCGCTTGGTTGTTTAAATTGGAAAGAAAAAAATTATATCAATGTTAGCTTTTATAAATCATGGATGGAAAATTCCTCAGAAATTAAAAAAAAGTCTTGGAAAAAATTTGAAAAAAAATTAAAAAAAACAAAGTCAATAGAAGAATTTATATCATACAGTGAGCTTCTATCTTTACAATGGGGAGAAAAATTAATAAAAAAAGCAATTAAAAAAATATATTTAAACGAAGTCAAAGAATCGTTGTGTGAAGTTAAAGAAAAGTTGGATGAAGTTTCATTATATACTATTGAAGATATGCTTGAAAGTGATTTTTTAAAGCCTAAATGGATGCGTTCAGATAATACTTATCATTGGCCAAGTTCATGGAAAACAAATTTATTAGATATTCCATTATCAAGGATGAAAAAAATAGTTCAGGAAGAAAGATTTCCCTATCATACTGATGAAATTTGTGAAGAATTGCAAAAAGATGCACTATATAATTTTGATTTGAATATGGCGTTTTATGAAAAATTAGACAGAAATGAGTTTAATGAAGAAATAGAACACTTTATATCTACGAATACAAAATTTGTCGAAGTTAAGGATCTTAAGAAATATAAAAGTGCTACAGGTATTTATATAATGGTTCTTGATGAATATAAACAAATATATATTGGAATTACAAATAGTTCCAAACTTGGAATCAAAGGCAGGATACAGCAACATTGGAGTGCTACTAAAACGTTAGATCGTCTAATTTTTGGTGGTATTGACAAATCTATTTTAAGTATTGATTCATTTAGGCACTTAGATACAACACGTATTTTTGTTTGTACAGATATTAACGAGGAAGATTTAGATTCTGAAGAATTTAATCTCACAGAAAATGCTTTTTCGTCAAAATTTAAAGCCAATCGTGTTCCAGGTGGTCATTATGATCTTTTGGATATATTGACTTCAAAAAAATCAAGAGATTTATAATAAGCTGTTGTGAAACTTTTGACATCGTGGTGAAGTATTAAGAAAATCCATTAAATATATTGAGGAAAAGTATAGCCAATTATTATTTGGGTTCATATTATTGGTGATAGGTATATAGAATGTTGGAAAATATAATCACATCTAAAGATAATTCTATTATAAAGCTGTATCAGAAGCTCTCGTCCTCGAAAAAGGAGAGGCTGCAATACGGCTTATTCGTGTTGGAGGGGCTGAGGATCGTTCAGGACGCACTCAGAGAAAAGTCCGGATTGTCGCATCTTATCTTTACAGCCGACGCTTATGAAAAATATTCGGATATGCTGTTTCAGGCTGATTTGAGAAATACAAGAGTCGTTGTCATTTCAAATGAGCTTGGAAAGAAGATAGCTTCAACGGATAATACCCAGGGCATTTTTGCCGTATGCCGGATGCTCGTGGACAAAAAGCCGTTATTCCGTGAAAACGGACGATATATCGTTTTGCACTGTCTTCAGGATCCGGGAAATTTGGGCATGATAATAAGAACGGCAGACGCACTTGGGATTGACGGCATAATTCTCTGCGGATGCTGCGATCTTTACAGCCCCAAGGTGATACGATCAACTATGGGATCGGTTTTCAGAGCTGATATATTTATTGAAAACGACGAGAACAGGCTTTTTGAGCTTCTTGAGAAAAACGGAGTATTGTCATCAGCCGCCGTAATAGACAGCGGTGCGCAGCTGCTGACAGAATGTTCATTTGAGGGTACCCATGCAGTGTTTATAGGAAACGAGGGAAATGGTTTGCCTCCTGAGTTATCGCAGCGATGCAGCAGACGTATAATTATTCCTATGAATGGAAATATCAATTCGCTCAATGCTGCTATGGCGGCGGGGATCATAATGTGGGAACTTAGAAAATAAGGGGGAATATGCGTGGATGATACAAAATACTGGATATGGCTTACAATGGTTTTCGGTGTTGGAAATCGCAGAATATGGGATACTGTAAATATATACGGCGACGCTGAAGATACTTATTCCGCACTTGTTTCCGGCGGAAGCGGTATTTCCATAACTCATACGGAAAAGCGGAATATAAAGAATGTCTCACTTGAACAGGCTCAGAAGTATATCGAGCAGTGTGCCGGAAAGGGAATCAGTATAATCGGTTACGGAAGCCGTGAGTATCCTCCGCAGCTGCGCAATATTTTCAATCCGCCTGCAATACTTCACTACAGGGGAAATATTGCCTGTCTCACAGGTACGAGAACTATAACAGCCGTAGGAACGAGAACTCCGTCCGGTTACGGTGCAGATTCAGCCTATAAGATCTGCCGTCAGCTTGCCGGAGACGGTTTTGTGATAGTCAGCGGATTTGCAGTCGGAACGGATATTGCAGCACATATGGCGGCTGCGGACAGCAGACGTCCGACAGCCTGTATTCTGGGCTGTGGAATTGATGTGAATTATCCGAAGCCGAATATCAGATTTCGTGAGAAAATCCTTGAAAACGGCGGCGTTTTTGTTTCGGAATATCCTCCGGGAACATCGCCGTATTCTCAGAATTTTCCGAAGAGAAACAGGATAATGGCTGCGCTCGGCAGATTGACTATCGTATTTGAAGCTTCTCAGAAAAGCGGTTCGCTGATAACTGCAAATATGGCAGCCGACTGCGGCAGAGATGTCTTTGTGCTTCCTCCTGCGGATATATTCGGGAATACCTATTCCGGCAATATAGCGCTTCTTCGTGACGGTGCACAGCCGCTTTACGGTACGGGTGAAATAATAGAATGTTTCAGTATCGGCGGATCGCTCGATGCGGAAGTACGGGCTGACCGTTATTCCTGTATGGGCGTATTAAGGAATTCCTCTGCGGATTGTGATAATAATGAGGATTCTTCAATAGATGTTATAAAAACGTCCGGGAAGTCCGGCAGAAAAAGGCAGCAGCCGGAAAAACAGAATCAGGAAGATGAAAATGACGGATCAGTAATGGAAGAAGCCGAAGCTGTCGAACCTGTGCGAGCTTTGGAACTTACGGAAGTACAGCAGAGGATATGCTCGGCTCTTTCCGGGGAGAAGCTTCATATAGAAGTTCTTGCTCAGATTCTGGACACTGATCCTGCCGGACTCATGACGGAGCTGACTGAACTGGAGATCCTCGGAGCCGTTCGGCAGCTTCCCGGAAAAACGTTTGAATTATGTATTATTTAAGGGGTTAAGTATAAATGTCGGATCTGGTAATAGTAGAGTCGCCTGCAAAGGCAAAAACAATACAGAAGTATCTCGGCCCGGGGTATGAGGTCATTGCATCCATGGGGCATATACGTGATCTTCCAAAATCCAAAATGGGCGTTGACAAGGAAAATGATTTCAAACCTCAGTATACCGATATGAAAGGCAAGGAGGATGTTATCAAGGAACTTAAAAAACGTGCTAAAAAGTGCGGTAAAATATATCTTGCAACCGACCCTGACCGTGAGGGAGAGGCTATTTCATGGCATATAGCACAGATGCTTAAGCTTGATATGGATGACAATAACCGTGTCGCTTTCAATGAGATCACCAAAACCGGAGTTCAGCGTGGAATGAGCAATCCTCATAAGATCGACGTCGATCTTGTAAATGCTCAGCAGGCAAGACGTATTCTGGACAGACTTGTCGGATACGAACTCAGTCCGTTTCTCTGGAAAAAGGTGAAAAGGGGGCTTTCTGCCGGCAGAGTTCAGTCAGTCGCAGTAAAGCTTATAGTTGACAGGGAAAATGAAATAAGAAAATTTGTACCGAAAGAATACTGGTCGATAGATGTAAAACTTATTGCACCATCCTCAAAAAAAGTATTTGAAGCTTCTCTTGTTGCTGTTGACGGCAAAAAGCTGGAGATTCCGGGGCAGGCCGAGGCGGATTCGCTTCTTGAAAGGCTTTCTGGAGCTGTATATAAGGTGACATCCGTCAAGAAGAGAGTTACAAAAAAGCAGCCTTCACCGCCTTTTATTACTTCCACTTTGCAGCAGGACGCTTCACGCCGCCTTGGTTTTACGGCAAAGCGAACCATGAAAGCTGCTCAGGAACTTTATGAAGGTGTGGATGTTGAGGGCGTAGGCGCTGTCGGTCTTATAACTTACATGAGAACGGACAGTTTGCGTATTTCTGACGAAGCAAAAAATGCCGCCGCCGAGTATATCGGAACGGTATACGGAAAGGAATACCTGCCGCCAGAGCCGAGAAATTATAAATCGAAAAACAATGCTCAGGATGCGCACGAGGCGATACGTCCCTCAACGCCTGAGTTTACTCCGGAAAGGGTAAAATCCAGTCTTACATCAGATCAGTTTAAGCTTTACAAGCTTATCTGGGAAAGATTTATTGCAAGTCAGATGGCAAATGCTCTTCTGGATACGGTTTCCGTTGATATTGAAGCAAACGGCTGTACATTCAGAGCTTCCGGATATTCCGTGAAATTTGACGGTTTTATGGTACTTTATTCCGAATCCACAGGCGATGGGGAGAACGGAAAAAAGATGCTCCCGGCGCTTAATGCGGACGACGTGGTCAAATTGAAATCCATTGCCGGAAATCAGCATTTTACTCAGCCTCCTCCAAGATATACCGAAGCTTCTCTTATCAAGGCGCTGGAGGAAAACGGTATCGGACGTCCGAGTACCTATGCTCCTACGATCACTACTATTACGACAAGGCAGTATGTTGAGCATGAAGGGAAAGCTCTTAAGCCGACTAATCTTGGAGAAGCTATCACACAGCTTATGACGGAACATTTTACAAAGATAGTAGACGCTAAATTTACCGCTCAGATGGAGAGCGATCTTGACGAGGTTGAACATGGCAGCAAAAATTGGGTAAGCGCTCTTCACGAGTTCTACGATGAATTTGAAGTAACATTAAAAAATGCAGAAACAGCTATGGACGGCAAGCGCATAAAAGTTCCTGATGAGGTAACTGATGTCGTATGCGAGCTTTGTGGGAAGAATATGGTCATTAAATATAGCAAATACGGGAAATTTCTTGCTTGTCCCGGTTTCCCGGAGTGTAAGAACGCCAAGCAGATCGTAACGGAAACGGATGGAAACTGTCCGAGATGCGGAAAGAAAATTTTGCTGAAGAAATCAAAGAAGGGTAGGAGCTTCTATGGATGTGAGGGGTATCCCGAATGTAATTTTATGACATGGAATGTTCCTACAAAGGAAATTTGTCCACAGTGCGGAAAGACGCTGTTCAGCAAGGGCGGCAAATCGGGACGTCTTATTTGCGAGAACGAGGGTTGCGGATATGAAAGAGAGCTGGCTAAATGACAAATATCGTGAATGTTATCGGTGCGGGACTGGCAGGCTGTGAAGCGGCATGGCAGCTGGCGCAGGCAGGTATAAAAGTATGGCTTTACGAGATGAAGCCGGAGAAGTATTCTCCTGCCCATAAATACAGCGGTTTTGCGGAGCTTGTCTGTTCAAATTCCCTTAAAGCCGCAAGGATAGAATCGGCGGCAGGGCTGCTTAAATACGAAATGGAAATGCTTGGTTCTCTGACAGTTCCGTGTGCAAAGGAAAATTCGGTTGAGGCAGGAGGCGCTCTTGCCGTTGATCGGGAAAAATTTTCTGACAGCGTAACGGAAAAAATCAGAAATCACCCTTATATAGAAGTTGTCGTAGCAGAGGTGACGGAACTTCCGGCTGGAATATGCGTCATTGCAACAGGACCGCTGACTTCCGGAGCAATGGCGGACGTAATAAAAGAACTATGCGGCGAGGGACTTAGCTTTTACGATGCCGCTGCGCCTATCGTTACCTATGAAAGCCTTGATAAGGAACGTGTTTTCTTTGCTTCACGATATGACAGAGGAGATGCGGATTATATCAATTGTCCCATGGACAAAGATGAGTATCTGGCGTTTTACGAGGCTCTTATGGCGGCGGAAAGAGTTCAGCTAAAGGATTTTGAAACGCATCCGTTCAGTGTTTACGAAGGATGTATGCCTATCGAAGAGCTTGCACGCCGTGGCGTTGATACCATGCGTTTCGGGCCAATGAAGCCGGTGGGGATTACCGACGCCAGAACCGGACGTCGGCCGTATGCGGTGGTTCAGCTCCGCAGGGAGAACCGTGAGGGAACGCTGTTTAATCTGGTTGGATTCCAGACAAACCTGAAATTCGGGGAGCAGAAACGTGTTTTTTCAATGATCCCCGGTCTGGAAAACGCTGAATTCATGCGTTACGGCGTTATGCACCGGAACACGTTTATAAACAGTCCGCAGCTTCTGAACAGTGATTTTTCCATGAGAAGCAGACCAGACGTTTACTTTGCCGGTCAGATCACGGGAGTGGAAGGATATATGGAATCAGCAGCAAGCGGTATTATAGCAGGTATTTCCGCTTCCAGAAAAATAAAGGGACTTGAACCGCTGAAACTTCCTGCCGATACCATGACAGGAGCGCTGAGCGCATATATCAGCGATCCGTACAACAGCGGAAAATTCCAGCCTATGGGGGCAAATATGGGAATTCTCCCGGATATCGGCGTAAGAATAAAGGACAAAAAGGAAAAGTACGGATTATATGCAAGCCGTGCGGTCGAATCACTTAAAAAGGAGATGGAGAGAGCGGGCTATGAAAGTAATCGTTGACGCTTTCGGAGGAGACAACGCTCCTCTTGAGGTTATAAAGGGATGTTCGGAAGCTGTTTCAGAACTGGGAGTAAATATCATTCTTACCGGCAGCGAGAAAGTAATAAAAAAGTGCGCTTCCGATAACGGGATAAGTCTTTCCGGAATGGAGGTCGCTCACACCGAAGAGATCTTTGATATACATGACGAACCGAACGAGATCATAAAATCGAAGAAGAATACTTCCCTGGGATTAGGATTGCAGCTTCTTGCCGAGGGAAATGGCGACGCCTATGTTTGCGCAGGAAGCACGGGAGCTCTTGTTATGGGAGCTACGTTTATCGTAAAGCGTATCAAAGGGATCAAGCGTATCGCACCTTCGCCTGTTCTTCCAGCTGACAAGGGAAGTTTTGTTCTGGTGGATGCCGGCGCAAATACGGAATGCCGTCCGGAAATGCTCGTGCAGTTTGCGGTCATGGGCAGCGCTTATGTGGAAAAGGTAATGGGAATTCAAAATCCGAAGGTAGCGCTTCTTAATATAGGAGCGGAAGAGACCAAGGGGCGTGATCTTGAAATAGAGGCACATAGGCTTCTCAGTGAGTCGGGTCTGAATTTTGTCGGAAACATCGAGGCAAGGGATATGCCGAAAGGCGAAGTGCAGGTCGTTGTTACCGACGGTTTTACGGGAAACGTGGTTCTCAAGCTTTATGAGGGAATGGGATCGTTTTTCAGCCATAAGCTCAGGTGGATATTTTCCGGAATCGGCAAGGCAGGAGCGATTTTCTCACTTGGAAAGATAAATGCTCTCCGTCGTCAGATGGACTATAAACAGGTGGGCGGTTCGGCTTTGCTGGGCGTTAAAAAGCCTGTTATAAAGGCACATGGAAGTTCGGACGCAACGGCTTTTTTCAATGCCGTAAGACAGGCTAAAAAATGTGTTGAAGCAAATGTGACCGGAGAAATCGAGAAATATGTCGCAGGAGTCTCCGGAAAGGAATGATAAAAATTGGATAATATCAGAGAATTTGAAGAAATAATAGGATATACTTTTAAGAAAAAGCAGCTTATCCGGCAGGCGCTTTCTCATTCCTCATATTCAAACGAGAGAAAGCATCCCGACGGAAGCAACGAGCGTCTGGAATTCCTTGGGGACAGTGTTCTTTCAATTGTAGTCTCGGATTTTTTGTACAAAAATCTCAATGTGGCAGAGGGACAGCTTACAAAAATAAGAGCTTCTCTTGTCTGTGAAAAATCTCTTCATGTTTTTGCAAAAAAGATACGTCTCGGAGATTTTCTTCTTCTGGGTAAAGGCGAAGAAAACACCGGAGGACGGCAGAGACCTTCTATTCTTGCGGATGCGTTCGAGGCAGTTATTGCCGCAATATATCTTGACGGGGGAATGCAAGCAGCGGCAAAGCATATACTTCGTTTTATGCCGGAGGATATCATTCATGCGGCTCATCCTGTTTTCAGCGATTTCAAGACGGTTCTCCAGGAGGTCGTACAGAAAAATCCTGAAGAAAAAGTGGAATATGTTCTGATAGGAGAGGAGGGCCCCGACCACAATAAGCGTTTTGTGGTTGAAGTATGCCTTAATTCCCAGGTGATCGGCAAGGGCAGCGGAAGAAGCAAAAAGGAAGCCGAGCAGCTGGCTGCCAAAGAAGCTCTGGAGCTTATGGGATATGAAGCACAGTAACATTTCGATTTTTATTCCGCATATCGGATGTCCGCATATGTGCAGCTTCTGCGACCAGCGGACTATAAGCGGATCTCAGCACGCTCCGTCCGGAGAAGAAGTCAGAGAGATATGTTCAAAAGCGCTGTGCGAGTCAAAATCGCCGGAGAACAGCGAAATAGCTTTTTTCGGCGGCAGCTTTACGGCTGTTCCACGTGATTATATGGCAGAGCTTCTTGAAGCAGCGAAACCTTTTGTCGGTTCTGGAAAGTTTCACGGTATACGGATATCTACCCGTCCCGACTGCATAGACCGTGAAATTCTGGATATTCTGAAAAGTTACGGCGTTACGTCGATAGAACTGGGAGCACAGTCCATGATGAATCATGTTTTGGAAGCAAATGAGCGTGGACATACTGCCCATGATGTTGATCAAGCCTGCGTACTGATACGTGAATACGGTTTTGAGCTTGGATTACAGATGATGATGGGATTATACAAAAGCATGCCGGATGACGATCTTGAAACAGTGCGCAGAATATTGGATATTCATCCCGATACGGTGAGGATATATCCTGTTGTAATACTGAAAGGAACAAAACTTGCAGAACTTTACGAAGCAGGCATATATAAAACTTATTCTTTTGACGAAATGATCGAGACAGTTTCGGCTGCTCTTATGATGTTTGCAGACAGCGGTATCAGGGTAATAAAATGTGGACTTCATGCCAGCGAATTTGTTGAAAAGGATATGACAGGGGGATTTTATCATCCGGCTTTCAGGGAACTTTGCGAAAGCCGGATATACAGGGGCAAAATGAGTGAGATCATCGCATATGAACAATCGGATACGAAGAAGCTTGTATTAGCCGTTTCTTCGTCGTGCATCAGCAAGGCGGCAGGACATAAAAAGTCAAATATAGAATATTTCAGACAGTACGGTATAGAAGTGGAAATTGTGGGAGATGAAAATATCGCTAAATACGAGGTTCAGCTGAGGAGGTGAGAGTGTGTATCTGAAATCATTGGAAATACAGGGCTTCAAGTCGTTCCCGGACAAAATAAGCCTGACCTTTGATAAGGGGCTTACGGCAGTAGTAGGTCCTAACGGCAGCGGAAAAAGTAATATCGGCGATTCTGTTCGTTGGGTTCTTGGCGAGCAGTCAACAAAGACGCTCAGGGGCAATAAAATGGAGGACGTTATTTTTTCCGGTACCGTTGCAAGAAAGCCTATGGGATTTGCCGCTGTTACTCTTAATATAGATAATTCCGACAGCACTATTCCAGATATGGGCGAGGAGATCTCAGTCACAAGAAAGCTATACCGCAGCGGAGACAGCGAATATATGATAAATGGCAGGTCATGCCGTCTGAAAGATATAAACGAGCTTTTTATGGATACCGGTATGGGACGTGACGGTTATTCTATTATAGGTCAGGGACGCATTGCCGAGATCGTCGGTGCAAAAAGCAGCGAACGCCGTGATATATTTGAAGAGGCGGCAGGAATCTCAAAGTTCCGCTATAAAAAGCTTGAAGCAGAGCGCAGGCTTACTTCGGCACAGGAAAATCTGCTGAGACTTACGGATATCCTTGCAGAACTTGAAGGACGTGTTGAACCGCTGCGTATCCAGTCGGAAAAGGCGGAACGGTTCATTAAGCTGGCTGCTCAGAAGAAAAAACTGGAAATTTCTGTCTGGGTAGATCGTCTGGAGGAACTGAAAAGCAAGCAGAGCGTCCTGGATGAAAAAATCCTTGTCAGCAGGAATGAATATGAAAACATCGGCAACGATATCCGCCGTGAGGAAGAAAAGATCAGCGCAGGTTATCAGCGTATGCAGGAAAGTACGGTGAAATCGGATGAACTACGCCGTAAAATGATAGAAGAAGAACAGGAAGCTTCTGAAATGAAATCAGGCATAGCGGTGTTTGAAAACGATATAAGGCACTGCGAGGAGGCTATTTCGGCGGCACAGAAGAATATCAGAAATTCCGAGAAAAACAAAAAGTCGCTGCTTGAAGGCAAAAAATCGGCGGAGAACAGAGCAGCAGATCTCAGATCACGCTGTCAGGAGCTTGAGAAGGAAATAGAAGTAACAGCAGAAACCCTGGAAAAAGCCGAATCGGAAAGCTCACAGCTTGGTGAAAATGTTGATAAGGCAGGCAGCGAGGTCAACAGTTTGTATATAAAGCAGAGCGAGTATCGATTTGCTGTTGAATCGGCAAAGAAAGCAATAACGGAAGAAAGATCACGTCTCATGGAGATACGTGAGGGCAGCGGCGATTTCGTCAGAAAGCTGGATGAATACCGTTTCCGTCTCGATGAAGCCGGAAGAGAAAAGGAAAAAAATTTCGCCGAGAATCAGGAGATAAAAAATAAGCTCAGTGGTCTGGAAATGTTGTACAGATCACGCAGGGAGGACTTTGAACAAGAAAAAAACAAGTTTGAAAAAGTTCTGTATGAGCTGAAAGAGAGACAGCAGAGAAGAAAGATTCTGGCAGATCTGGAAAACAATATGGACGGTTTTGCAGGAAGCGTAAAACTTGTGCTGAGAGCCGGAAAACAAGGCAGGATCGGAGGAATTCTGGGTACAGTTGCGCAGAACATTAGTGTGAAACCGGAATATGCAGTGGCTGTGGAAACGGCTTTAGGCGGTGCGATGCAGAATATCATTGTAGAAAATGAGGAAACTGCAAAGCGTTGCATCCGTTTTCTCAAAGAGCAGAAAGGCGGACGTGCCACTTTTCTTCCGATTACATCCGTAAGCGGACGTGAGCTTGGCGAGCGTGGTCTTGAAGAATGCGAAGGCTTTATCAGCGCTGCCAGCCGCATAGTTGATTTTGATCCGAAATACGGCGGTATAGTTAATTCGCTTCTTGGAAGGATCGCAGTGGCTGAGGATATAGATTCAGCGGCGGTCATTGCCAAAAGGTATGGATACCGTTTCAGGATAGTAACGCTTGATGGTCAGGTCATCAATGCCGGAGGATCGTTTACAGGAGGATCGGCACAGAAATCAGGCGGAATCATTACACGAAAGAATGAAATCGACACTCTTGATTCCGGGATTGCAGAACTTACCGTTCAGCGTGACTCTCTCCGGGAAAAAGCGGAGAAAATCAGAGCTGAATCGGAGAAGCGCAGATATGATTTGGAGGCGGCAAAGGAGGAACTTTCACGCAATGAAAATGATGCGGTACGTATTGGCGCTGAAATTTCAAGTCTGAACTCTCTTATCGAGCAGATGAAAGCTCAGTCCGAGAATTCAGAAAAGCTTGAGGATGACGTACAGAATAAGATCGCAGATAGTGAAAAGAGCATAGCAGATTCGGAAAAAGCGCTTTTTGAAACAGAGGAACTCATACGTCTTGCAGAGGAAAAATTAGCGAAGGGTCAGGGCGTAAGGGAAGAACTTCGTCTCAGACGGGGCGAATTGTCAGAAAAGCTTTCACAGCTGAAAATGAAGGAAATAGAATTATCCGGAAATATTAAGAATCAGGAACTTGAAGCCGGACGTTTCCAGGATAGCATTGAAGAACTTGAACGTGGAAATAAGGGCTTTGAAGATGAAATAAACCGACAGAATGATATTATAATCCACAAGCGAAGCGATATTGAAAAACTTAAGGAAAATCTGGCAGGATTAAAGGACAACACTGATTTATATCTTAAACAGATCAGGCGTTATCAGGATATGCACACCGAGCAGAATCGTCTTGTGAACGAAATGACAAAAGGACTTAAACAGTTCAATGAGGCGAAAGAAAAGCTGTCCGGAGAGATAACCAGGCTTGAAGAACGACGGGACGCCGTTTGCCGTGACAATGATTACATCATAAAGCAACTGCTTGAAGTCTATGAACTGACACGATCCGAGGCTGTCGGGCTGGCGGAAAAAATTGAGGATGCCGCAAAGGCTCAGAGGGAACTGGCGGATATCAAAAATAAGATACGTGCTCTCGGAAACGTCAATGTCGAGGCTATAGAAGAGTATAAGGAAGTTTCAGAAAGATACAGGTTTATGTCGGAACAGATAGCTGACGTGCAGAAGTCAAAGTCAGAGCTTGAAAATATAATCAGCAGTCTTACGCAGGAAATGTGCCGTATTTTCTCCGAGAGCTTTGTGATAATAAATTCAAATTTCAAGGAGATCTTCAAAGAACTTTTCGGCGGCGGAAAGGCGGAGCTTATTCTTACCGAACCGGAAAACGTTCTTGAATCGGGAATCGAGATAAGCGTTGCGCCTCCGGGAAAGGTGATAAAAAACCTCATCTCTCTTTCGGGAGGAGAGCAGTCGTTTGTGGCTATTGCTATTTACTTTGCAATACTGAAACTCCGGCCTGCGCCGTTTTGTATTCTGGACGAGATTGATGCTGCTCTTGATGAAGTCAACGTAAGAAAGTACGCTCAGTATTTAAAAAAATTTACCGATACAACGCAGTTTGTCCTTGTAACCCACAGACGAAGCGCTATGGAAGAAGCAAACGTTCTCTACGGAGTGACTATGCAGGAGGACGGCATTTCAAAGCTGCTGAAAATGGAACAGGTGGATTTTCAGGAGGACGCAGTGTCTATTGAATAATGAAAGACCGCAGAATGCGGCAGATTGGAAGTAATTATGGGAATTATAGCTAAAATTGCAGCCGGTCTTAAAAAGACCAAAGACAGTTTTCTCGGCAGACTGAAAAGAATATTTAATTCTTTTACAAAAATTGACGAAGAGCTTTTTGAAGAACTTGAAGAAGCCATGATAATGAGCGATATCGGCGTTGAAACCTCAGTGGAGATCTGTGACCGTCTACGCAAAAAGATCAAAGAAAGAGGTATCACCGATCCGAACGAGATCATGGAACTTATCCAGGAAGTAATCGGCGAGATAATGGGAGACGATACAGGTCTTGATCTTACCCAGTCTCCGGCAGTTATAATGGTAATTGGCGTAAACGGAGCCGGCAAGACGACCAGCATCGGAAAACTCTGCTATCAGTTCAAAAAGGAGAAAAAGAAAGTTCTTGTTGCCGCTGCCGATACGTTTCGTGCCGCTGCGATAGATCAGCTTGAAGTCTGGACGGAGCGTGCCGGTGTTGATATCGTAAAGCACGCAGAGGGTTCGGATCCCGGAGCTGTTGTTTATGACGCTCTTGAAGCTGCCAAGGCAAGAAATTGTGACGTTGTTATCATTGATACTGCCGGACGTCTCCATAACAAGAAAAATCTTATGGATGAACTTGCCAAGATCAACAGAATAATAGACAATAAGGCAGGGGACTGTTCACGTGAGGTGCTCCTTGTTCTGGACGCAACGACTGGACAGAACGCTGTAAATCAGGCAAAATTGTTCAGCGAGACAGCTCCTATTACCGGAATCATACTTACTAAACTGGACGGAACGGCAAAAGGCGGTATCGTTATTTCAATCAAGAATGAACTGGGAATACCAGTCAAACTTATCGGCGTAGGAGAGAAAATCGACGATTTGCAGCCATTTGACAGCCATACTTTCGTACAGGCTCTGTTCAGCGATACTGAGCTTGACGATACTGAAGTTGACGGAGAGGATATGGAAGAGTCCGCTGACGACAGTGAGAACGGAGAATATACAGAGGAATCGGAGGATAACGAGATCAACGAAAACGATACGGAAGAATCAGATGAATCCGAGGAGATCGAAACAGAAGAGGTTTACGAGGAAGAATCAGCGGAGGCAGAGGAAACTTACGAAGAAGAGACCGATGGATATGAAACTGATGATATCGAGATTGGCGTAACTGATGAGGAAGAGCCTGAGAAACCGGAAGATATTGAAACTGATTTGGATGAATCTGAAGAAAACAAAGAATCAGAGGAATTAGCTGAAACGGAAGAATCAGAAGAAAACGGAACAGAAGATCAGCCGGAGGAATCTGCGGTAGAAGAAAAGGATAAAAAGAAAAAGAAGGGATTCTTTAAGAGACTTTTTGGCAGAAAGGATGACGATGATGAATAAGATCATTATGGCTACAAATAATGCCGATAAACTGCGTGAAGTCCATGAAATACTTTCTCCGCTCGGGATAGATGTTATTTCGCAGGCAGAGGCAGGGATGAGCTGCGCCCCTGAGGAAAACGGCTTGTCGTTCTCTGAAAATTCGGAAATAAAGGCAAAGGCTGTATATGATGCGTATTGGGAGAAAAACCATGAGAACATTGCGGTGATCGCCGATGACAGCGGTCTGTGCGTTGACGCTCTTGACGGCAGACCGGGGATGCATTCTGCAAGATATGCTCCCAAAGGACAGGAATGTACCAAGCTTCTTGATGAGATGAATGGTGTTCCTGATGAACGGAGAACGGCACGTTTTATCTGCAATATCACTTATATAAACGTATATGGTATAGCGTTCCACTTCGAGGGCGTATGCGAGGGCAGCATTGCTTATCAGGAACTCGGTAAAAACGGTTTCGGATATGATCCGGTGTTTATGTACGGCGGCAGAACTCTGGCGGAAATGACGGCAGAGGAAAAAAACAATATCAGCCACAGGGCAAAGGCTCTTGGCAGTCTTTATAAATTCCTTAAAGAAAGACAAGGTGAATAATATGCTAACAAGCAAACAAAGAGCGTACCTTCGTGGTATCGCATCAACATATGAAACGATCTTCCAGATAGGAAAGGGCGGCGTGACCGATGTAATGTGCAGAGATATCGGAGAAGCGCTTCGCAAAAGGGAACTTATAAAGCTGAAGGTCCTTGAAAATTCCGGCTGGACGGCAAGAGAAGCAGCCGACGCTGTGGCAGAGCAGACTGGAGCTGATGTTGTTCAGGTAATAGGATCTAAATTCGTGCTGTTTAAACGTAATCCGAAAGAACCTGTTATAGAGAACATTCCGAAGTCAAAGGCATGAAAACAGGGATATACGGCGGAAGTTTCAATCCTGTCCATAACGGACACATTCATCTTGCACTGACAGCTGCTGAGGAATTCGGACTGGACAGGGTGTTTCTCGTTCCATCAAAGAAGTCTCCGCACCGTTCAAGCGACGAGTACGCATCTGATGAGGACAGGCTGGAGATGCTCCGCCTTGCCTGCATGATAAGCGATAAGCTTGAAATATGTTCCTATGAGCTTGAAAAAGAGCGTATCAGCTATTCGGTTTATACAGTGAGGCACTTCCGTAAAATTTATCCTAATGACGAGCTTTTTCTTCTGGTTGGGAGCGATATGCTTCTTTCTTTTGACAGCTGGTTCTGTTATGAGGAAATACTTGAAAATGCCAGTCTTTGCGTAATTTCAAGGAATAAGGGAGATTTTGAGGAACTCCGGAAAAAAAGAGGAGAGCTTGAAAAAAAGGGAAAGATATTTATAAGCAGCTGCCCTCCCGTCGAACTTTCTTCTACAGAAATCAGAAAAAAAATTGAAAAAAATGAGAAATTCTCTTGCTATCTTGATGAAAATGTAGTACAATATATTATTATGAAAGAACTATATTCATTCAGAGGTGAAAAGAAATTGCATTACGATACCGGAGAAAAGAAAAAGTATCTTAAAGAGAATCTTTCGGCAAAAAGATATAATCATTCGCTGAACGTGGCGGCTGAGTGCAGAAAGCTTGCTCTGAAATATGGTGAAGATCCGGATAAGGCTTATTTTGCCGGACTTCTTCACGATATATGCAAAGAACTGCCCTACGGTGAACAGAAAGCTCTTGTTGAGAATTGCAGCTTTACGGTTTGCCGTGAAGAACTTGAAACAAGATCGCTGTGGCACGCAGTTGCAGGAGCAAGCTTTATAAAGACCGAATTCGGGGTTGAAGATATAGATATACTCAATTCCGTAAGGTTTCATACCGTAGGCAGAGCGGGAATGTCACGCCTGGAGGAGATCGTTTATCTTGGCGATCTTATTTCCGCTGACAGAGATTATAAGGATGTCGAAAAAATGCGTAAGCTGTCATATACAAGTCTTAATGAGGCTATGTTGGAAGCATTTGCTTTTTCCGTCAAATCTGTTATCAAAAAGGGAGGACTTGTTCCGATCTGTACCGCAGAAGGCTATAATTTTTACACAAGGCTGTATAAAGAAAATAAAAGCAGCAGCAATCTGAAAAGAGGACTCAAATGAACGAGAATGAAAAAATTGAAGAGATTTTAAAAGAGACTTCCGGAGCAGAAAAACGTCAGAAGCCGCTCAGGACGCTGAAAAGGATCGATACCGGAAAAACGGCAGGTGGAATTCAGGGAGAGTACCACGGAAAACACGAAAATCCGCCGCCGGCTGAATATCATGGAAAATACGAAGCGCCTTCTCCGGTACGGTATAACGGAGGCTGTGCTGATACAGAACGGGAATACGCAGACAGAATCAGAGACGGACAGGACAGTTCTGCTGACGGCGGACGTCCGGCGAAAAGCAAAAGAAAAAAGAAAACGAAGAAAGATATTGCAGTTAAAACAGTTTCCGTTATTGCCAGTCTTGCTGTCATTATTTCACTTGTGCTCACAATGCCGATTATGTGGTGGGATAAAAAGGGCGTTAAGGAAAAAATCGGACTTTACACCTATCTGAAGCGAAAGCAGCCCGCTGTTAGCATTGAGGGCGAGCTTGATAAATCAAGTGACAAAATAGATTTGGGCATTAATTCCGTTGCTCTGCCTGATGACTATGACGACGGTCTTGATTTTATGGAGCAGTGGATAGAAGGACAGTATACAGTACTGTTTCTCGGCTTTGACGTTGACAGTCTGAATACGGACGTTATGTGGGTCTGCCAGTTTGATCTGAAGGGCAGAGCTTTGAATATCCTGCAAATCCCCAGAGATACGGCTGTCCCCGATTTCACCCAGTCTGCAAGCACAAAGTTCAACAGCATCTATTCATGCGGCGATCCGCAGTATGAGGATGTGCCCATTCAGCGTGTTGTTGACGCAGTGCAGCAGAATTTCGGTATTCCCATTGATGCCTACATCACAACATATATCACCGATATCCCCGAAATGGTGGATATGGTTGGCGGAATCCCTATTACTCTTGACGAGTCTATCCTTTACGAGGGCGCAGGCTACAACGCTAATGGCGAATATCAGGACGCAAAGATCATCCCCGCAGGCGATACCGTCCTTTCGGGCGAACAGGCAGAATGGTTCATCCGCTTTCGCTATGGCTGGGTTGAGGGCGATATAGGACGTATGCAGAATCAGCAGCGCTTTATGGCTGCGGCTATGAGAAAGCTTATCGACATCAAGAATAACGAGGGTAAGGCAAAGCTTAAGTCATATATTGACGAGGTTATGGACAAGGAACTTATTGCCACGGACATGATGGTGGTCGATATTGCACGTCTTGCCGACTTCTGCGGTACGCTTTCAATGGAGAATATCCATGTTCATATGCTTCCCGGCGAGGCAACCCCAAATGAAAACCTTTACGTGGGTTTTGACGGAAAAGAATATTCTATTTATTCTATCCACAAGCAGGAAACTATCGAACTTCTTAACAAATATTTCAGACCCTATCAGAATCCTTTGACGGGCTACGGCGATACGGCTATCGTTGAATATTATACAGATCATCATTATAATAATTATGATGATAAGACAAATGACTTTGAAACGCTGCTGGAGGGACAATCTCCGGCACAAAACCCAAATTGGCCAAAGTAAAGCGTCTATATCAGAACCTGTATTCATAGGATAATCGGAAAAATTATTTTCAAAGCTCCGTATATCTTCCCTATGAATACAAGTTCTCAAATAAAATAACGAAAGGATGAAATATAAATGTCTCAACAGGAAAAACTTGAGCTTATCATAAAAACTCTTGACAGCAAGAGAGGCGAGGATATTCGGGCAATAAAAATTGCTGATCTTACAATACTTGCAGATTATTTTGTCATTGTAAACGGAACGAGCAACACTCATGCCAGAACTCTTGCAGACGAGGCTGAGTTTCAGATGTCACAGAAGGGAATAGAACCTCTGAGACGTGAAGCAGATACTGGCA
This sequence comes from uncultured Ruminococcus sp., assembly GCA_947345935.1. GTDB lineage: Bacteria > Bacillota > Clostridia > Oscillospirales > Ruminococcaceae > Ruminococcus. Next base: position 57,760 of record CAMZZN010000001.1, read on the forward strand.
ATACATGGATTGTTCTTGATTATGGCGATATTATCATTCACGTTTTCTACAAGGACACCCGAAATTTTTATAAACTTGAAGGGATGTGGGCCGACGGCGAACAGATAGACATCAGTAATATGATAACCAAGGAGAATGAATGATGAATGTAAATAATCAAAAGGGAATGACGATAGGCATTGCGGTAGGAATTTATCAGATAATCAAGCTTATTCTCAATATGATACTGGGAGGAAGTTTTGACGTGCTTACCCTGCTTATTGGAGCAGCCGCTTTTATTCTGGCGATAACCGGAATCAAATACGGAAATTATGCTGTTGCAGCAGTTCTTGCATTGATAGCACTTGTGCATCTTCCGGATAACATCTCGAATATAGGCAGCAACTGGATCTATCTTGTCGAGGGAATAATTGATATCGGAGCAGCCGTGGTTCTTTGTACAAGCTCTGACGTAAAGGAACAGTTCTCTAAGGGATTGGATGAAATAGGCAAATAAAGCAAAGGAATGATAAAAATGAGCAGATATGATTATAAATCCGTTGAAAAGAAGTGGCAGAAATACTGGGAGGATCACGATAGTTTCAAGGCAGTTAACGACAGCAGCAGGGAGAAATTTTATGCTCTTGTAGAGTTTCCCTATCCGTCAGGACACGGTATGCACGTAGGTCATATCAAGGCTTACTCCGGACTGGAAGTAGTATCAAGAAAGAGACGCCTTGAAGGATATAACGTATTGTTTCCAATCGGATTTGACGCATATGGACTTCCTACTGAAAATACCGCTATAAAGGAAAATATACATCCTCGTCTTGTTACGGACAGAAATATTGAGAAATTCACGAATCAGCTTAAAACTGTAGGATTTTCTTTCGACTGGTCAAGGGTTATAGATACTACCGAAGAGGGTTATTACAAGTGGACTCAGTGGATATTCCTTAAAATGTTTGAAAACGGTCTTGTTTTCCGTGACAAGACGTCGGTAAATTATTGTCCGAGCTGTAAGGTAGTTCTCTCTAACGAGGACTCTCAGGGAGGCAAATGTGATATCTGCCACAGCGATATCGTGCAGAAGACCAAGGAAGTATGGTATCTGCGCATAACAGAATATGCTGATAAACTGCTTCAGGGACTTGAAGAAGTAGACTATCTTCCGAATGTAAAGCTTCAGCAGCAGAACTGGATAGGAAAATCAACAGGAGCTTTTGTAGATTTCAGCATAAAGGAATGTGATGAAAAGCTCCGCATCTATACTACACGGCCGGATACTCTTTACGGTGTGACTTTTATGGTAATTGCTCCGGAGCATCCTATTTTAGAGAAGTACAGGGATAGTATTAAAAATTATGCTGACCTTGAAGCTTATAAGGCGGAATGCGCCAAGAAGAGCGAATTTGAGAGAACGCAGCTCGTCAAGGAAAAGACAGGTGTGAAGATCGAGGGACTGACAGTGGTAAATCCTGTTACAGGCAAAGAAATTCCGATCTATATTGCCGATTACGTAATGATGGGATATGGTACAGGCGCTATAATGGCTGTTCCGGCTCACGATACGAGAGACTACGATTTTGCAAAAAAATTCGGCATTGATATTATCGAAGTTATTAAAGGCGGAGATATTTCAGTCGAGGCATATACCGGAGAGGGAGAGCTGGTAAATTCCGGCGAACTTAATGGAATCAGCAACAAGAAGGACGCTATTGAAAAGGCTCTGGAGATTCTCGGCAGACTGGGATGCGGTGAAAAGGGCGTTCAGTATAAGATGAAGGACTGGGCATTCAACCGTCAGCGCTATTGGGGAGAGCCTATCCCGATCGTTCATTGTCCCGAGTGCGGAATGGTTGCCGTTCCTTATGAGGAACTTCCGCTCAGACTTCCGGCTGTAGAGAATTTTGAACCCGGCACTGACGGTGAAAGTCCTCTTGCCAAAATCGACAGCTTTGTAAACTGCAAGTGCCCGAAGTGCGGAAAGGACGCCAGACGTGAAACAGACACTATGCCTCAGTGGGCAGGATCTTCATGGTACTTCCTGCGCTATTGTGATCCGCACAACGATCAGCAGTTTGCTTCAAAGGAAGCTCTTGAATACTGGATGCCTGTTGACTGGTACAACGGCGGCATGGAGCACGTTACAAGACATATGATATACAGCCGTTTCTGGCATAAGTTCCTCTACGATCAGGGATATGTGAATACATCGGAGCCATATGCAAAGAGAACTGCTCAGGGACTCATACTCGGTCCGGACGGCGAAAAGATGTCCAAGTCCAGAGGAAATGTCATTGACCCCAACGACGTAGTTGACGAGTTTGGTGCAGACGTTCTCAGACTTTATGTTCTCTTTATGGGCGACTATGAGAAAGCAGCTCCATGGAGCGAATCAAGCATAAAGGGATGCAAGCGTTTTATCGACAGAGTATGGGGATTACAGGATATCCTCACTGACGGCGACAGCTACAGCGACGCTCTCAGCTCTAAATTCCATAAGACCGTTAAGAAGGTCACAGAAGATATAGAGGCAATGAAGTTCAATACAGCAATCGCTGCAATGATGACGCTTATCAATGATATTTATGCAGCTGGCAGCATCAACAGGGCGGAACTGCACGCTTTCTGCATTATGCTCAATCCTTTTGCTCCGCATATAACTGAGGAAATATTCAGCAATAATTTTGGACAGATTCTTAGTGAGCAGAAGTGGGTGACATTTGATGAAGACCTTTGCAAGGATGAAACCATAGAGATAGTTGTTCAGGTAAATGGCAAGCTTAAAGCAAAATTGAATATTGTGCCGGGCTCTGATAAAGATTCAGTTATCGCAGCGGCAATGGCAGACGAGAAAGTTAAAGAATCTGTTGACGGCAAGAATATCATTAAACAGATATATGTGCCAAATAAACTTGTTAATATTGTTGCAAAATAACGAAATTTTAAAGTCTGGAAAAAAGCCTTGACAATTAAAGAAAACTATGATAAAATAATATTATATTATTTTTGAGTATATCTGCTGTCTTTCAGGGTATATGCTGACTGGCGTCCTTCGGGATGATTAGTATAGAGCTCGGAAGCGATTCCGGGAAACCTCTGAATAAGGGAGGGAAAGTTAAGTGGCAGAAGTTCGTGTTGGTAAAAACGAGTCTTTGGATACAGCTCTTAAAAGATTTAAGAGATCATGTGCAAAGGATGGCGTTATCGCTGAGGTTCGCAAGAGGGAACATTACGAAAAGCCTTCTGTAAAGCGCAAGAAGAAGTCTGAAGCAGCTCGTAAGCGCAAGTATTGATCTTGCAGACTGATCGTGCTGATAAAAGCGGACCCGGAGGGTTCGCTTTTTCATTTATATTTTAGTAAACGGATATTTTGTAGATCTTGGAGGTATTATGGGATCAATAATTACGGCTGCATTCCGGCGGGTAACTGATATCACACCGGACATACTCAAAAGTCTGGGGATAAGGGGACTTATCCTTGACCTTGACAATACGCTGACAACTCATGATAATCCTGTTCCCGGCGAGGGCGTTCTTAACTGGCTTGAGCTTATGAAAAAAAGCGGCATAAAGCTGATAATAGTTTCCAATAATCACCCTCCGAGAGTCAAACCGTTTGCGGATATGCTGGGGCTGGAATTTGTCAGCGAGGGAAAAAAGCCTCTTACAAAGGGATTCCGGGAGGCGAAAGCTAAAATGGGACTTCCGAAAAAAAGCATAGCCGCTGTGGGAGATCAGATATATACCGATGTTTTAGGAGCGGTTCTTTTTGGTATAAAAATGCTTTATGTAGAACCTATTGAACATGAGAAAACAACATTTTTCAAGGTGAAGAGAAAGTGCGAAAAGCCGTTTCTGCCGAGAAAATACTATAATGAACAGGAGAAAAAACAATGATTAAAAAAATACTTGTAATACACGGTCCGAACCTCAATCTGCTCGGTGAGCGTGAACCGGGAATTTACGGCAGCGATTCCATTGAAAATCTTAATAGCAGTATTATTGACCGTGCCAGAGATCAGGGATTGGAGTGCGAGATATTTCAGTCAAATCATGAGGGGGCTATCATAGACAAGCTTCATGCAGCCAGAAATTCTTTTGACGGCGTTGTTATCAATGCCGGAGCATATACTCATTACAGCTATGCTATCAGGGACGCTATCGCTGCTGTGAAGATCCCATGCATTGAAGTACATATCAGCAACGTTTTTGCAAGGGATGAATTTCGTTCAAAGTCGGTGATTGCTCCTGTGTGCAAGGGAAGTATAAGCGGTTTCGGTTTTGGCAGCTATTTTCTTGCTATACAGGCGCTTGCAGAGATGTGAGGTGTGAATTTTGACACGATTTGAGAAACTTTTCCGGGAAATTGATACCGAATGCGTCCTTATAACGTCGGATATAAACAGACGGTATTTCACCGGTATGAAGTCCTCTGCCGGATTTGTTCTTGCGTTTCCTGAAAAATCGTATCTTCTTGTAGACTTCCGTTATATCGAGAAAGCACGCAGCACCGTTTCTGATGCTGAGGTGATCGAGCTGAAAAAGTTTTATCCGCAGGTCAGCAGGCTGCTGAAGAAGCATGGAGCATCCAGAATCTCGATCGAGTCAGACACAATGACTGTTAAGCAGCTTAACAGCTATAAGCATATTTTTCAGGAGATCGAATTTGACAGCTCTGACGATCTCAGTAATGCCATACAGACGCTCAGAATGACCAAGGATGATGAGGAAATCTCTTGTATCAGAAAGGCGCAGGAGATCGCTGAAACAGCTTATGAAGAGCTTCTTCCGTTTATAAGGGAAGGCGTGACAGAGCGTGAGATTGCACTGGAACTGAACCGTCTGATGTTTGTTCATGGAGCGGAAGATCTGTCGTTTGATACGATCGTGCTGTCAGGGGCTAATACGTCAATGCCGCACGGAGTTCCTTCAAATAAAAAAGTTGAAGAAGGAGAATTCGTTCTAATGGATTTCGGAGCGGTCTGGAACGGCTATCACAGCGATATGACCAGAACAGTCTGCATTGGAAAGCCGTCGGAGGAAATGGAGAAAGTCTACAATATCGTTTTGGAGGCGCAGCTTGCCGGGATCAGGGCTGCAAAGCCGGGCATTACCGGTGCAGAACTGGACAATGTTTCCCGTGAGATAATCGAAAAGGCCGGTTACGGTGAATATTTCGGTCATTCACTGGGACATGGCGTCGGAATGGAAATACATGAATTGCCTAACGCTTCTCATGGATATAAGAATCCTCTGAACGAGAAAGCTGTCGTAACAGTTGAACCCGGTATATATCTGGCAGGAAAATTTGGAGTTCGTATTGAAGATTTTGTCATTTTAACCGAAAACGGATGCGAAAATCTGACAAAATGTGCAAAAAAGTTAATATCTTTGAATTAATATCATTTAGGGTATTGCAAAAAATAAAAAAATGTGGTAAAATAGAAATATATTATTATAGTCTAATTATACGGAGGTATTTCTAATGATTTCAGCAGGAGATTTCAGAAACGGCGTTACTTTTGAGCTTGACGGTCAGGTCGTTCAGGTCGTTGAATTTCAGCACGTTAAGCCCGGAAAAGGAGCCGCTTTTGTAAGAACAAAGTATAAGAATGTTATTACCGGTTCAGTTGTTGAAACTTCTTTTAACCCTACAGCAAAGTTCCCTACGGCTTTTGTTGAGAGAAAAGATATGCAGTACAGCTACAATGACGGCGATCTTTATTATTTCATGGATATGGAGACTTACGAGCAGGTTCCGATCAGCGCCTCTATCCTCGGCGACAGCTTTAAGTTTGTCAAGGAAGAAATGATCTGTAAGATCCTTTCTTATAAGGGCACAGTATTTGGAGTAGAACCGCCCAACTTTGTTGAATTGGTCGTTACACAGACAGATCCAGGATTCAAGGGCGATACGGCTACAAACGCTACAAAGCCCGCTATCGTTGAGACGGGAGCAGAGGTAAAGGTTCCGCTCTTTATTGACGAAGGTGAAAAGATCCAGATCGATACAAGAACAGGCGAGTATATGTCAAGAGCCTGATTACCGCAAAATTTATTTGCAGGAGGAATTATTATGAATCTTAATGAAAAAATGTCATATCTTCAGGGGCTTCTTGCAGGTCTTGAGCTTGATACCACTACAAAAGAGGGCAAAGCTATCACGAAAATGGCAGAAGTTATGTCGGAACTTGTTCTTTATGTAGACGATCTTCAGTCACAGGTGGACGAGCTTACAGAGTTGTGTGATATTCTTGACCAGGATCTCGGCGCTGTAGAGGATGACTTTTATGACGATGACGAATTTGAATGTTCCGGTAACTGTGACAACTGCGATGAAGACGACTGGAGAGACGACGGCAGCGACGATGATTTTGATGAATATGACGATGATGAAGATGATGAGTTGTATGAGATAAATTGTCCTACCTGTGGCGATACTATTCTTCTTGATGAGGGAATGCTTGAGGAAGGTTCTATCAATTGTCCGAACTGCAATGAGCTTCTTGAATTCGATTATGATGATCTTAAAATAGAAGATATCGAGGAGCTTAACGAAGGCGAGTCCGAGCAGTAATTTAATATGATGCAAATTAAAATATCCGTCCTTTACAGGGCGGATATTTTTTATTATACGGTATTATCTGACACCATAGTCAGCCAGTATGCGCAGAGCTGTTTCACGCCTTGTCTGCCGGCTGTTCATTGCCTGTTTTTCAATGTAACGATGAGCTTGCGGTTCGGTAAATTTCAGATATTTCATAAGTGTCGCCTTGGCACGACTGATTATTCGGATCTCTTCGGTTTTTATCAGAATATCGGAACTTTCTTTTTTCAGCTCTGCAAATCCCCCATGAGAAGCGGCAGCAAGATCTGCAGCTTCTGAAAAAAGTATCCTGCTGACAGGGCGTGAAACAACGTATATCCCACTTTCACAGACGTATTCGGCAATATCGCCGGAAATATCATTTCCGCAGATGAGTATAACGCCCGTCTGATATTCCTCAGCGATCATTAGTGAAAGTTCCTGACCAAATTCGTCAGAAAGCGGAGTATTTATGACTGCAAGACTGATTTCCGGATCGGTACGCATAAATCTGCGTGCTTCACTTCCGCTTGAAACAACCGTGATGAGGCTGACCCCATCTGCCCTTAGAAATTGCTCAATCATGGAAGCAATCTCTTCAGAGGATGAAACTATTAGTGCCTTGTTCATATTCTGAATATCCTTTTCTAAATAATTTTAAAGTAGGTCTTGTCCTCAAATTCATCTTTATTCCGGGCAAGATCATAATTTTTTAGCTGCTCATCAAGCTGCCGGAAGATATTTTTTCTGGTTTCGTGGGAGAGCGTATGCTTGACGAATTCGCTGTTTTCAGCAATTTCTGCGGCTTCTTTCAAAGAATGAGGCAGAGCCTGCAATTCACTTACGGCAGTTGTGGATTTTCTTGTCCTTTCCAGAAGAGAGCAGTCACCGCTGCGTATTCCTTCCATGCCGGCTGCCAGTATAAGCTTAAATGTAATGTATGGATTGCAGGCTGCGTCAGCAGAGCGTATTTCAATCCCTGACAGAGAACCGACGGCACGTGGAAGTCTTATAAGCTGCGAACGGTTTTCGCATGACCAGTCAACATATTTAGGGGCATATCCGATGCCGAATCGTCTATATGAATTTGTGGTGCTGTTGAGAAATGCGGTTATCTCGCAGATGCGCCTTAAAATACCTGAAATAAAACATTTTCCGTTGTGTGACATTTCATCGAAATCAGGGTGGAACAAATCCTCACCTGATTTTTTTATGCTCAGAGATATGCTCAGGGCGCTTCCGTGTTCGTCCGCAAGAGGTTTGGGCATAAACGAAGCGAAAAGACCATTCTGGGCGGCAATTGATTTTACTACGGTCTTGTAATGGACCATATTGTCGGCTGCGGTAACAGGTTCGCTTTCACGGAATTCTATTTCGTTCTGGGCAGGACCATGCTTGTGGCAGGAACTACGTGGGTTCATTCCCATTTCCTCCAGAGACAGACAGATCTCACGCCTTGCGTTTTCACAGCGGTCGAGGGGCGCTACGTCCATAAAACCACCGTTGTCGTGCGGAATTTTGGTGGGTTCGCCCCGTTCGTCCAGTTCAAAAAGGTAAAATTCGCATTTTGTTCCCATTTCACAGGAATATCCCTCAAGGCGCAGCTGATTTATATAATTTGTAAGTTCCGTGCGCATATCACCGACGTAGTCAGAGCCGTCGGTATTTTTCAAACTACAGAAAAAGCGGACTACACGTCCTGATTTAGGCCGCCATGGTAGAACAGAAAGAGTGGATATATCAGGCATCAGCATCAGGTCGGAGCATCCTTCGTAAATACTGGAAGCGTCAAACGGGATACCGTATTCAAAAGCCCTGGGAAGCTCGTCCGGCATTATTGCAAGATTTTTCAGGCTGCCGAACATATCACAGAAAGTGAGACGGATAAACTTAACGTCGTTTTCTTCAATGAACTTCAGCAGTTCTTTTGGAGAATTGTTCATGGTAAAACCTCCGTAAAAATTGATTTGCGTGGGAATTTTCTATCTTCAATTATATCACTTTTTCATGCTAAAGTAAATAGTTTCGGAAAAATTTGACTTATCTTTTCATTTTCTTTGCATTTTTGTGAGGACTTTATTGTTTCATATATGGTATATTATAAAAGATCCAGGGTATATTGAATGTCACATATACAATATGCTTTATGTTATATTAAACAGAGGATCACTTAGAGCATATTCACATAAAATATGTTTTGAATTTCTGAAACATATTTTAAGAAATAAGGGAGTTTGTTAGAATGTGGAAGATAATTGATACATGGAATGAAAAAGAAGTTAAAATATACGAGGATTTTGTAAGCGGTCATATAAACGGTTCATTTACCCAGTCGATACGTTGGGCGCAGTTCAAGTCAAACTGGAAATACGAGGCAATCATCGTTACTGATAACGACGGTAAAATCAAGGGGGCGGCGCTTATTCTCATTAAAGTGATACCGGTTATAAGACGGTCGTTTCTCTATTGTCCAAGGGGGCCTGTATGCGATTTCAGCGACAAGGATACGCTTGGGGAAATACTGGAAGCTGTCAGCGAGCTTGCAAAAAAATACAAGGCATACCAGTTTAAAACAGATCCGTGTATTACTGAGGACGAAACAGAATATATAAATGCTTTCAGAGATTTGGGATTTCAGTTCAGAGAAAATGCCCCGGAACTGTCAACCATCCAGGCAAGGAACAGCTATATGCTTTTCTTTAACGGTCGGAACAAGGACGAGCTTTTCGCCGCATTTCACAGCAAATGGAGATACAATATACGTGTTGCCATGAAAAAAGGAGTTGAATGCAGAGTCTGCGGCAGAGAGGCTGTTGACGATTTCTACAGTCTTATGGAAGAAACAGGTAAAAGAGACTGTTTCTATATCAGAGAAAAAAGTTACTTTGAAGGAATGCTGGACAAGCTCGGCGACAGCTGCCGTCTTTATATGTGCTATCATGAAGGAGTTCCGCTTTCGGGAGCAGTATGCGTAAAATACGCCGGAAAATCTCATTATGTTTATGGAGCTTCAACTGTTCGCATGAGAAACGTAATGCCGAATTATCTTATGCAGTGGACAATGATCTCTGACGCCGCTGATAGCGGATGTTATGTTCATGATTTTATGGGAATACCTTTTTATAAGAATCCCGAACATCCTAATTACGGAGTTTACCGTTTTAAGAGCGGATTTAACGGAGAAGTTGTCACATATGCCGGCGAGTTTGATATAAGATACAGACGTTTTATTTCCAAGCTGTCGGATGCGGCAGTCTTTGCCGTAAGGGAGTTCAGAAAGCTTTATACACGTATTATGATAAGAAGAAAAAATAAGGAAGAACAAAAAACAAAAAAATCACTTTGAAAACTTGACATTTCCGGAAAATGTGATATAATAAAAATGTATAGCATTGATGGGATTAATTGTCAGCAATGTGTTTCAGAGTGAAAGCGGCCAGCGCTGCTTTTACACAAGGGATAGGTGCTGTCCGTGAACTTCTGCGGAAAAACGCAGCAATTTCATGCGTTATAGAAAAGAGATTTTCAATTTTGAACCAGGGTGGTACCACGAGAGCCTTCGTCCCATATGCGGCGGGGCTTTTTGTATTATATTATAAGGAGTAAATCAATATGCAATGGATCGGATTAAATGATCTTCGTGAAAAATATCTTTCTTTCTTTGAAAGCAAGAACCATACGAGAATGGCAAGCGCATCGCTTGTTCCGCAGGGCGACAAAAGCCTTCTGCTTATCAACTCCGGTATGGCACCGCTGAAAAAATATTTTCTGGGACAGGCTGTTCCGCCGAATAAGAGGGTCACTACCTGTCAGAAGTGTATCAGAACTCCAGACATCGAAAGCGTTGGAAAGACAGCACGACATGGCACTTATTTTGAAATGCTGGGAAATTTCTCTTTCGGTGACTACTTCAAGCTTGAAGCCATCGCATGGGCATGGGAATTTCTGACAAAGGTTCTGGAGATACCGGCAGACAGACTCTGGATCACGATTTTTGAAAGCGACGACGAGGCAGAGCAGATATGGATGAACAATATAGGAATCCCGCAGGACAGGATCATTCGCCTTGGCAAAAAAGATAATTTCTGGGAACACGGCTCCGGTCCGTGCGGTCCATGTTCCGAGATTCATTTCGACCGTGGCGAGGCATATGGTCCTTTTGAGAACTTTGAACAGGCGAGCGACTGTGATCGTATTATCGAGATCTGGAATCTGGTATTCAGCCAGTTCGACAGTGACGGAAACGGTCATTACGAAGAAATGAAGAACAAGAATATCGACACCGGAATGGGTTTGGAACGTCTTGCCTGTGTAATGCAGGGCGTGGATAACATCTTTGAGGTCGATACGGTTCAGAAGATAATGAAGCATATTTCTTCTGTTGCAGGGGTTGAATACAAAAAGGATGCAAAGACTGATGTTTCGCTCCGTGTTATCACCGACCATATAAGAAGCACAACATTTATGGTGGGCGACGGCATCATGCCTTCAAACGAGGGAAGAGGCTACGTTTTGAGACGTCTTCTGAGAAGAGCTGCACGTCACGGCAGACTTCTGGGCATTACAAAGCCGTTTCTCTGCGATGTGGCTGATACCGTTATCAACGAGAATGCCAGCGCATATCCTGAACTTGCAGAAAAGAGAGAATATATCAAAAAGATCATCGGCGTAGAGGAGGAAGCCTTTGCCAAAACGATTGACAAGGGAACGGAGCTTCTTAATCAATACATGAAAAAGCTTGAAAACGACAAGAACAACGTTCTTTCAGGCGACGACGCATTCAGACTTTCCGATACCTACGGCTTCCCTATTGATCTCACTATTGAGATATGCGAAGAAAAGGGAATCCAGGTCGACGTTGAACGATTCAGGGAACTTGCTCTTGAACAGCGTAATCTTGCAAAGGCAGATCATCTTGCAAAGGCAGGCTCGTCCTGGGCTGACAACAGCATTAAAATAGATGCTCCGGCTACTGTATTCACAGGATATACTTCTTTTGAAGTAAAGGATGCCGAGGTTCTTGCCATTTATATGGGCGGTGTTGAGATAGAGACTGCCGTAGAGGGCGATGATGTTACCATTGTTCTGGATATAACGCCTTTCTACGCCGAGTCGGGCGGACAGACAGGCGATACCGGCGTGCTTCTTACCGGAGCAAGCATTGCTTCTGTTGAAGATACTATAAAATCTGAGGGACATTTCCTCCACCTCGCAACTATCGAGCAGGGAAGCATTTCAAAGGGCGATAAGGTTCTTGCGCAGATCGAAAAAGAACGTCGTCTTTCCATTATGAGGAATCACACAACGGCTCATCTTCTTCAGTATGCTCTTCGCCAGGTTCTGGGCGATCACGTTCATCAGGCAGGACAGCTTGTAAACGAAAAAGCGTGCCGTTTTGACTTCAATCATTTCAGCGCCATGACCGCAGAGGAGATCGTTAAGGTAGAGGAACTGGTAAATGCCGAAATCCTTGCCGCAGTTGACGTGACCATGAAAGAAATGCCGATCGAAGAAGCGAGAAAACTTGGAGCAATGGCTCTCTTCGGTGAAAAGTACGGCGATACCGTAAGAGTTGTAACCGCTGATAATTCCGTGGAATTCTGCGGGGGTACACACGTTTCAAATACATCGCAGATCGGTCTTTTCAAGATCGTTTCTGAAAGTTCTGTCGCAGCCGGAGTACGCAGAATAGAGGCTGTAACAGGTTCCGGAGTTCTTGCGCTTCTGGATGGCTACAAAAATACGCTTCTCAGGTCGGCTAAGGCTCTCAAGGTCTCGAACCCTTCTGAACTTCCGGAAAAGTGTAGGGCAGCCGCTGCTGAGATCAAGGAAAAGGACAAGAAGATCGAAAGTCTTACGCAGCAGATTGCCAATGCAAAGGTTGCGGCAATCTTTGACAACGCCGAGGATATCTGTGGAGTAAAGGTGATTTCCGCAATGATGACCGGAGTTACTCCCGATGCCCTCAGAAAGCTCGGAGACGGCGTAAAAGACAGAACAGAAGCTGTAATCGCTCTCTTTGCCGGAATTGACGGGGAAAAGGGTACATTCTACTGCGTCTGCAATTCAGGAGCTGCCGACAGGGGAGCTCATGCCGGAAAGATAGTTCAAAGGATCGCAGCTATTACCGGCGGCAAGGGCGGCGGACGTCCTGACAGCGCTATGGCAGGTATCGGCAAAACATATATGGTGGATGAGGCGCTTATGTCCTTCAAATCCATTGCTAAGGAATTTATATGCTAAAGGAGAATTAATATGGAATGCTTATTCTGTAAAATAATTGACGGTGAAATTCCGAGCACAAAGGTGTATGAAGACGAGTATGTTTACTGTTTTAAGGATATTGCACCTATCGCACCGGTACACTATCTTATAATACCCAAAATTCATATCAGCGGAGCCGACCAGATCACCGGAGAGAATGCGTCCGTTGTTGCAAAGGTGTTTGAGGCGGCAGCTAAGATAGCCGGGGCTGAGGGAATCGAAAGCTATCGTATTATCAACAACTGCGGAGACGATGCAGGGCAGACTGTAAAACATCTTCATTTCCACTTTCTTGCAGGTGTGAAAATGGGATGGGGACCTGAATCTCTCGGAAAGATCGAGTAAGGCGGATAAGAATGAATACCTATAAAATGATTATAGCTGGGATGGAGAGGGAGCTTCCTCTCTGTCCTCTCAACGAAAAGCTTGATATTGCGGCATTCGTTATGTTCTCAGATACGGAGCTTACAGTTGCGGCTTCAAAGGAACTGCTGAAAAAATGCCCGGATTTTGACGTTATCCTCACTGCCGAGTCAAAGGGTATACCCCTTGCATATGAAATGTCAAGACAGTCCGGAAAGCCTTATGTTGTAGCGAGGAAGTCTGTCAAACTGTATATGACTGAGCCGGTGTCGGTTACCGTTAAATCAATTACTACTGCTGCCGAGCAGACACTCTATCTCTCGCAGGAAAAGGCTGCTATGCTGAAAGGAAAAAAGGTGATTCTTGCCGACGACGTAATAAGCACCGGAGAATCAATTTCAGCTCTTGTGAAGCTTACGGAAGCTGTAGGCGGTGAAGTCGCAGGAAAGGCGGCTGTTCTTGCTGAAGGCGATGCGGCTGACAGAGACGATATAGTTTTTCTTGAAAAGCTGCCTTTATTTTTTAAGTAAGGGAGAATTATTATGAAGCGGAAAATGATTGGTGCTGCTGCAGCTTATCTGGCAGGATTGTTTTTCGCTTCATTTTTTACAGGAATAAAATTTGCTGCCATTTTGATTCTTATATTTACTCTGGTAATTATAAAGGGAATAAAAAGCAGGGATCTTTTGATGCTTTTCGTCTGTTTCTCGTGTGCATTTATCGTTTCAAAGACATACGAGCATTTTTATTATGACAGGATAGTATCCCTGTCAGGATCTTTAGGGAACTTTGACGGCAGAATAGTTGAAATTGAAAATTATGCCGGAGATCTCGCTCTTTATACGCTTAAAGGCAATCTTGACGGAGTGTCTGGTGTAAAAGTTACATACCTTGGCAGCGGATTCAATGCTGAATACGGCGATATCCTGCATTTGAAGGGATGTACGTTTTCAAAATACAAAAATGACTATGTATTCAGAAACAAAGATATTTTTATGTCCGAGGGAATATTTCTCAGCGCTGATTACCCCGAAAGTGCCGAATTGGAGCGCACCAATTCAAGACCTGTTAAAAATTCTCTGGCAGGGTATCGTGAGAAGATGATCTCACGTTTCCGGAGCAGTATGGACGGCGAAACCGGCGATTTTATCAGTGCGATGGTATTCGGAGAAAAGAGGGGCTTTGACCCGGATATGAGAACGTCTCTTTACCGCAGCGGTGTCGGTCATGTCATGGCGGTATCAGGTCTCCACGTTTCTGTGATCGCTGTAATGTTGATGGCTCTTTTCAAGCGGCTAAGACTGGGCCGTGTACTGCCTTTTGTTTTTATGAATATCCTGATGTTTCTGTTCATATCCATGGCAGAACGGCCTGTTTCGGCAATAAGAGCTTCAATAATGATCGATTTTGTATATTCAGCTAAGATATTCAGGCGTCAGAGTGATACGTTCAATTCCCTTGCGGCAGCAGTTCTGATTATTTGTGTTTCAAATCCGTATGCAGTATATAGCAGCGGTTTTCTGCTGTCAGTGACGGCTTCTTTCGGGATAGGCGTATTCGGTCCGTACATGACGAAAAACTTTACGGATAGAAAATTTGCCAAAAGCGCAGTAATAATGACGTGTACCAGCCTATGCATATTTCCGTTGTCAATTAAATACTTCGGTGAGACGTCTCTTGTTTCTCCGGTAACGAACCTGTTGTTTCTGCCATTGTGTTCGGCTGCACTTGTTTTGGGAGCGATTTTCGTCATAACCGGAGGATTTCTTCCTGTTCTGGGTCTTGCAGAGTTTTTACTGCGTCCGGTAATTGCGGCTTCCGATATTATCTCACAAAACGATCTGACATATTTCTGCTTTCCGGGAGAGAATTCCGTTATCATTATTTTTGCTCTTGCCGCAGTTGTTGTTTCTGTTCACGTTGTTTTCAGCCGCAGACCGCTTACAGCATTGGCGATGGCGGCTGCATTCAGTGCGGTTATGATATGTTCGGCGATAAGCGGCAGATCAGTTAATGAATCTTTGAGAATAGCTTTTCTCGGAAGCGGACGGAATAATGCGGCGGTAATAACATACAAGGGCAGTGCCAGAATATTTGACCTTGGCGGATATCACAATGCTCCTGTGTATGTAAGAAAATATCTCGGAGAAAACGGTATATCAGTCGCCGACAGCATAGTGCTGACAAAAAACGAGCCGTCTCAGTATTCTGCATACATATCCGGGCTTAAGCCGGTTACAGTGGAAAAATGGTACACATCAGACGATATATTTGTGTACGGATCCGCAAATATTTCTTCTGCCGGAGATGAAATTGGATTTTCCGGCAATTCCCTAGAGATTGCATATTACGGCGGTGAACTTAATGCAGATCTTGCGGGAAACGTGATAAGTGTGAAACCGTCTGGAAACAGAGGATCTCTGATAGTCAGCGGAGATGCCATGAACCATGACATCCTGATAGACCGGGATGAAAACGGAGGCATAGACAACTTTGAGATAACGCTGTTTGAGGACGGCAGGTATAAATTCAGGAGGCTGTAATGGCATATACTGACGCAAAAACAATAAAGTCCCTGTTAAGAAAGGGCGAACTCAGCAATTTGTATTATATCTATGGCGAGGATGTAAGCGGCGTTGAAAGGCTGACAAATCAGATAATAAAGGCGGCTGTAGGAGAAAATGAAGACTTTGCCCTTAACCGTATAAACGGCAGGAATCTTGATCCCTCGGAACTTCGTGATCTGACAGAAATGATGCCGATGATGTCGGAGTATAACTGTATTCTTATCAATGATTATAACTGCGAGGATCAGCGTGAGGAGCTTACAAAGCGTGTGGCTGAAATTCTCAGAGAGGTTCCTCCTATGACAGTAATAATCATGAACGTTACCGGTTTTGAGATAAAAACAAAGTTCGATTACAAGACAAAAAACCGTGTTATCGCTGACAAGAACAAAAAACTGGCGGATATAATAGCCAAGAACGGTTCTGTAGTCTGCTTTTCACTGAAAACGCCGCAGGAGCTTGCAAAGGATATCTCTGCGGCAGCGTCATCACGGGGCGGAGCGATATCCCTGGATAATGCACGTGAAATAGCCGAGCGCTGTCTCTGCGATCCTCTTGCTTCTGAAAACGAGATAGATAAGCTTTGCGCCTATGCGCAGGGAAGAGAGATAACCAGTGAAATGATAGACGCAATGGTTCATCGACAGAGCGGCGTTACTGTTTTCAAGCTTGCCGATTCTGTTGCTGCATTCAACGGAAAACAGGCATTCGATGCCCTTGATGAGCTTATGCAGGCAAAGGAAAACAGAGGAACGGTTCTTGCAAGCATAACAAATTCTTTCCTTGATATGTATCGTGTCCGGACGGCAAGGCAATCCGGGCACAACGCCGCAGAAGTTATTCAGGATTTTGGATATTTCAGCCGGGGATTTATTATTGAGAAAATGTTCCGCTCTCCGTCACGAATAAGCATTGCACGTCTGAGAAGCTGTCTGATAATACTTCGTGATACGGCAGTTACTCTGAATTCGACAGGCGGAGACGAAAAGACAGTTCTGGAACAGGCAGTGGCAAAAATGCTTGCATTGAAGAATTAACGGTGATATAATGATAAAGATAAGTCAGGCTGTGATAGTCGAGGGAAAATACGATAAGATCAAACTTTCATCAATTATAGACGGTACTATTATCGTAACCAATGGGTTCGGGATTTTTAAAGATAAAGAAAAACTGGAACTTATACGCTATTATGCCCGTACGACGGGAATTATTATCCTGACCGACTCCGACAGCGCCGGGCGTAAGATACGAGGCTATATAAAGGGTGCAGTGAACGGCGGCAGCATAAAGAACGTGTTTATTCCGGATATCTTTGGCAAGGAAAAACGAAAGGAAAAGCCGTCCGCAGAGGGAAAACTGGGGGTCGAGGGCGTTGATGTTGGAATACTTTTTGAAGCCTTTGAAAAAGCGGGGATCGCTGCTTCTGAAAGTCTGATGACAGGCGATATAACAAAGCAGACTATGTTTGAACTTGGTCTTAGCGGCGGTACCGGCAGCAGAATTCTGCGTGAACGTCTTCAGAAAGAACTGGGACTTCCTTCGGTGATGTCTGTGACGTCACTTATAGAGGTGCTCAATACAATGATGAGCGCTGATGAGCTTAAACAGCGTGTAATTTCGGAAACGGAGGGGTCGGATGATATATAGCAGTCTGCTGTTTATTTATATTTTTTTCCCTGTTTCTCTGCTGATATACTATGTCACCCCGAAAAAGCACCGGAATATTACGCTTCTTGTACTGAGTATGATTTTCTGCGCCGGGTCAGGAATAGGATTTTTGATGTTTATGACTGCATATACGGCGTTGAATTACGCAGCCTGTATATTAATTGAAAAATACCGTTCAAATAAATGTATATCTGGGGTTATATTGGGACTGGCGCTGCTGCTTGATATACTGGTTCTGTTTATTTTCCGCAGCAGTTTTTTCAGTTTATACAGGGAATTTCTTTTAATTCCGGAGTCATTTTTTCCGGTTGGAATATCTTTTTTTACGCTTTCGGCAGTTGGCGCTCTTGCAGACGTTTACTGTGGGAGGGTGAAAGCGGAGAAGAATATAGTATCGTTTGGTCTTTATATCATGTTCTTTCCAAGGCTTATAATGGGACCGGTACTGCGCTATTCAAGTTTCCGGAAGATGCTTGACAACCGACATGACGGTCTTTCAGGGATCGGTGTAGGTGTCTCGTTATTCGTAAAAGGATTTGCAAAAAAGGTGATAGCAGCCGACAGTCTTTATGCTCTTTATACTGCTTCTGTCAGCGTTGACGTGGATGAAATGGCAGCTCTTACAGCGTGGTTGGGAGTGACGTCATATTTACTGTGTTTTTATTTTACTTTGTCCGGCGTTTCCGACATGGGTGCAGGTATAGGTCATTGTTTCGGATTTCGTCTGCCGCAGAGCTTTAACTATCCCGTTTTCAGTTCAAATATCAGATATTTTGCCGCCCGGTGGCATATACAGGCTGTTCAGTGGTTCAGGCGATACGTTACCAGACCGCTTTTGTGCTTTTCTTCGAACAAAGTATTCAGAATCTTTGCATTCATTTCGGTATGGGGACTTTTCGGCTTCTGGTATGCATTTGACGTGAACGGAGCGGTATGCGGTGCGGTGTTGGGCACGGCTATCATTATTGAAACACGTTTCAGACACGGACGGCTTCTTCCCTTAACAGGCGTATTTTACACCTTTATAATATCTGTGATATGTTCCGCTTTTATGGCGGGGGACAGTCTTGCGTATTCGTTCAGATATCTTTTTGCTATGATCGGCGGAAACGGTATCATAGCGGATTCTCTATCGGTTTATCTGCTAAAATCATATATATTGATACTTCTTATAAGTATGTATGCGTCTACAAGTCTTTTCAGAAATCTTTTGATGCGTTCCGGACACGGAAAGGAACAGCGTATTATTACGGTTCTGTCCCCGGTGATCGTGCTTGCCATGATGATACTCTGTACTGTTTTTATTTCTTACAGGGGAAGTTCGGGAATAGATCTGCTGAAAATGTAACGGGAGGCAGTCATGAAAAATTCAGACAGCAAAATAACCGCAGTAATTGTACTGATATATTTATCCGCTGTGATGCTGTTTATTTTCTTTGGAAATGGAAACGACAGAACCGGAATTTACGTTGGTTCCTGCCGGAAATCGTATTGTATATCAGTATCGGACGTTATGGACGGCAGTTATATGGAATATCTTACGGAGCGTGCCGCAAGCCGGCTTCCGGCACGCAGCCGTATGATAGCGGCGGACTCAAGACTTAAATCGGCAATGAACGAGAGCATAGTAAACGGTGTCTGTGTGGACAGCAGTATGCTTCTTGACGCCGAAGTTTCAGACAGAGGTTCAACGACTAAAAATGCCCGGATAATAAACGAATTCTGCGGCAATTATAAAGGGGCTGTTTATTTTGCGGCGATACCTACATCTTCAGGAGTATATGAAAGCCGCTTGCCGGAGTATATGCGCAAAAATCCGGAAAGTTTGCAGATAAGCAGCTTTTACGGTGAACTTGAAGGGAATATCCGGGAAATAGACGCATATAATATCCTTAAAATGCTGAATGAAAATTATATCTACTACCGGAACGATACAAGGTGGACGAGTTACGGGGCATATTGCGTTTACAGAACGGTGATACAAAAGCTGGGATTCAGTCCCGTTGCCTATGACAAATATACGATAGATCACGTTGTCGACGATTTCAGGGGGAATCTTTACGCCAGAACTTTTTATTCTCGTGTCAGACCCGATATAATAGATATTTATAGATATCCCGAAGGATCGGGGATCATAAGCTGTACCGCTTACGACAATGATATGAAGAGCTTTGCAGGTAAGCTTTACGACAAGTCGTTTATTGATTCGGGGGATATGTACGATATGTATCTCGGTGAAAAACGTCCTCTTATAAGAATAAGGACAACGGTTAACAATGAGCGCAGGCTTCTTGTAATAAAGGATAGTTTTGCCGATTGCTTCATACCTTTTCTTACACAGCATTACAGTGAGATCGACATTGCAGATCCGGCTTATATGGAAGGCTCTATAAGTAATTTTGTCGACCCCGATTATTATGAGCAGATCCTCTTTCTTTTCGGGATAGACAGCATGGATGATGAAAATTTATTTGACGTACTGGCAAATACGCCGGAAGAAAGGAGCGCAGAATGAAAGCACTTGTAACGGGAGCCACCTCCGGAATAGGGAAAAAGATTGCTGAAAAACTCGGTGAAAGAGGCTGGGAGCTTATTCTCACAGGGCGCAACGAAAAGATATTGAAAGAAATGCAGAAAAGTCTTGGACATACGGAAATAATTGCTGCCGATATATCACAGAAGGACGAAGTTTACAAAGTCTATGAATTTTGCAGGGATAAGGATATTGATATGCTGGTGAATAACGCCGGTTTTGGTATTTTTGGAAAATTTGCCGATACCGGTCTTGACGGCGAGCTTGAAATGATAAATGTAAATATCACTGCCGTTCATATGCTTATGAAGCTTTTCCTCCGGGATTTCAGGAAGCGTAACAGCGGAATAATCCTTAATGTTGCGTCAGTAGCAGGATTTATGCACGGTCCCCTTATGTCCGGGTATTACGCCTCAAAGAATTACGTTCTCAGGTTGTCTATGGCTGTTCATGAAGAACTTCGCCGTGAGCGTTCAAACGTAAGCATAACTGTGCTCTGTCCGGGGCCTGTAGATACGCAGTTCAACAACCGTGCAGGCGTGAGTTTCAGCGCAAAGCCGATAACTGCCGATTACGCTGCGGAGTACGCTCTCAGAAAAGCTTTTTCAGGCAGTCTGCTGGCTGTTCCGGGACTTACGGCAAAGTTCTGTACCCTGGGACAGCGATTCGTGCCCTATAAGCTTCTGTCGGCGGCAGTATATCATATTCAGCACGCAAAGAAATCTCCTGACGTCAGCAAAAAGGTAATAGAATGATGCATGATGTGAGTTACCGTGTGGCGCTTGGAGGCATAGTATCGGCGCTTTGTCTTTTGACCATGTTTCTGGCAGGGATCATTGCGCCGCTGTATATTGTTTTTCCCATGATCGCCGGCTGCCTTATGATGATAATTGCCGTAGAGGTCAGCCGTGGCTGGGCAATGCTGACCTACATAGCTGTAAGTCTTTTGTCGCTGCTTGTAACATTTGATAAAGAGGCGGCGCTGCTTTTTATTCTTTTTTTTGGACATTATCCGATTCTGAGGATGTATCTGGAAAAAATACGGTTTAGTCTGCTGCGGAAAGTATTGAAATTCCTGATTTTTAACGGATGCATTCTGGCATATTTTTTCATAACCGTCTATGTTGTCGGTCTTGACCAGATGCTTGAGGAGATGGGAGATTTTGGAAAATACGGCGGTCTGATCATGCTTTCCCTTGCGGATGTGATCTTTGTACTGTACGATCTTAACCTGAATATTTTCTATAATTCTTATAATCAGAGATTCATGCCCAGGCTGAGAAAAAAACGTTGAATCAAAAACATGACAACTGTATTTGCTTTTATTATGTATATCAGGGAGTTTTTGTATCCCTGACTTCTTGTTAAAGGAAATGATTTCTGTTTGGTTTTCATTCTGATTCTTTAAATTTCCCTTGAGGGGATTTTAAAGAATCAATAATGGGTTTCCAAAGGGTGACTTCCCACAGTGTGGGGAGATGTCACGCAGTGACAGAAGGGACGGGCGCCGGTAAGGCGTGTACTTCCCTTTGGCAGGGGGGACAGAGTCCCCTCTTATAAACATGAATAGAAGCAAATGCCGTGAGCAAAAAATATTGACAAAACTATGATATTTGTTGTATAATGAAATAGTATTTATATTAATGGAGGTAAATTTATGTGCGGAATTGTTGGTTTTACCGGAATATCACAGGCAGCTCCCATTCTGCTTGACGGACTTTCCAAACTGGAATACAGAGGCTATGACTCAGCAGGAATAGCCATTCGTGACGACGACGGCGAAACAGAAATCGTCAGAGCAAAGGGTAAGCTTAAAGTACTTAAAGAAATGACAAATAACGGCAGCGCTGTCAGCGGAAACTGCGGAATCGGGCATACAAGGTGGGCTACCCACGGAGAACCGTCCGCCGTCAATGCTCATCCTCATAGCAGCGACGACGCTAACGTTATCGCTGTACACAATGGAATTATTGAGAATTATCAGGAACTGCGTGAAAAACTTCTTAAAAGCAGTTATGAATTCAAGTCGCAGACCGATACGGAAGTAGCGGTAAAGCTTATCGATTATTACTATAAAAAGTACGGGCTTGGTCCGGTGGACGCTATATGCCGTGCAATGATCCGTATAAGAGGTTCTTATGCGCTTTGCGTAATGTTCAGGGACTATCCCGGAGAGATCTATACGGCTCGTAAGGATAGTCCTATGATAATCGGAATCTCCAACGGCGAAACTTACGTCGCTTCTGACGTTCCGGCTATTCTTAAATATACCAGGAACGTTTATTATATAGGCAATATGGAAATTGCAAGACTTGAAAAGGGAAGGGCTACATTTTATAATATTGACCGTGAGGAGATCAGTAAGGATATTACCGAGATCAAGTGGGACGCCGAAGCAGCAGAAAAAGACGGCTATGAACACTTTATGCTCAAGGAGATCTACGAGCAGCCAAAGGTAGTTAAGGATACTATCAACTCGGTTGTCAAGGACGGAAAAATTGATTTCAGTGAAATTGGTCTGACTGACGAAGAGATACGGAAGATCAGTCAGATATATATCGTTGCCTGCGGTTCTGCATATCATGTAGGAATGACTGTTCAGTATGTGATCGAAGATCTTACCTCCCTGTCGGTAAGAGTGGAGCTTGCGTCAGAATTCCGCTATAGAAAAATGACGCTTGCGAAGGATAGTCTTGTTATTATAATCAGTCAGTCAGGAGAAACTGCCGACAGTCTGGCTGCTCTCAGAGAAGCAAAGGAAAAGGGCATAAAAACTCTGGGTATAGTCAATGTAGTAGGATCTTCAATCGCTCGTGAAGCGGATAATGTTTTCTATACGCTGGCAGGACCTGAAATTTCTGTTGCTACTACGAAGGCTTACAGCACGCAGCTTATCGCAGGGTATCTTCTTGCGATGCAGTTTGCCGTTGCAAGGGGCGAGATGACTGAAGAAAAGTGCGCTGAAATGATAAATGAACTGAATACTATTCCGGATAAGATTGAAAAGATACTCGAAGATAAAGAGCGTATACAGTGGTTTGCAAATAAACTTGTCGGAGCAAAGGACGCATTCTTTATCGGCAGGGGAATAGATTATGCTATCAGTCTTGAGGGAAGCCTAAAAATGAAAGAGATCAGTTACATTCACTCAGAGGCATATGCGGCAGGCGAGCTCAAGCATGGTCCTATAAGTCTTATCGAGGACGGAATTCTTGTTATAGGCGTTCTTACGCAGCAGGATCTTTACGAAAAGACTGTCAGCAATATGGTAGAGGTTAAGAGCCGGGGAGCTTCTCTTATGGGGCTTACTACCTACGGCAACTACAGCATGGAAGATACCGCCGATTTCACGGTATATATTCCGCATACCGATCCCCATTTTGCAGGAAGCCTGTCGGTAATTCCGCTTCAGCTTTTAGGATATTACGTATCTGTTGCCAAGGGATATGACGTAGATAAGCCGAGAAACCTGGCAAAGAGCGTCACTGTAGAATAATTTTTATTATATAAACGGGCGGCAGCATTGACCGCCCGTATTTTCTGGAGGTTATAATATGAGTAAAAATACAGAACAAAAGATGTCTGTTACCGAACTTGGAAATCCGGGAAAACCTCACGGAAGTGCAGGAGAAGAAATGTTACGTGGTATGAATGAGCGTCACTATGCCGTTACCGGCTGGGCGCTGGATTTCCTTGAACTGTACCCGGAAAGCAGAGTTCTTGATATCGGCTGCGGAGGCGGTGAAACGCTCCGGCGCATGACAGGATATATAAAGGGAGGACGTCTCACCGGCGTAGATCATTCGCCTCTTTCCGTTAAGATGAGCGCTGCACGGAATCGTGAGTCGGTTGACGCCGGAAAAATGGAAATAATATGCGCTTCGGTATCCGAACTGCCTTTTGAGGATGATTCCTTTGACAGGATAATCACTGTAGAAAGCTTTTATTTCTGGCCTGACCCGGAAAAAGATCTCCGTGAGGTTCTGCGTGTGCTTGACAGCGGCGGAATTTTCCTGATAACTGCGGATATATACGGAGATGCTGATCTTTCCGGCGAGGACAGAGAAAACATTGCAAAGTATGGACTTTTCAATCCGACTATTGACGAATTCCGGAAGCTGCTTGAAAATGCCGGTTTCCGTGAAGTTAAGATACACACTAAAGAAAACACGAGCTGGATATGTGCGGAGGGAAGAAAATAAGTTTTTTCTCAGATCTCGCTCCATGCATAGCGGGTGTAGTCCGGAACGTCGCCTATTATCACTGTTTCAGCCAGAAGAAATTCAAATTCTACTTCTGTATCAAAGGAATAAATAGGCAGAGCAGAGCGTATTTCAGCTTTTACAACGGCAGAAATGCGATGAGTCGTTTGATTGATTCCGGCAGAATCGAAAGTACTTTTCAGCCGGACTGATATTTTTTCCGCAGGGCATATCTTTATCTTTATATCCGGACCTCTTCCTGCCAGAACGTACGAACCGGTGAGAGAACCGGCAGGAATACGGTGCACTGAATCGGACATACGGCTGAATTTTCTGCGTATCAGGAGAGTAAGTTCCGACTGAATACGATTGATATTGACGGGGATTGCTTCAATTGATGCCGGGTGACCGTTTTCGTCATAAAGCACGGCGGCAAAATCACTGTATGAGAAATTATTTTCCGCAAGATATTCCGCAACTGATTCCGATATGGCTTCTTCAGCGGTTTTGCGGGCAAAATGTTCTGCTTGAGCTGCGGCGGCAGGTTTCAGCGCCTTGTCAGTTTTTATGATGCAGATTATCAGCAGAATTATCATTATTATAAAAATTGCAGCTCCGATCAGAGGTCGGAGCTCTTTTTTTCTGTGCTTTCTTTTTCTCATGCAGTTCCCTCCGTTCCTGATTACAATATATTCCGCAGGGGCTTTATTTGTGACAGTATTCTATGATTATCTTTCATAATGACCAGAAAAATATATAGATTGTGAAAAAATGAACAAAAGGTTATATATGTTGTAATATTTATCATTGAAATTGATTTTGTCATACTGTATAATAAAATTAAGGCAGCACTGCACAAAGATTGTGTGACAGATGTACTCTGCGAGCATAAACTCCGTCAGATTTTTCGTCAGATTGTGCAGAAATTTCGCAGGCATACTGTCGTATGTCAAGAAATTTATGTGTAAGATGTCGGAAAATATGTAAGCAGATGACGTGCAAAGCCGTCAGGCGTGCTTTGTGCGGTGTTGCCTTAAGGCGGCATCTGCACTGTTGCTGCCGAAAAAAATGCCATTTCTGCGTTAAGCGGCAAAGGCGGATATGAGAGGGAAAATTTATGAAAGTACAGAAAACATTTATCAGAAAATGTCTTGCTGCTGCTGTGTCAGGAGTGATGCTTACATCTGTCTGTGCCGTTAATACAGGCGGCGTTACAGTAAATGCAGCGGAAAATCTTATCAGCAATTCTACGTTTGAAAACGGAACTTCAGGCTGGGCTCTCTATAAAGAAAGCGGCGGAGCTGCAACGCTCGGTACTGAAAACGGACGTCTGGCGGTAAATATTACTTCGCTTGGAACTGTAAATTATGCCGTTCAGCCTAATTTTGATGTAATACCTTTGTACAAGAACGGCGTTTATCGTCTGAAATTTGATGTGTCATGCACCGTAGACAGATTTATTGAGGGAATGATACAGCAGAACGGCGGAACATATACGGCGTATACATGGAAAGGAATCAATCTTACATCCGAGATGCAGACGATAGACTATGAGTTTGTAATGGAATATGATACCGATATTATGACAAAGCTCTGCTTTAACTGCGGCATTCAGGAAGATCATGAGGGTCAGCTTCCGCCTCATACTATTTATTTTGATAACGTTTCTCTTGAACTTGTAGACGACAGCAACGTTGATTACAGTGCTGATAAGCCCTATGAGCCGGATATAGTTACCAATCAGGTAGGATATCGGACAGATGATGTTAAAACGGCTGTATTCCGCAATATTTCAGGATTTGGCACATTTAATGTTGTAAATGCCGATACAAAAGAAAATGTCTATACAGGCAAAATGTCGGAAGCAATAAGCTACTCATTGGCTGACGAGACGGATTATACCGGCGATTTTTCAGCTGTTACCGAACCGGGAACTTACTATATTACTGCTGACGGAGCTGATGATTCGTATACATTCATCATAGGCGATAACGTTTATAAAGAACTTATTGATGACTCCGTCCGTATGTTGTATTTACAGAGATGCGGATGCGAAGTTATAGATGATGAATTCGGTCATCCTGCCTGCCATAATACTATGGCTACGATCTATCAGACGGACCAGAAAATAGACGTCAGCGGCGGATGGCATGATGCCGGCGATTACGGTCGATATATAGTTCCGGCGGCAAAGGCTGTTGCCGATCTTCTCTATGCATATGATGCTGCTCCGGAACTTTACGGTGATGATCTTAACATTCCGGAAAGCGGAAACGGTGTTCCGGACGTTCTTGACGAAGTGCGTTACGAGTTGGAATGGATGCTCAAAATGCAGTCGGAAAACGGAGGCGTTTACCACAAAGTAAGCTGCGACACTTTTCCCGGATATGTAATGCCGCAGGCTGAAACCAAGCCTCTTATCGTAACTCCCGTTTCTTCAACGGCTACGGCAGACTTCTGTGCATCTATGGCTCTGGCTTATGAATTGTATCTGCCTGTTGATGCGGAATTTGCAGAGGAGTGTTTCACAGCGGCTGAAAGATCATGGGAATGGCTTGAAAAAAATCCCGGTTTCCTGTTTAAAAATCCTTCCGATATCGTAACGGGAGATTACGGCGATAAGACTGACAGCGACGAGCGTTACTGGGCGGCCGTTCAGATGTATCGTGCTACAGGAGACGAGAAGTATCTGAATTCTGTTTCTTACGCACTCAGGGGACTTGATTGGGGTACAGTCGGAGATTACGGAAATATTGCTCTTCTTACAATGAAGGATGTCGATAAGAATTCCGAAGTATATAAAGATGCAAAGGATGCAGTTATCAACCAGGCAAATAATTTCAAAGCTGTATCCAACTCTTCACCTTATGGAGTTTCTCTTATGAAATTTGCATGGGGCAGCAATATGACGGTTGCTAATGCCGGCGTTATCTGCGGTCTTGCATATAGACTTACAGGCGATGAGACATATCTTAAAGCAGCTAATTCAAATCTTGATTATCTGCTTGGATATAATCCGAATGCAGTATGTTTTGTAACGGGATATGGCACGGTGTCTCCCGAATATCCTCACCACAGACCTTCAATGGCTGTTGGAAAAGCAATGAAAGGTATGTTGGTAGGCGGTGTAAACTCTGCGCTTGAAGATCCGGCAGCAAAGGCATATCTTAAGAATGCTCCGGCAGCAAAGTGCTACGTTGATAATTCGGAGAGCTATTCCACTAATGAAATCACTATTTACTGGAATTCTCCTCTGACATACCTATTTTCACTTACGGAAAAAAATGAGACTTCTGTTCCGGCAAAGGACGGAGATATTAATAATGACGGATATGTAAATATCGCTGATCTGGTTTGTCTTCAGAATTATCTGCTCAAAAGGGAGACTATAACTCCTGAGCAGGCAGCGGCAGCCGACGTATGCAGGGATAATGAGATAGACGTATTCGATCTTGTTAAATTAAGACAGATTGTTATTGAAAACAAATAAGTATAAGAAAAATTCTCCGATTATTTATAATCGGGGAATTTTTGTTTACAAATCAAAATATATATGTTATAATGAATTATATTTATAGTATGAGCGTGAGTTATAAAAATTATGGGAGGTAAAAAATGAAAGTTTATTTCAAAAAAATAACTGCCGCAGCATCTGCTGCCGCTGTTGCAGCAACATTCTGTTTTTCAACAGCTTACAGCGCCTGGGATCTTTCGCCGGATAAGAATAAAGAAAGACCTCCGTCGAAAAGTTATGATATATCATCCTTTTCAATGGAGCTTCCTCAGTTCAGGTATGTAATGGGCGGCGGCGGAATTACACTTGAACCTATGTCGGTGCATGATTATTCATTGGATGCGGGGGCTTACGGCAGTTCCGCTGAATTGCCCTCCGATTTCGATCTCCGTAAAGCGTCCGGCATGACCGGAGTGAGAGATCAGAAGCAATACGGAACCTGTTGGGCTCATTCCTCTGCCGCCAGCGCAGAAAGCGTAATTCTTGACAGCGATCCGTCTGTGGATTTTTCAGAGTTTCACACAGCGTATTTTACCTATTACGGCAGTGACCAGGTCGAGCCGGATTCTGATAATATCGAAGATATACTTAAT
The DNA here is from genome assembly GCA_947345935.1 of uncultured Ruminococcus sp. GTDB lineage: Bacteria > Bacillota > Clostridia > Oscillospirales > Ruminococcaceae > Ruminococcus. The sequence continues at coordinate 86,035 of CAMZZN010000001.1, forward strand.
ATGGGAGGTTCAGCTTATAACGTTATAAATTTATGGGCACAGTGGATAGGTCCGGTATATGAAGAAAAAATGCCGTACGGGGATCTGAGTATCTTTGAGAGTGAAAAAATAATTTCGGAACTCAGGAATACCAGTGATTATCATCTTGAAAATGCCTATGTTTTTGATTATAACTATGACAGAACGAATTTTGACGAATTAAATAACGTCATAAAAGATTTTGTGTACGGCGGTCAGGGAGTGGACGTATCGTTTTACAGCGATCAGTCTGTAAACTACAGCTACAGCTACAGTACGTCCAATACCCAGCGTAAGCCAAGGTTTGCCAATCATGCCGTAACTATTTGCGGTTGGGACGATAATATTCCGGCTGAAAAATTCAGAAATTCTCCCGAAGGCGACGGCGGCTGGCTTGTCAAGAACAGTTGGGGAGCGGATTTTGGCAATGACGGTTATTTCTGGATCTCATATTACGACAAGTCGCTTGTTAATTTTGGCGTATACGATCTCGGAGATAAGAAAAATTATGAAACGATCCACCAGCATGATACATTTGCGCCAACGAATGCAATGTCGGCTCATGCGGATGGAGCAGCTGATAAACCTTCGTATATGGCAAATATATTTCAGACTGAAAACGGCGAGGAGATACGGGCAGTATCTACGTATTTCAATATGCCGGAAACAGAATACGAAATAACTGTTTACAGCGGTCTGAGCGATCCCTCTGACCCGACGTCGGGAACAGGACACACGGCTGCTTCAGGCGTCAGCGGACTTCCGGGATATCAGACGATCGAACTTGACTCGGATGTTTACGTTGAACCGGGAGATTTTAGCATTGTTGTAAAGCTGTTTTGTCCTGACAGTCCGTTTGTTATTCCCGTTGAGGCAAGTCTTTACGCTGAGAATCGGGAAACACATGAGGTAATGGATATGGGAAAATTTACCGCTAAGGACAGGATAGAAGCCAATACCGGAGCAAACGAAAGTTTCTACAGCCCCGACGGTCTGACATGGAAGGACGCCGGATGCGAAACGTATCTGTATACTGACGAAGAAAAATCTGATCTTCTGAAAGGTCTGGAGTCTGAGCTTTTTGATGGCATTGACGAAAACGACGGCGAAATATATCAGAAGGCGCAGAAACAGCTTGAAACATATACCGAGTTGATCAAAGCCAGCGATATGAAGATAATCACGGGAAATGTATCGCTCAAGGCATTCGGAAATGGTGCGTCATCGGTGGAATTTTCGCACATTTCTGGTGAGATTCCGGCTGACGAGGCGGTGTCTCTTTCTGCTTCGGCAGGAGAGAAAATACTGGTATCAGTAAACGGAAGCGAGTATCTGCCGTATGAAAGCCCGATTGCAGTGACCGGTAAAATGACGATTTCAGCTACCACGAACAGATATAATTTTACGGAACGTACTTACGAACCGTCTGCCGCACAATTCTTTGAACTGGACTATGCTGCCAATAAAAGCGGCTACGCTGCTGATTTAAAAAAAGCCAAAAGAATCAGTCGCAGCGAGTATCTGATAGAACTTGGAGCTGCGGAAAGTCAGCTTCGTCTTTATCCGGTAACGGATGCAGATATCATTATGGACGGTACACCGATCGAGAAGTATAAGATCACAGATATAATAGAAATTGGCTACGGTGAAACAGAGATCATTTTTGATTTGTCAAAAGAAAATGCCGTTGATAATAAGGTGACCCTTACAGTAAAAAAATTTCCTATTGAAATAGATCTGGAAGGTGAAACGATAAAGTATACCGGAGCTGACAATGTTTTTTCAATGAATCTTGAAGAAATCCCTGATAATTCATATATCGGCGATCGTTCCGGGGAGACTGTCAAGGTATTTGTTGGGCTGGACAGTTATGAATATGTTCTCCCGGAAAGAAACGTTTTGCCGCAGCTTGAAACAGACTATACTTATGAAATGCTTGGATTTATCCCGAATGAAACGGCAGAACTTCTGGAATACGCAGTTAATGACGATCCGGCGGATGAGGATTTTATAAGCGCATCTGATCGTCTTTATGACGGCACGTGGATAAATTCCGGCATGATAATGAATAAAGCGTTTGCAGTAATACCCGGAGAAAAAGTGACCCTGAAAATTGCGGCAGGAAACGGAATGTTTGCCAGTGATCCGGTGGTATACGATATTCCTGAAGCTCCGGCTGCTCCGAAAGTTCTTCCAGCCTGCACGATAAATGGAGATATGTGTATCCTTGACGATTTCAGCTATGAAATAGCGCTTCCGTCCGAATGTTCATTTACCTCTGAGGAACAACTTGCGTCTCACTGGGGATATTCTGATGCAGAGAGATTTGAAAAGCTGATGTTCCGTCGCATGAATGTATCGGACATTGAAAGCGTGACAAATTATATTTCATCTGACTGGAATACATCCATTGTTACAGATACGGATAAAAAAATTGCCGTAAGATATGCTGCAACCGAAAATTCTTTTGCATCTCAGAGCGTATACGTTGATGTTTCAGAGCTTATGAAGAATGATGTGATGAAGGGCGACGTAAATCTTGACGGTATCATAACCGGCACGGACGCAACGCTTGTGCTTATACATTACACGTTGATATCTTCTGGAAGAGATGGTATTCTTACCGGAACAGCGCTGGAAGCTGCCGATTATACCGGTGACGGTATTATTACCGGTTCAGATGCAACGCATATTCTGGTGCTTTATACAACACTTTCTTCAATGATAGGAAAAAATACCTGAACAGCATTAATGATATTGAACAAAAATGGTATGTTTTTTTATTGGTTCTTCTATATATTGGTAGATAGCAATAAAAGAAACAGGCTGAATTTGTGAAATAAATAAAATTGGTGTAACCAATCTGTAACTTTTATAATTTGTCGTTATGAATTGTGTTAAAATCACTGAAAATATAGTGTTGAAAATATACAGAGTGCTCAAAAAATATTAAAGAACGATACAAAGCATTGACTTTAAACGAAAAATAGGGTATATTTTATATTGCAAAGAGCAATTATGCCTGTATGCACTGATTATGTCCGGATTTATAACCGCATCCGAACAAAGAAGTGTAAGAGGGACAGACCAGGCGAAACTTTGCCGTATTGTCTGTTTTTGTGATTGCTTAATATTACATTGACCTATATGGCTATTGTAATGCATCGGATGAATAAGGATCCGGAAAGCGTGGAGAACATTCCACGCAATTGCTTGGTCTGAAAAACGGTGCGGAAAAATTATCCAAACATATTATACTTTAAATCGAGTATAATATACATATTTAAGGAGGAAAATTCTAATGAACACACTTAAGAAAACATTAGCTTTAGTAGCTACACTTGCTATGGCTTCTACAGCATTCGTTGGATGCGGCAAGGATGATTCCAGCTCAGATTCCACAGCAACAAAGGATTCTTCTTCAACAGAAGATAAGACAGATGCCCCTGACAGCACAGACGCTCCTGATACTACAGACGGAGAGACACCTACAGATGCTCCCGAGGATCCTACAGATGCTCCTACTGCTGCAGGCACACCTAACTCAACAGAGGTTGGCGCTGTAAAACTTAAGACAGGCGGCGACAAATTTACAGTTGCAGCTTGGAACCCTGATGACGTTCCTGCTCTTCTCGAAGCTTGGGAAAAGGCTACAGGCTATGATGCAAACAAAGTAAACTTCATTAACCTTGACTGCGGCGGTGGAGATGCTGCTGAAAAGTATGACAATCTCTTTAAGTCAGGCGATGATCTCGACGTATTCTTCTGCGAAGCAGACTGGGCACTCAGATACATCAACGACGATACAAAGACAGCTGCTCTTGAGGATCTCGGATTCACAGATGCTAACTTCACAGATCAGTTTGCTTACACACAGGAAATCGGCAGAGCTACTTCCGGTAAGAATGCTGGCAAGATTGTAGGCGCTTCATGGCAGGCAGCAGCAGGCGGATTTGCTTACAGAGCTGATCTTGCAGAGCAGTACCTCGGCGTTAAGACACCTGATGAGATGCAGGCTAAGATCGAAGGCTGGGACAACTTCGTTGATGCAGCTACAACAGTTGCAGAGCAGTCCGGCGGTAAGGTTGCACTTGCTGACTCACTCGGCGGTATGTGGCAGGTATTTGCTGCTAACAGAACAACTCCTTGGGTTGTAGACGGACTTGTTGAAATCGATGATTCCTGCAAGACATTCGCTGATTACGCTAAGACACTCTGGGACAACGGCGGTGTAACACACAACAGCCAGTGGTCAGACGCTTGGATTCCTGCTGGTAAGGACGGTTCATGCATGGGTTACTTCGTATCCACATGGGGCTTCGGCGAGCAGGCATTCTTCGGCCAGGCTTCTTCTGAGTCTTACGGCAAGTGGGCACTTTGCGAAGGTCCTGACAGCTACTTCTGGGGCGGCACATGGATCGTTGTAAATCCTGCAACAGACAATGCTGAGGAAGCTCAGAGCTTCATCCTCAACTCTGCTGTAGATCAGGCAGCTATGAAGGAATATGCTATCAGCAAGCCTGAGTATGTAAACAACATGAGCGCAATGAAGGAGATCATCGACAACGGTGAGAACCCCAACGAGTTCGTTACAAAGAACCTTGGCGGACAGAACTACTTCCAGGTTCTCAACGAGAGCGTTCTTGGCGTAGATCTTAAGGGTCTTATCACTCCTTATGATGCTACAATCAAGACAACTTTCCTTGATGCAGTTACAAAGGAATACTGCACAAATGGTACATCATGGGATGATGTAAAGCTCAAGGTTTTGGCTGATGTAACTGCTGCAATCCCTGATCTTGGTTAATTAAAACAATATAAGTTTTACTAATTAATTGAATTTATAATGGTTGCCTGTAGTTTTTCTTGCAGGCAGCCATTATAATCTATAATATTATCACGAGAGGGTGTGTAGCTATGGCATCAGCTGCTCAGAGGAGAATTAAATCTATCAGTTATGCTAAATATGGCTATATATTTATTCTTCCGTTTTTTCTTGTTTATTTCTTTTTTCAATTCTGGCCTTTAATTAATACTTTTGTTCTTAGTTTTCACGGAAATGACACTAATGTTGAAGAATTTGTAGGCTTAGATAATTACAAAACTATTCTTTTTGAAACAGAGGTTGACAATGATATTCTTCTGAGAAAATCAGATAAGCTTGAAGGAAAGTCTGCTGAAGAAAAGAAAGCAATGATCAAAGCAGAACAGGATAATCAGGCACTCCAGTCGCAGCATGAATTTTTCAAGAAATCATTTGGAAATACGCTGATTCTCTGGTTTGGCAACTTTATTCCTCAGATTATCCTTTCACTTTCGCTTGCTGTTTGGTTTACAGATGCGATGCTGAAAATACCTGGAAAGGGATTTTTCAAAGTTGTCATGTATATGCCGAACATTATCACGGCTGCTTCAGTAGCTGTACTCTTTCTTTCGCTTTGCTCTGAATCAAAATACGGTGCATTCAACCAGATTTTACATAGTGTAGGTGTTGTTGAAGATATTGAATCAACTGCGTCCGATGATTTTGTAAAATTTGTAACTGGTACTTGGGAACCACGTATAGTTATAATGTTTATTCAAACTTGGATGTGGTTTGGTAATACTATGATTATGCTTATGTCTGGTATTATGGGTATCAATCCGTCGCTGTTCGAAGCTGCAAGTATCGACGGCGCAACAAGCGGACAGGTATTCAGAAAGATTACTCTCCCGCTTCTCAGCCCTATCATGGTTTACACACTTGTAACATCTATGATAGGCGGGCTTCAGATGTTCGATATTCCTTACCTCTTCCATAAGGGAACCGGTATCAGCAGTATCAACCCGAATGTTCGTACAGTTGCAGTTTTCATTTATGAGAGATTCCATACAAGGGGTACAAGCGACTTCTCGTACGGTTATTCAGGTGCGGCATCTGTTCTTCTCTTTATTGTTACGCTTATTCTTGGTTCTATTACATTCTATCTCAACAGAGACAAGGATGCTATTGCTAAAAAGAAGCAGCGTAAAAAGCTTGCACAGCAGGCAAAGATCAAAAATAAGCAGTTTGGAGGTCTGAGCATATGAGTGATATGAAATCTGTTTATGGACAGGGCAAAGATAACTATATGCTCAAAATCAGATTAAAGTCAACAATACTCTTCATCTGGTTTGTTATCCTTACTATTATCTGTCTGCTTCCTATTTACGTGCTGCTTATCAATGCAACACGAAGCAACAATGATATTTCCGGTGGTTTTTCACTGATCCCCGGCGATTATTTTGCTACAAACTTTAAGAATATGCGTACTCTTGAATATGCTAAGAATGCATTCAAGCCTTTGATTGGTTACAGAAACAGTGCTATCATTACTTGCAGTGCTACAATTCTTACTGTATTCTTTTCAGCGCTTACTTCTTACGGCATTCATGTATATGATTTTAAGCTTAAAGAAATTTCGTATACATTTATTCTTCTTATCATGATGGTTCCGACTCAAGTAACTTCTGCCGGTTTTGTTAACTTCATGATTAAAATTGGACTTCAGAATACATATATTCCGCTTATTGTTCCCGCTATTGCAGCGCCTGCGGTTATTTTCTTCATGAGGTCATATCTGAAATCCTCGTTCCCCCTTGACATTGTTGAGGCTGCTCGTATCGACGGTTCGGGCGAGTTCAGAACATTCCTTACAATTGCTATTCCTATGATGAAGCCGGCTATTGCTGTTCAGGCAATCTTCGCTTTCGTTGCTAACTGGAATAACTTCTATACACCTTCTATGATCCTTCTTGATGGTGATAAGATGAAACAGACACTCCCGATGATGGTTCAGGCTGTTCAGTCATCTGATAAGTTTACCGACTTTGGTATTGTTTATACTTGTATTGCTCTTAGTATCATTCCGATTGTAATTGCTTACGTTCTTCTTTCAAAGTGGATCGTTGGCGGTGTTGCTCTCGGCGGTGTAAAGGAATAATTTACGATTTAAAGTGCCTTCGGAGGTATTTCCGGAGGTACTTTTTTCTATTGACAAAAAACAAATTATGTGATATAATATATAAGATATCTGGCAGTGGGATTTATTCCACTATCGGAGGGTCAAAATTAATATTTGTTTTCGGGCAGCAGGATTTTATTTTGCTATCGGATCACAGACAATACGGCATTGAAATATGTTGATTCTGTCCGCCCGGAAAGGCGGATTTTTTATTTGGAGGGATAATGGAAGATAAAAGGATAGCAGTTGCAGCCATAGTAATTGACGAAAATTTGGCTGCTTCTGAGGTGAACAGAGTACTGCATGAGTACAGTGATATTATCATCGGAAGAATGGGGATTCCATACAGGGATAGAGGAATTTGTCTGATATCTGTTGCTCTCGATGCACCCACCGATGTTATCAGCAGCCTTACAGGACGTCTTGGCAGAATAAGCGGCGTTTCAGTAAAAGCCGCAATATCAAAGAAATGAGGAAAAAATAATGTATGACGTTAAATCATTAAAAGCAGAGGAATTTATCAGTAACGAGGAAATTCTTGAAACTCTTGATTATGCTGAAAAAAATAAGCATAATCGCCAGCTGATCGAGGAGATACTTGAAAAAGCTGCACCCAAAAAGACCGGCAGGGGAGTAGAGTGTGCTGGATTGTCACATCGGGAGGCAAGCGTTCTTCTTGCCTGCGATGTTCCGGAACTTAATGAAAAAATGTATAGTCTTGCCCGTGAGATCAAGGAAGCTTTTTACGGAAACAGAATTGTTATGTTTGCACCTCTGTATCTTTCAAATTATTGTGTGAATCAGTGCGTTTACTGTCCATATCATATGCAGAATAAAGAGATACCCAGAAAAAAACTAACTCAGGATGAGGTACGGAATGAAGTGGTCGCACTTCAGGATATGGGACATAAACGTCTTGCAATTGAATCGGGAGAAGATCCAGTAAATAATCCTATTGAATATATTCTCGAATGTATTAACACGATTTACTCAATAAAGCATAAAAATGGTGCAATTAGACGTGTAAATGTCAATATTGCAGCTACAACTGTTGAAAATTACAAGAAGCTTCACGATGCAGGCATCGGCACGTATATTCTTTTTCAGGAAACATATCACAAGGAAAGCTACGAAAAGCTTCATCCGGCAGGACCCAAGCATAATTACGCATATCATACCGAAGCTATGGACAGAGCTATGGAGGGCGGCATTGATGATGTTGGTCTCGGCGTTCTTTTCGGTCTGGATATGTATAAGTACGAATTTGCCGGTCTGCTCATGCACGCAGAGCATCTTGAAGTTGTACACGGCGTAGGACCTCACACTATCAGCGTTCCACGTGTAAAGAGGGCGTCTGATATCGACCCGGATGTATTTGATAACAGCATTGACGATGATACGTTCGCAAAAATCATTGCCTGTATCAGAATTGCTGTCCCCTATACCGGAATGATTATCTCTACACGTGAAAATGAGGAATGCCGTGACAGGGTTATTGGACTTGGTATTTCTCAGATTTCCGGAGGTTCGAGAACGTCGGTAGGCGGATATGCGGGATATTCGCCGGAAGAGCGCCCTCATGACACGGAGCAGTTCGATGTTTCAGATCAGCGCTCGCTTGACGAGGTTGTCAGGTGGCTGATTGATTTGGGCTATATTCCGTCATTCTGTACTGCCTGCTATCGTGAAGGCAGAACAGGCGACAGATTTATGTCCCTTTGCAAAGTCGGGCAGATCCAGAATTGCTGTCATCCCAACGCTCTTATGACGCTTCAGGAATTTCTTGAGGACTATGCTTCGCCTGAAACCAAGGTTGCCGGAGAGAAACTTATTGCACAGGAGATCAACAAGGTAACTAATCCGAAGGTTCTTGAGAGAGCTGTACAGAATCTGAAAGATATAAAAAATGGAGAGAGAGACTTCCGTTTCTGATTTGCATAATATAACAGATCTACTGAATAAATGCCGGATATATGCAGTTTTATCCGGCTTTTTTTGTATCTAAACACGGTTTTTAGTTTGTGATGTTGACATTAAGAAGAAAAGGTGATATAATACTTATTACTGAATTCTGCTGATGAGAGTGCGCTCCGGCTGGGTTCATAATCAAAATTATACGGAGGTAATAAAATGAAAAAAGTACTCGCATTTATTATGGCGGTAACTACCTGCCTTTGCACCTTTGCAGCCTGCGGTGATAAGGATGACAGCAGCAAGAGCGAAAAGTCTGAAAAGAAATCATCTTCTGAGGTGAAGGATGAGGACGACAAAAATGATGATGAAAAGAAACCCGATAAAAAGGATTCGGAAGATGAAACAGAGCCTGAGACAGACGATACTGACATTAAGGATAAAAAAGACAACGATAAGGATGATCCCGACATCGACGTAACTGAACCCGAGAAAGATGATCCTGTAAGTAATCCCGGCAGCAATTCCGGTAATGTTTCTGATGATGTTTACCTTGAAACGTTTATGGAATTTTGTCAGATGGCTGTAGATCAGGACATAGAGGGTCTTATGAACCTGACTTTCCCTGATGTGCTGATTGAAGCAATGAGAAAGACAAATGCATATGACTTTATGGCAGAGGAACTTGACGGTTCATACGATTCTATGTCTGCTGATGATCTCAGCAAGATTGAGCTTGAAAGCGTTACCGACTGTGATGCTGTAACTAAGGAAAAACTTGAAAAGCTGTATTCCGTTTATTCAAACCTTTTCTTCTGCATGGCTGAAAACAATATCATGTATGAGGATATGGAGTCTGGAAATATTGACGAGGAAAAGGCTCTTCTCATTATGGAGCCCGCTATGCAGCTTGCTCAGTTAAGCGATATTGAGAACCTTGACGTTGAAATCACTGTTCCTTTTGAGGAGGCTAAGTTTGTAACTCTGTCCGCTGACGGCGATGATCAGAAGTTTGTTATGTACAAACTTGCAGGAGAGGACTGGAAGATGGATACTATCGGTCTTGCACTCTTTGGATTCTGATGCGATATTAAGGAGAGCAGATCGTGAAAAAAATGCTTGCATTTTTTACGGCAGCCGTATGTTGTTTCGGTTTGCTTACAGCCTGTGGAGAGAAGAAAGACAGCAGTCGGGAAGGAGATAGCGTCTCTGAAGGGGCTGCTGATCCCGGCAATGAAATAAGCAGCGCTGTTGAGAAAATTTCCGGCGAAGAATTTACGGAAACATTCCGTAAATTCTTCGGCAGCGGCGACCCTGTTCAGATGATGGAAGTCTCTCTTCCGGATATTATTGTTGACTCAATGAAGAATATCGGAGGTTTTGAAACCATAAGTGAAACTATGGCGGTTTCCTCTTCTCGAGCGATGGCGGATATGCAGGAAGTTGATATCGCAGCTGTCGAGTATATTTCCCAGAGCGAATGTGATCCGGAGATACGCAGCAGGCTTGAAAGTCTGTATTGTGCATATTATAATGTGTACAAGACCATGGAGGATAACGGCATAAGTTATGAGCAGTATATTGCCGGTGATATTGATGAAGATAAAATGAAGCTTATTTTAGAGGCGCTTTCAGATTATAGCAGGGTCGGCAGCGGCGAAGAAACCGATGTCGGAGCGTATGTGAAATTTGAAGATGTGAAATTTGTTACTTTTTCGATGAACGGTGAGCCAGTTGAATTTCTGATGTACAAAATAAGTGGGGAAAGCTGGAAGATTGATATGATCGGTCTTGCAGTTTTTGAATACTGATTATTTAAGGAGAATTTTTATGAAAAAGATTTTGGCTTTTCTTATGGCAGTAACAACGTGTTTTTGTGCGTTTACAGCCTGCGGTGATACAGACGACAGCAGTGAAAAGGATAAATCCAATAAATCGTCAAGTGAGGATTCTGATGAAAGCGGAAAGAAAAACAAAGACAATAAAGATGATGACGAGTCTGAGAATGAGGTATATCTTGCAGCTTTCCAGAAGCTTATTGATGCGGCGGCAGCCGAAGATGTTACAGCTACAATGAGAGCTACGCTTCCTGATATGACAATGGACGCCATTGAGAATACTGATTCCATGGATGCTATTTCTGATGCTATGGGAAGCCTTGCCGGATACGGTTTTGACAATATAACATCACCGGAGATCGCTGCTGTAGACGAGTGTGATGCTGACGTTGTCGAAAAGCTTGAAAAGCTCTATTCCGTTTATTCTAATATGTTCTTTATCATGGATGAAAATGACATTAGCTATAATGATGTAATGAGCGGAAATATTGATGAGGATAAGGCAACGCTCATTATGGACGCTGCTACTCAGCTTGCGCAGATTGATAATTTTGACAGCCTTGACATAGATATATCTGTTGAGTTCGAAGAAGCAAAAATGGTTACTTTCAGTTATAATAACGTGGAAGAAAAGGCTGTAGTATATAAAGTTGCAGGTGAGGATTGGAAAGTGGATAGTATCGGTATAGAGGCTATCGGATATTAATGCTCTGTTTTCGTCAGCATGATTCCAATAAATTGATCGCTGAAAATCTTTCGTCGGAAACATAATGGAGGAATTTAAAAATGATGTACAAATTAATGGCAGCAGTTGGAAATGCTCCTGTTACGGGGGATACTTTCCCGGTCAAAACAATTCTTATCATTGCAATAATTGCCGTGGCAGCAGCTGTTGGAATGGTCATTTTGACCAAAGGCAGGAATAATGATGATGAAGATGATAACAACGAGGAGTCAGAAGAACAGAATAATTCTAAAAATGAATAATTACAGGAATGTCCCTCCGCATACAATATGTATGCGGAGGTGTTTTTTATGATATGCAGTCTTGATGATTTGAGAAGAAAGGAAGTAATAGATATAACGAGCGGCGAACGGCTGGGATACATAGACGACGCAGAAATGGATCTGGAAACGTCGGAAGTTGAGGCTCTTATGATCTACGGCAGACAGAAATTATTTGGCTTGCTCGGACGTGAAACAGATGTGTTGATACCATGTTCGGATATCAGGGTGGTCGGCAGTGATGTTATACTTGTAAAGTTGTCAGTACGTCCGGAATTGTCACATCCGGCAAAAAAAGAAGAGAATAAATTTAAAAGTTTGTTAAAATAGACAACCGCTTAGTACTTGAAAAAAAAAGGAAAATATGGTATAATATTAAAGCAATTCGCACGCAGATGTTTTTACGGGCTGGTGCATCTCAGATGTTGTCTGTAAGTTAAACTCTGCGGAGGATTAATTTTAACCAATTTAAGGAGGACTACACCATGGGAGTAGTATCAATGAAGCAGCTTCTTGAGGCAGGCGTTCATTTCGGACACCAGACAAGAAGATGGAACCCTAAAATGGCTCCGTACATCTTTACAGAAAGAAACGGAATCTACATTATCGACCTTCAGAAGACGGTAAAGAAGCTTGAAGAAGCTTATATGTTTGTTCGTGATCTCTCGGCAGAGGGCGGCGAAGTTCTTTTCGTAGGTACAAAGAAGCAGGCTGGCGACTCTGTAAGAGAGGAAGCAACAAGAGCTGGTGCACATTATGTAAATGCAAGATGGCTTGGCGGTATGCTTACAAACTTCAAGACCATCCAGACAAGAATCAAGAGACTTGAGCAGCTCCATGCAATGGAAGAAGACGGTACCTTTGCTCTTCTCCCTAAGAAGGAAGTTGTTAAGCTTAATCTTGAGATAGAGAAGCTTGAAAAGTTCCTTGGCGGTATCAAGAATATGAAGAAGCTCCCCGCAGCTCTCTTTATCGTTGATCCCAGAAAGGAAAAGATCGCTGTAGCTGAGGCTAAGAAGCTCAACATCCCGATCGTTGCTATAGTTGATACAAACTGCGATCCTGATGAGGTTGACTACGTTATCCCCGGCAACGATGATGCTATCAGAGCAGTAAAGCTTATTGCAGGTACTGTTGCAAACGCTATCATCGAAGGCAGACAGGGCGATGACGCTGTTGAAGAAGCAGTAGCAGAGACTGATGCTGCTGAAGAAGCACCTGCTGAGGATGCTGAATAATTTATAAATAAAAACAAGGCAGTATCGGACGGCAAAGGCGTGAGCCGCTGATTATGCGGTGCTGCCTTATAAGCCCGAATGTAAACGTTCGGGTTTTTGCAGATAATACAATATTACAGGAGGTAATTACAATGGGAAAGGTTTCCGTTGCTGAAATCAAAGAACTTATGAAATCTACCGGTGTTGGTATGATGGACTGCAAGAAGGCTCTCGAAGCTAACGACGGCGATATGGATAAGGCTATCGAGTTCCTCAGAGAAAAAGGTCTTGCAACGCAGGCAAAGAAGAGCGGCAGAGCTGCTGCAGAGGGTATTGTTACAGCTGTTGTAAACGGCAATGTAGGAGTACTCCTTGAAGTAAATACAGAGACAGACTTCGCTGCAAATACAGATGACATCAAGAATTTTGTAAACGGCGTTGCAAACACGATTATTGAAAAGAATCCTGCTGACGTTGAGGCTCTCAAGGCTGAGGTTATCAGCGGCGGTACGGCTACAGTAGGCGATGTTCTCACTGAACTTGCCGGCATGAAGATCAGAGAAAATATTGTTATCCGTCGTTTTGTAAGAATGGAGGGCGTTCTTGCTTCTTATATTCATAACGGCGGCAGCATTGGCGTTATGGTAAAGCTTGATACAGAACTTTCTGCTGACCAGGTAACTGCCATTGGTAAGGATGTAGCTATGCAGTCGGCTGCTCTTAATGCTCCTTATTTAAAGCGTGAGGATGTTCCTGCCGATGTTATCGAGAAAGAAAAGGAGATCATGCTCGCTCAGATGGCTGAAGATCCTAAGATGGCAAGCAAGCCTGAAAAGGTAAAGGAAGGCATTGTTCAGGGTAAGATCGGTAAATACTACAAGGAAAACTGTCTCCTCGAACAGGCATTTGTCAAGGATGATAAGCTTTCTGTTCAGGGATATGTTGACGCTGAGGCAAAGAAGCTTGGCGGTTCTATTGTCGTAACTGACGTTATCCGTTATGAGAGAGGCGAGGGTGTTGAGAAGAAGGAAGACAACCTTGCAGACGAAGTTGCAAAGATGATTAAGTAATGTATATCGGCACACGGTTATTCTGTGTGCCGATTTTTGGAGGTTTATATGAAAAATAAAATAGTTATTCTGTTGCTGGTTATGGTTGTCAGCGGTATTTTTGCGTTTGCAGGTTTTTCAGACGCAAAGCTTGTATTTGAGGATAAGAGACTGGATATAAATAGTGCGGAAAGAGATGATTTCAGTTTTCCTGCAATTGCCGAGGGCGAGGCTTATATTATTTCCGGACCGTTTGCTGAACTTGAAGAAAAGAATACGGTTTACGGAATTCCGGTAGGAAAGAAAAGTACATATTATTATCTTGTCAGCAATACTGACTACGAAACGTTTTCTGATATCATAATGTCTGATACCGACAATATATTTGGTGAAATGACCTGGTATATAGCATCTGTGTCTGATGAGGATCTTGTCGAGAAGTTTGATTCTGCTGCATTAAAAATGGATAGATGGATGCAGAATTACTCAAATCTTGTTTCTCTTTTTGAAAAAAGCGGTTATGACGATGAGCTTGATGCTCAGAAAGTTGAAAATTTACTCGATCAACTGCCTGATGAAACGATAAAGATCAGCGGTTTTTTGAAAAGTCAGAGTTCTGATTCTGATTACGAAAAGTACAGGGACGATTTCCTTGCTTCCGCAGATTTTGATTCATCAGATATAGGTGAACTTTTAATCAAGGCAGAGGGCGAAGGTTCAAAGACCGGAACTATTGAAGTTATAATTTTCTTTGCAGCATCGGCTGTTTTCCTCATCTCGTTTATTCTTCTGATTGTTTCACTTATAAAGAAAGCGAAGAAAAAGAAGTCAGAGGAACTGTGGTAATTAATTCTGAAAATATTATATAAAACAAGTGAGTTGTGCTCCTGAAACTTTGTGCAGAATAACGAAGAGTCAGGAGCTCTTTTTTTGTGCAATATGCTTGCAGTTCCAGAAAAAGTATGTTATAATAATATGGAATAGATATATCTGTTCTTATTATGAAAATCAGCGGGGTGGATTATATGAATCAGGATGTCACAAGGATTGCGGAATCTGTGGGAAGGGTAATTGTCGGAAAAAATGATACGATCGTTAAACTGATTGCTGCAATGCTTTGTGAGGGTCATGTTCTTCTTGAAGATGTTCCAGGCGTTGGAAAAACCCAGCTTATCACGTCGCTGTCACGATCTATAGGCGGAAAATTTAACAGAATTCAGCTTACCCCGGACGTAATGCCTTCGGATATTGCAGGTTTTACGATGATGGATCAGAAAAGCGGCGAATTCATTTACCGTGACGGCGCTGTAATGTGTAATTTTCTTCTTGCAGACGAGATCAACCGTGCTTCGCCGAAAGTACAGTCAGCGCTCCTTGAAGCAATGGAGGAACGGCAGATAAGCCTTGACGGAGTGACTCATAAGCTTCCGCAGCCTTTTCTTGTAATGGCTACTCAGAATCCGGTTGAAACTTACGGCACATTTCATCTTCCGGAAGCTCAGATGGACAGATTTTTCATGAAGTTGTCAATGGGGTATCCATCGGAGGATGAAGAGATAAAGATTCTTGAGCGTACTGAAAAACATAATCCGATAAATAATATCGAATCTTCTGTCATGTCCCTTGACGATGTTCTGGAAATGCAGGATGATGTGCGGCGCATACGTGTTACCGATCAGGTCAGGCAGTACATAGTAAAGATGATAAATTCAACACGGGATAACAGAAATACAATTCTTGGAGTCAGTCCACGTGGAAGTATCGCTTTGTACAAGGCGGTAAAGGCTCTTGCATACATTTACGACAGAGAATATGCCACTCCCGATGATGTAAAAAATATGGCTGTTGCGGTTCTTGCTCACAGGATAATACTTTCACCGCAGGGAAAAACGGCTTTTGGCACTAATGAAGCGTATGTTGAGCATCTGCTTTCAGAAATCAGCGTACCGTCAATGAGCGCAAAATGATAAAGAAAATTGAAACCATTGTCAGTATAGCAGCTATTGCCTTTATTCTGTATATTTTTACTTTCTACATTGAGGGAGAAATGGGCGTTGTGCTCATCGCTTTTCTGATTGTTCCGCCGCTTGTTTCGTTTCTGTCTGCGTTTTACGCCAGAAAAAGAATTACGGTCAGTATATTCTCTGATGCATACGTGAAAAAAGGAAGCGAACTTGAAGTAACGGTAACTATTGAAAAAAAAGGAAAACTTCCGGTAGCTGTAGCAGAGGTTTGTCCCGGAGCATCTGAGGTGTTTGAAAAGCAGAATAAGAAATATCGTCTTTCTCTTCTGACCGAAGATAAAATTGAATTCACATACAAAGTAAAGGCTTTGATTGGCGGAAACGGTGAAATATCGGTAAAGAGCTTCTGCTCATGCGGATTTCTGGGCTTTGTAAGATTTAAGATCAAAAGCAGCTTGCCGGAGTCTGTATCTGTTGGAGTTATTCCGGAGATCCCAGACGTAAAAACGTCCTCGCAGCTGTTCAGACAAATTGCCGATTCTGTTCTTACCAGCGATGATGACGACGAAAATGATACGGAACTTCTTTATTCTTTGAATGCAGCGCCGGGCTATGATCATCGTGAATACGTTCAGGGGGATCCGCTTAAAAGGATCAACTGGAAACTGTCTTCAAAGAAAGTCAGACTTATGGTGCGCCTTGACGAAGCAGTTGCGGCTGTTCAGCCTCTTGTAGCGCTGGATCTTTACAGGAGCGCAGATGCCGATCCCGAAAAGGCAGTGCTCATAGAAGAAAAGCTTATCTGCTCTGCCGTCGGACTGGCGAAAGCTCTTATTAAGCAGGGTATCTCCTGTAACTTTGCCTATAATACGGGAGATGGTACGGTAGTGGAAAGCATAGACAATCCAGATTACACGGACATCGTTCTGTTTAAAATTCTGGCTGAAAAAGTCGTACCAGAACGAAGAATAGATATAAGTTCCTGTGGTTCAGTATGCTCATGTGTGGCTTCTACAACAGAACCCGGCGGAAGCTTTTCCGATGTTCTGCAAGGTTCTGTAAATTCTTCGGCAGTAAGTATAATCATTCCGAAGCCTGCCGTACATGAGGGATTTTCTGAACTTTGGTATCTTGACGAAACCGACAACGTATTTAAAATGGTATGAATATATGCATGAAACTGAAAAGAAAACAACAGGAGTGAAATTCCTGCTGGTCAGATATCTCTGTGACCCGGTTTTGATTTATACCGTCATTGTGATGACATCTATTATGTATCATTACCGTGACACCATGCTTACGGTTGCCTATGCACTGGCTTCATTGATGATAGGAGCGCTGATTTTCCGGCTGTTTGATTTTATGATGAGTCACAAGGTGATCGGCACAGCGGCATACATAGGATTGCTTTATGTCTTTATCCAGACTGCGGTGCTGTGTGCGGAAAAAGGAGCAGAGGATTACCCCATTTCTTTTGGAGTATGGTTCATCACGCCGCAGGCAGTCGTGGATTTTAACAGCTGGTATACGGTTAGTATGTTCCTGCTGTTTATGATGTTCATGAGTTCTGTCATCTACTATTTTACTCGTGTGCGCTACAGGATATTCATGGGATTTCTTATTTTTATAATCCCATTTGCCGTTTATGGTAAAGAAGCCGAGAAAATGCCTATTGCTTTCATTATCCTTATGGCGGTAGGATATATAATGCTCCTTGTTTATTTCAGGCAGCTTAAAGACAGCGATACAGTGGTCGTTAAGGTAAAGAAAGAGACGTGGCAGTCAGCCGGGATATACGCTCTTTTATTTGCGGCTATTGCCGCTGTAGTTCCGAAGCCGCAGGTAGAAACTGACCGTACGTTTATTGAATCCCTTATTTCAGCCGAGCAGTTCACGGATAGGCTTATGGCGATGCTTGGAAATTTTCGTGATGAATCTTCCGGCGGACAGTACAGGGATGTCGATAACAATACGCCTCTGTACTATGTCAAAGCTGATGAGGAACTTCATCTGAAAATGCGTACATCTTCAAATTACCATTATGACGATGATAACTGGTACGAAGGAGATGTAGATGAAACTACGGAAAAAGATGAAGAAGTCGAAGTGTCTTTTGAACTTGGACAGGCAGGCGAACTTACAAAGGCTGTTCTGACTGCGGCGGAGCTTGACGGCGATTTCGCAGAAGAATACGGACTTTCCGGCTATTCTCCGGAGAATGTAGTGACACCGGGGAAAAAAAGAGCAGAAATATATTCTGCTTACAGATACTCACAATTTGCGCCTGTTCCGCAGTTTGTGAAAAGTCTTATATGGACAAGTTCCAAAGAAATAATGAAAATGTCAAAAACGGGATTTATATACAGCGATAAATACTTTCCGGCGTCAGATGTTTGGGTATACGATTATTATGAAAATACATTTTTCGCAAACAGTTTCAACAAGGAAATAATAGATATTATTTCTCAATCAGATTATGCGCATCTTCTCTGGGATGCTGAACATATCCTGAAATCCACATACCGTGACAGCGGAGAAAATAATGAGGTTATCGGACGGTATGCTGATGTTTTATCACAGGAATACGACGAATACACCGATTATTGCAGAGATCTGCTTGATTACGGTGACAGCAGTAAGATCTATGATCTTGCGCAGGAAATAACTCAGGGGCTGGATTCCGATTACGACAAAGCAAAGGCTATCGAGCAGTATTTCTTCGCCAACGACTTTGTTTATGATCTGAAATATGTAAAGTCAAGGGGAGAAAATGTGGAAAATTTCCTCTTCAATACAAAGCGTGGCGTTTGCTATGAATATGCTACGGCGATGGTTCTTCTTTCGAGAGCGGCAGGGATTCCGGCACGCTACTGCGAGGGATATCTTGCGTCGCAGCCGAATGAAGATCCCAAAGATCCAAAAATTGACGCAAATTATGTTGTAACGCCGCAGCAGGCTCACGGGTATCCGGAATTGTACATAGAGGGATTCGGCTGGGTCACATTCGAGCCGACAATTGCCGCTGCCGAGCAGCAGGAAGAAAAAATAAGCCTTTCGCAGATGCTCATGATTGCAGGAATCATGCTTTTCGTGTTTATTGTTTTGATTTTTGCTGCGATCAAAGCTTATCCGCCGATCTCACATAAATTTTTCATTTTCAAGTGCAGAAAGAAAAAAACGGAAGACGTTGCAAAGGAAGTTATGTACAGACTTTGCAGACTGTATCGTATTTCAGGAGTGAATACTTCTCACCAGGCAGCAGAAAAAATAATAAATATTTCGGGCTCTGATATTACAGTGTTGGCAGATTTGTTCGATGCGGCTGTTTATGGAAATTCCGCTTTGGACAGTCAAGATAAAGAAATAATCATAAATGTTTATACATCAGCGTATGAGGCATTTATGGAGATAAAGAAAAAGAAGAAAAAGAGACGCATAACGACCGCTTGAGATTTATATTAACGGAGGTAATTATGCAGACTACAGGAAAAAAAGGAATTTTAAAGAGCGTTCTGAGTATATTGACTGCTTTGATATTCTTTGTGGGCATCAATCAGCTGTACATTGGAAAAATAAACGAAATATCAGCAGCAGAAGATTATCACACATGGCGTCAGATGGATCCACGGTGGGGGAACGTCAGTATGAACGGAACTACAGTTGCTAAGTCGGGATGTCTAATAACGTCTCTGTCCATAATGGCAATGGCGTCTGATTCACTGGACAGTACGGCTCTTGCAAATCTTGGTATCAGCAGGATAGACGACTTCAATCCCGGTATACTTGCCAACGCATACACCAACAGAGGCGGTTTCAGCTACGGCGGATCTATCGCCAGCTGGGGAACGATTGGTCAGATCATCCCGCAGATAACATTTGTAAAAGACGCAAATTTCAAAAGCTTTACTCAGGAGGGAATTGCGGCTGAAATAAAGGCGATGATGGATCAGGGACTTCATGTTATAGTAAATGTCAACTGGCACTGGGTATATATTGAAGGCGTTGTTGGAAATGATATATATATGATAGATCCAGCGTCGGACACGGTTCTGCTGTACGATGAATATAAGCTCAGCGGAGGAAACGAATACTGGGCGCTGACCTGTAAGAATCCGCCTGCACCTTTTAATCCTTCCGTAACATCAACTACGACAACTACAACTGAAACGGCAACTACAACCACTACTGAAGTAATTACCACCACAACCACACCTACAACAACTACTACTGAAGTGACTACGACCATGACCACAACGTCCACGACAGCCAAACCGACTGATGCGACGACCACCGTGATGCAGACCGGAGAGTATTTCAATTCCGGAACGGCTGAAATAGGCATTTATGATTCTTTTGACTGTACCGGAGATCCGGTATCATATGTCGTACCTGGCGGAGTGGTGAATGTTCCGGAGGGTACTGGAACTATCGGTCATATAGCAGGAACTGATAACTTTGCCGGTTGGATTGATCTTTCTGGTATGGCTTTTGTAAAGGCTGAAATGCCTCATGAAAAAGGGGATATCAATGGTGACGGAAAAATTGATATGTATGATCTCGGACTGCTCGGCGAGTATCTGAACAGCCTTGCCGATATGCCCGATGGAGTGTCGATGCTGACTGCCTGCGAGATAAAAGCAGCCGATATCAACGGAGACGGCAGGGTAAACAGCGGAGATGTTCTGGTGTACCTGATACTTGTCTGCAATTAAGGAGAACAGTTTATGGAATGGACAGAAGTTAATATTTATACTGCCACAGCAGGGATAGAGCTGCTGTGTGCAAAACTTATGGATATAGGAATTAAGGGATTTGTTATTCAGGACGCCGAGGATTTCAATGAATTTCTGGAAAATAAGAACGGCAAATGGGACTATATTGACGAAGATCTTATGGGTCTGTCAACCTGTGAAACAAGAATAACGGTGTATCTGCCTTCAAATTCTCAGGGAGCCGATATGCTGCTGTCGATACGTACAATGCTTTCACAGCTGAAAGCAGACGACGCAGACGGCGTGTACGGACGTCTTGAAGCAGAACTTTCAAGTATCCGTGAAGAGGACTGGGCAAATAACTGGAAGCAGTATTTCAAGCCGGTTAAGATAGGTGAAAGGCTGGTGATAAAGCCTTCATGGGAAGAATATGAAAATGACGGCAATCGCATTGTTCTTGAGATAGATCCGGCTTCAAGCTTTGGCACAGGTCAGCATCATACGACAAGATTATGTTTGGAACTCCTGGAAAAAGGTCTGAAAAAGGGCGACAGGATTCTGGATATGGGCTGCGGCAGCGGAATTCTTTCAATAGGAGCAATGTTGCTGGGTGCAGAAAGCGCCGTTGCTGTCGATATTGAGCAAAATGCAGCGGAAACGGCTATGGAAAACGCCATAAAGAATCATATAAGACCTGAGAAGTACAGGACGTTTTACGGAAATATACTGACAGATGAAGAACTTGCAGATAAGATCGACGCAAAATACGATGTGATAGCTGCAAATATTGTGGCGGATGTTCTTATTGCAATGAAAGACTACTTTTTGCGTTATGTAAAAAGCAGTGGTACTCTGATCGTGTCAGGTATTATCGAGGAGAGGATGCACGAGGTGATCGGCGAGCTTGAAAGCGTCGGATTCAAGGATCCTCAGATCAACGTAAAGGAAGGCTGGGCAGCAGTTGGATTTACGGCACCTGTTTAATTTTTCCCGGAATAATGGTATCACTGTACGATAACTTTGTACAGTGCTGTTCAAAGGGATCAATATACAATTTATAATATAAGGAGAATGGTAAAAGTGGCACTTTTTAAGAAAAAAAAGAAAGAAGAACAGATTGAGGAATTAACTCCCCAGGTTCAGGCTGAAAAGGCAAATGAAGCTATAATTCTGGAGGTACTCAGAAAGCTGAACGAAAAACTGAACGGAACGCTTTATGACAACTGTATCATTATGCCCAAGGGATATACGATAGATGTTCAGGTAGGACATAAAGAAGATAAGGGCAGTGTAAAGCTTGTTCAGGTTATATTTATTGTGAAAAATGACGCTTTTGACGAGCCGCTTATCGATCCGGTCGACGCACAGGGCGCTACAGAGATGGATGCGGCAAAAATGGCTGCGGATATTTTCTATGCAGGACTGTGGCATCCCATAGATCAGTCGATAAACAAGAAAAATCCTATACCGGTTTCTGTGGACTTTCTGAGACAGCACTATGATTTTGATATGTATTGTCAGTCGGTCGTAAGGATCAGAGCAGGCGAACAGAAAAAAGAACCTGTTATGCTTGTGAAGTTCCTCATGAATGAGCTTCCTAAGTATCTTGGATCAAAAAAATATTATTGGGTAAGAATTTACCTTGCAAGGATGTTTGTGCCGGGAACTGAGGAAAATAATCAGCAGCCAAGAGTAAGAAAGATGATAGAGGTTCGTGTAAACGGTTCTGTATGTCCGCAGCTCAATAAGCTAATGGAGCCATATATCGACTCATGGGGAGACGAAGAGGGATTTGCCTGCGAAAAGCAGCACGCTATTTTTGTTCAGCGTGAAGATGATAAGTGTCCTTTTGACAAGGAAACCGTAATGAAAGCAGCAGAAGAATGTCTGAATTCTATGGTTAAGATCGAAAAGCAGGAGGATTATGTAGAACTGGCAAAGAGACTCGATGAAATGACGGGAAATAAATCGCTCGCTTCGGAGATAAGAATATTTATTCCTGAGATTCTTGCAAAGCTTACGCTCGGCTATCAGGAGGGCGACAGTCTGTTTTTGATCGAGGGCGAAGGCGATGATCAGAAGCAGATCGAATTTAAGAAAACCCAGCTCAGATCATATTTTTATCTTCAGCAGGCAATTCTGGAATTTCTTGGAAAGCGTCCGCCGCAGGAAGATGTCAAGAAGATCGTGGTGAATAGTATCGCATTCAGGGAAATGATGAAAATCCAGAAGCAGCTTACGGAACAGGGGAAGGAATTCAAAATGTCCGACTTATATGTTCCCGGAACATCTTATAAAATCGGTGAACCCGGTTATAAGGTCTGGTAAATTGGAAAGAGCATAGAAGTATTCCGGAATAGCCACTTTTTTCAAAAAATCTTAAAAAAACCTTGACAAAGGTCAGGCTTTGTGGTAAAATATTATTACCGCTTGTAAACGGGTATTTAAAGATGTGTGTTCGCACGCCCGGTACAGCGAGTTTATGAAAAGGCAGGTGCCATAAATGTACGCAGTTATTGAAACCGGCGGAAAGCAGTACCAGGTAAACGAGGGCGATGTTATCTTCATTGAGAAGCTTGCAGCTGAGGCTGACGAGACAGTTACATTCGATAAGGTTGTAGCGCTTGGAGCAGACGATGGTCTTAAGATCGGCGCTCCTTATGTTGACGGTGCGGCAGTTGAAGCAAAGGTTATTAAGAACGGTAAAGCTAAGAAAATCACTGTTTTCACATACAAGCCTAAGAAGGGCGAGAAGAAGAAGCAGGGACACAGACAGCCTTACACTCAGGTGAAGATCGAAGCTATCAAGGCTTGATCATGATCCGTGCAGAATTTTATGAATCAAAAGGGAAATTAAGTGGTTTCAGGCTCAGCGGTCATGCAGGAATGGCGGTAAATGGCAGAGATGTAGCGTGTGCTTCAGTTTCATCGGCAGTTCAGTTAACGGTAAATCTGCTTGATGAATTCGAATGTTTTCCTGTAGTAAAAACAGGAATCAACGTTATAAAATGTACAGCTGGCAGTCGTTTTGACGATGCGTCGAGAATGTTTGGACGGCTGAAACAGCATTTTGAAGCAATACTTGAAGAATTCCCAAACACAATTAAAATCATTATTTCGGAGGTGTAAGTATGTTTAAGATCAGTATGCAGTTCTTCGCTCATAAAAAGGGTGTTGGTTCTACAAAGAACGGTCGTGACTCTGAGTCTAAGAGACTTGGCGTCAAGAGAGCTGACGGTCAGTTCGTTAAGGCAGGAAATATCCTCGTTCGTCAGAGAGGTACACATATCCATCCCGGCGAGGGCGTTGGCATTGGTTCAGATGATACATTATTCGCAACAGTAAGCGGTAAGGTTAAATTTGAGCGTTTAGGCCGTGATCGTAAAAAGGTTTCTGTTTACGAGCAGTAACCACTTTTAAACGTGCATAAATCCCGAGCAGCTTGCTTGGGATTTTTCTTTAGAGGATCTATCGGGAGGTCGTAAAATGTTTGTAGACCGTGCAAAAATAATTATAAAAGCCGGCGACGGCGGCGACGGAGCAGTCTCATTTCATAGGGAAAAATATGTTGCAGCAGGAGGTCCTGACGGCGGAGACGGCGGCAGAGGCGGAGATGTTGTTTTTCAGGTTGATGATAACTTTTCAACTCTTATTGATTTCAGGTATAAAAGAAAGTATTTAGCCGAACGTGGACAGAATGGCGGCGCAAGAAACTGCACAGGCAGGAGTGCCGAGCCTCTTATCATAAAGGTACCACGTGGAACTATTGTCCGTGACGCAAAAACAGGCAGAATAATGGCTGATATGTCCACTGATGAGCCTAAAGTTCTTGCCAGAGGCGGACGTGGCGGAAAAGGCAATGTGAATTTTGCCACTCCAACAAGACAGATCCCGAAATTTGCAAAGCCAGGTTTTCCCGGAGAGGAATTCGAAGTTTCTCTGGAGCTTAAACTTCTTGCAGACGTAGGACTGGTGGGTTATCCGAACGTGGGCAAGTCTACTCTTATTTCTGTTGTCAGCGCTGCCAAGCCGAAGATCGCAAATTACCATTTCACGACCCTTACGCCAGTTCTCGGAGTGGTGAGGACAGGTGAGGAGAAATCCTTTGTAATGGCTGATATCCCGGGACTTATAGAGGGCGCCGGCGATGGCGTCGGGCTTGGTCACGAGTTTCTCAGACACGTTGAACGATGTCGTCTTATCGTTCATGTGGTGGATGTTTCCGGCATCGAGGGACGTGATCCCAAAAGCGATTTTGAGATAATCAACAAGGAGCTTGCCAAATTCAACGAAGAGCTTGCAGTTCGTCCTCAGATTGTAGCTGCTAATAAATCGGATATGGCAACCGATGAGCAGATATCCGATTTCAGGCAATATATCGAGGAAAAGGAAATTCCGTTCTTCTGTATTTCGGCTGCCACAACAAAGGGAACTGCGCAGCTTATAAACAAGATCACAGAGGTTCTGGAAACTCTTCCCCCCATCAAGGAATATGAACCTGAACCTATTCCACAGGCAGAGCTTGACGATATGCTCGGAAACGGAAAGCAGTTCGGCGTCTTTGTGGAGGACGGAATTTATTACGTTGAAGCTCCATGGATACGTCCGACAATGCGTGTGATTGATCCGGATGATTACTCATCGCTCCAGTATTTTCAGCGTGTGCTTATCAACAGCGGAATAATTGCAAAGCTGGAGGAAATGGGTATTCAGGAGGGCGATACAGTGGATCTTGAGGGCTTTGAGTTTGACTTTGTTTACTAATATGGATAAAAAGAAATTGTCAGAATGTGAAGCAAATTCATACAGTCCGCTGAGTCTGGCTTTTCTTGGCGACAGCGTTTACGATACCTATGTAAGGGAATATCTGCTGAAGAAAGCCAATATGCCGGCTGCAAAGCTTCATTCCGCTAAGATCAAACTGGTGTGTGCAGAGTTTCAGTCAGAGATATTTGAAATTTTTCTGAACAAGCTTACAGAACACGAATTATCGGTGATGAAGCGTGGACGCAATGCTACGGGAAATACAGTTCCGAAGCACGCTGATGCGGCGCAGTACAGGCGTGCTTCGGCTGTTGAGTGCCTGTTCGGATATCTTTATATCACAGGACAGCTTGCAAGGCTGGATGAATTGTTTGAATTAGTTACAGATATTATTGAAAATGAGCAGATAGGAGTGTAAAATATGTCAGGTCATTCAAAATGGAATAATATTAAACGTAAAAAGGAAGCTACCGACGCTGTTAAAGGTAAAATATTTACAAAAATAGGGCGTGAGATTACTGTTGTGGTACGGGAAGGCGGTCCCGATCCGAACAACAACAGTAAGCTTCGTGATCTTATTGCAAAGGCAAAGGCAAATAACGTTCCCAACGATAACATTGAGCGTGTTATTAAGAAGGCTGCCGGCGGCGAGGACAAAAACAACTATGAAAATATCGTTTACGAGGGATATGGTCCAAACGGCGTCGCTGTTATTGTTGAGTGTCTTACAGACAACAGAAACAGGACTGCCGGAGAGGTTCGTCATTATTTTGATAAATTCGGCGGAAACCTCGGAACTATCGGATGTGTTTCATTTATGTTCAGCACTAAGGGAATCGTTGTTCTGGAAAATACGGGTCTTGACGAGGATGCCGTTATGGATGATGTTTTTGAGTGCGGCGGAGACGACTTTGATATAAGCGAAGAAACCGTTGAGATCGAGTGCGCTCCAGAGAATGTTCACGCTCTGCGGGAGGGGCTGACAGCCAAGGGATATAATGTTTTATCCGCAGAGGTTGAGCAGATTCCGGCAAACTATACTACTCTAACTGATGAGGATCATATCAAGAAAATGAATCTTCTTCTGGAGCATCTTGAAGATAACGATGATGTCCAGAATGTATACCACAATTGGGAGATGTCTGAATAATAATATAGAACAGCTTTCGGGCTGTTCTTTTCAGGGGTAAGAAAATGAGCATAGAAATTTCAAAGGTCGAAATGGATGAAGAACTCCGTGAAGTTGCAGATTTGGCTGCAGAAATCTGGCGTGAGTGTTTTCCGGGAATAATTTCTGCGGAACATATAGAATATATGATAGAAAAATATCAGTCTTATCATGCCATGACGGAGCAGATATCTAATCAGGGCTACAGCTATCTTGCCGTCAGGGAATGCGGGAAGTTATGCGGATATATCGGCATAAAACCTGAAGATGACGAGCACTTTTTTCTGAGCAAGCTTTATCTTTGCGCAGATAAAAGGGGCAAAGGAATTGCTTCTGCCATGCTGAACAGAGTTTTTGATGAAGCCCGTAAATCTGGCAAAAGCACAGTTTATCTGACGGTGAACAGGCACAATGATCATGCTGTTGACGTTTACAGAAAAACAGGGTTTATAATTACCAGACAGTCCGTCGCTGACATAGGGAACGGATTTGTGATGGACGATTATATTATGGAATACAAACTGTAATATATTAGCGCCTGTCCGTATATAATATAATGATTACAATATTATTACGAGGTGTAAAGTTATGGGAATCATTGAATTAACGCTTCTTTCTGCCGGACTTGCTATGGATGCTTTTTCTGTTGCGGTATGTCAGGGGCTTAGTATGAAAAAGCTGTGTGTACGCAGCGGTTTGATAATCGCATTGTTTTTCGGAATCTTTCAGGGGGTAATGCCTCTTATCGGATATTTTCTGGGGAGTCGTTTTGCTGGATATATAAGTTCTGTCAGTCATTGGATTGCATTCGGGCTTCTTGGCGTTATAGGCGGAAAGATGATATGGGAAGCGTTTCATGACGAAGAGGAGTCAGGCGGAAAGTCAGAATACAAGCTTGCTTTTGGGGAACTTACACTGCTCGCTGTAGCTACCAGCATAGACGCTCTTGCAGTCGGAATAGTTTTTGCAGCGGCTAAGGTGAATCTTATACTGTCTGTAATAATGATTGCTGCTGTGACTTTTGCCATATCTTTTGCAGGCGTGGTTATAGGCAATAAATTCGGCAGTCGCTTTGAAAAGAAAGCGGAGATCGCCGGAGGGGGAATTCTGATACTTATAGGTCTGAAAATGCTTCTGGATGGACTTGGAATATTATAAGATATTGAACAGACTCTAAAAACAAAGGACGGAAATCTTTCCGTCCTTTTGTGTTATATTTTTGCTCCGACTTTCGGAGATTTTTTAACTTCTGCATCTAGTTTTTTCATTACTTTGAATTCATATACTGCCATTAGTATTGCAACGACAGCCGAAAGTACATCGGCAATAGGTCCTGTGTAAAGAATGCCGTTTATTCCGAAGATCAGAGGAAGAACCAGCAGAATAGGAACGAAGAAGATGATCTGTCTCGTCAGCGACAGAAAAACGCCCTTGATAGATTTTCCGATAGATGTAAAGAACGTTGATGTGATAGGCTGAAGGCAGTTTATCCAGGTGAAAAACAGGAAAATGCGGAAAAATTTTATTCCGAATTCAAAGTAAGAGTCGCTGCCCTTTCCGAAGATCATAAGAATTTCCCGTGGGAATATCTGGAACAATACAAAAGCGAAGATAGATATTCCTCCACCGGTTATAACAGCAAGGCGGTATGCCTCCCGGACACGGCTGAAATTGCGTGCGCCGTAGTTAAAACTCTCGATTGGCTGCGTTCCCTGAGCAAGACCGATGACAATAGAAAAGACGATCATGTTGACTTTCATGACGATTCCTGCTACAGCAATGGGATCGTCAGCTCCGTAGGAAGAAAGGCTTCCATAGTGCTTGAGAGAGTTGTTGAGAACGATCTGAACTACGCCTATAGCGATCTGATTGAAGAACGAAGCCATACCAATTGACGAAACCCGTTTAATATGGGTGCTGCAAGGTATAAAGTGCTTTTTTTCAAGCTTGACCGTTTTGAATCTGAAAGCGTAAATAATAACTATCACAGCCGAGACAAACTGTCCGATGACTGTAGCGGCGGCGGCGCCTGCCATGCCCCAGCCGAAAACCAGTACGAAAACTGCGTCGAGGATAGTGTTTATAACAGCTCCGGTGATGTTAAGCAGCATGGTTATCTGAGGGCTGCCGTCTGCTCTGATAAGATGTCCGCCTCCTGTGGACAGTAACAGGAACGGGAATCCCAATGCAGTGACACGCACGTAATCCTGAGCGAACGGCAGATTTTTTGCGGTAGCTCCGAAAAGTTTCAGCATGGGAGTGAGAAATATCAGAGTGATTATCGATATCAGCACACCGCAGACGGCAAGCATTGTCAAAGCGTTTCCTGCGTAATATCCGGCGTTTTTCTT
Organism: uncultured Ruminococcus sp.; assembly: GCA_947345935.1. Lineage (GTDB taxonomy): Bacteria > Bacillota > Clostridia > Oscillospirales > Ruminococcaceae > Ruminococcus. The sequence continues at coordinate 115,015 of CAMZZN010000001.1, forward strand.
GTCGCCCCTGCCCATTGCAAGATTGAAGCATGAAGCGCCTCCGATTCCGAAAAGCAAGGCGAGGGACATACATATCGTGGTCAGAGGAAAGGCGATGTTTGTGGCGGCGTTTCCGAGTGAACCGACCTTTTGTCCGATAAATAGCTGGTCTACCATATTGTAGAGAGCGCCTACCAGCATTCCGATTATGCTCGGCACTGCAAATTTTACCATAAGTTTTCTTACGGAAACAGTTGCCAGAGGATTTACTTCTTTTGTTTTTTCCATTTATATCCTTCTTTACTTTATAATATACTCTTATTATAACACTAAATTACCTGATTTGTCAAATGTGAATAGCTCCCATATGAAGTTTGGGTGCGATGCTGGAAATTTTTTTGTATATTTATTTTTAAAAATATATTGAAAAAAATCAAAGAATATTGTATAATTATATAGTATGGCATATTTGAGTATAAAGGAGAAAAATATGAACAAATTGAACGGAATAAGGCTGAATCACCGTAAAAATACGGAAAACAGCCCTACTGAAGAATTCCCTCTGCCTGCCAGGGTGAAAATCCCCATGTCTATGAATATGGGAGCTTCGTGTCAGCCGCTTGTAAAGGCAGGAGATACGGTAAAGGTGGGTCAGAAAATAGGCGATTCCGACGCTGCATTCAGCGTTCCCATTCATTCTTCCGTTTCAGGAACGATTACAGCCGTCAGCGATTACAGAACGGCTTCGGGAGCTGTATGCAAGGCCGTTGAAATCGAAACAGACGGTCAGCAGACTGTTTCAGAAGAAGTAAAACCGCCTGTTGTCACCGACAGGAACAGCTTTATAAAGGCTGTAAGGGAAAGCGGAGCCTGCGGTCTTGGCGGTGCAGGTTTCCCGACGCATATCAAGCTGAACCCTAAAACCCCTGTCGATACACTTGTTATAAACGCCGCAGAATGTGAGCCGTATATAACGGCGGATTATCGAGAAATGATTGAGAATTCAGCAGATGTTATAGGCGGAATAAGACTCGTACAGTCTCATCTTGGCATAAAGAGTGTTAAACTGGCTATTGAAGCAAATAAGCCGGAAGCAATAAAGAAATTCACGAAAATGGCAGAGGACGACGATTCAATTGATATTGTTACCCTGCCCTCAAGCTATCCGCAGGGAGCAGAAAAGGTGATTATCTACAATTCCACCGGCAGGATCGTTATGGAGGGACAGCTTCCGTCAGATATAGGAGTCATCGTAATGAATGTTTCGACCATTGCTTTTCTTTACCGATATATGCAGGACGGTATGCCTCTTGTGCAGCGCCGTCTGACTATTGACGGAAACGCAGTGGCTGATCCGAAAAATATAAAAACCGTTATCGGTACATCTTTCAGGGAATTACTCGAATACTGCAAAACGGATATGGATTCGGTAAAAAAAATCATAAGCGGCGGTCCGATGATGGGCATGAGTATTCCGAATGCCGATATGCCGGTGGTAAAAACATCCAATGCACTGCTTGCCTTTGACCGTTACGATCAGCGAAAAACATCTGCCTGCATCCGCTGCGGGCGCTGTGTAAGAGTTTGTCCCATGGGTCTTATGCCTGCCGATATCGACAGAGCTTATAAGATAAAAAATATTGAGGAACTGAGCAAACTCAAAGTAATGCTCTGCATGAACTGCGGAAGCTGTACATATGTATGTCCTGCGAATCGTAAGCTTGCAGAGACAAATCAGCTGGCAAAGACGCTTATACCAAGAAAGTAAGGAGGATGCAGAATGAACAAGCTTATTGTTTCACCGTCACCCCATGACGAAAATTATATGAAGACTTCCGGCATAATGCTCAACGTCATCATTGCTCTTATTCCTGCCTTGTGCGCAGGATGCTACATCTTTGGCTGGAGGGTCGTTACCCTGACAGCAGTCTGCGTGTCCAGCTGTATGATTTTTGAATACCTCAGCCGTCGCATCATGAAACGCAGCAATACTATAACCGATCTTTCCGCTGTTGTTACAGGCGTGCTTTTGGCTATGAATCTTCCTGTGACCCTGCCTTACTGGATGGCAGTAATCGGATGCTTTGTGGCTATCGTGATTATAAAGCAGCTTTTTGGAGGTCTTGGACAAAATTTTGCCAATCCGGCAATCACTGCAAGAATAGTGCTCATGGTGTCTTTTCCGTCTGCCATGACGCACTGGATCCAGCCCGTTTCATATGAATACGACGCCGTTTCTTCCGCAACTCCTCTTGCAATGGGCGAGGGAGCAGAACTGCCTTCATATCTTGATCTGCTTCTGGGAAATGTCGGCGGATGTCTCGGTGAGACCTGTGCGCTGGCTCTTCTGGCAGGAGGACTTTATCTTGCAGCAAGAAGAATAATTTCCCTTGCCGCACCGGCCGCTTTCATCGGAAGTCTTGCCGCACTTATGGCGATCGCCGGAGAAGATCCTCTTTATCACATACTGGCGGGCGGCGTTTTCCTCGGAGCATTCTTTATGGCTACAGATTACGCTACCACACCGATAACCTTCAAGGGAAAGCTGATTTTCGGTATGGGATGCGGACTCATTACCTTTGTTATACGAAAGTTCGGTTCTTATCCGGAGGGAGTTTCTTTCTCGATTCTGCTTATGAATATTCTTACCCCATATATTGAGCAGATGACACGTACAAAGATTTTTGGCGCAAAGGAGGCTGAAAGGAATGAAGGATAAGATAAAACCTACTATAATCCTTACCGTGATCTGCACGGCGGCAGCGCTTCTTCTTGTTCTTGCCTACGAAATGACAAAGGATAGAATAGCCGAGCAGCGAGCTCTGAAATTCAATAAAAGCGTTGAATCGCTTTTCGGAGAGTGCGAGACGACTATTATAGACGATAATTTCGGATATGACGAAATACAGCAAATCGCCGTGACCTCTGACGGAAAGACGGTAATACAGGTCTGCACCGACGGTTATTCAAAGGGCGGAATCAATATTCTTGTTGGTATTGATGAAAAAGGTGTTCTGACGGGGATTTCCTTTATATCTCTTGGAGAAACGCCTGGTCTCGGTTCAAAGGTAAAAGACGAACCGTCTTTTGTAGAGAAAAATTTTGTGGGCATAACAAAAGTTCCGGAGGAGATCGATTCCATAAGCGGCGCAACATTTTCTTCAAACGGAATGAAAAAGGCTGTTGAAATTGCAATGAACGTATATAATGAAAATAAGGAGGAGATCCTCGGTGGCTGAAAAGAAATTTCTTTTAAATGAAATAACAAAGGGCATAATCAAGGAAAATCCAACTCTTGTGATGCTTCTTGGAATGTGTCCTACCCTGGCTGTTACTACTCAGGCAAAAAACGGAATTGGCATGGGATTGGCTACAACCTTTGTGCTTCTTGGCTCAAATATTGTTGTTTCTGCTCTCAGAAAGGTTATTCCCGATAAAGTAAGAATTCCTGCATTTATCGTCATTATTGCCAGTTTTGTTACCTTTATCGGGTTTATTCTCGAAGGTTTTGTTCCCGATCTTTACGACAGTCTTGGTATTTATCTTACGCTTATAACCGTAAACTGTATTATATTTGGCAGAGCTGAAATGTTTGCAAGCAAGAACGGTGTAGTGGCTTCTGCCTGCGATGCAATTGGAATGGGCATTGGATTCACTCTTGCGCTGTTTCTTATGGGATCTTTCCGTGAAATATTGGGAGCAGGTAAGTGGATGGACATGAATATTCCGGTGATACATGATAATCCTATGATGTTGTTTATTATGCCGGCAGGAGGTTTTTTTACTCTTGGCGTGATAATAGCCATTGTAAACAAGATTTCTAAGAAAAAGCCGCCGCAGGAACTGGGATGTCATGGATGCCCCAATGCAAGCGCCTGTGCACAGGCAGGAAACGGAGGCTGTGAATCATGAAAAGCTTGATGGTAATTCTGCTGGCAGCAATGCTGACAGATAACTTTGTTCTTTCAAAGTTTATGGGAATATGTCCGTTTCTTGGAGTATCCAAGAAGCTTGACAGTGCAACGGGAATGGGTCTTGCAGTAACATTTGTAATGATATGTGCTACAGCGGTAACATATCCTATTCATCATGGAATATTCGTTCCGAACGGACTTGAATACTTTGATACTGTTGTATTTATTCTGGTTATCGCTCTTTTTGTTCAGCTTGTTGAGACTATGCTCAAAAAATGTATTCCGTCGCTGTACAGCGCACTGGGCGTATATCTGCCGCTCATCACTACTAACTGTGCTGTTCTCGGAGTAACCGTTCTGAATATTGACAACAGTTACAGTTTTGTTCAATCCATTGTAAACGCAGTAGGCGGAGGTCTGGGATTTATGCTGTCACTGGTGATTTTCTCCGGTGTCCGTAAAAAAATGGAGTATGCTGATATTCCCGAAACATTTAAGGGAGTTCCGGCAACACTTATTGCCGCCTCTGTCGTTTCAGTGAGCTTTCTCGGCTTTTCGGGATTGTTCAATTAAGGAGGATTGTTTATGACATATTTGATCCCTGCGCTTATTGTAGGCCTGTGCGGAGCATTGGCAGGAATTCTGCTTACAGTTGCCGCAAAGGTGTTCTATGTTGAGGTGGATGAGCGTATTGAAAAAATCAGCGAAGTTCTTCCGCAGGCAAACTGTGGTGCATGCGGCTATGCCGGATGTGCGGATTACGCCGCAGCTGTTGTGAATAACGGCGCACCGACAAATCTTTGCCGTCCGGGAGGAGCTGATGCGGCTGTTAAGATCGCTTCCATACTCGGAACAGACGCTGCGGATGTTGTGCCGATGACAGCGATTGTTCACTGTAACGGCGACTGCAATGCCACTCAGCAGGCGTTTGCTTTTGACGGAGTTCAGTCGTGCAAGGCGGTAAAACGTTTCTACGGCGGAAATGGTCTTTGCAAATACGGATGTATCGGACTTGGCGATTGTATGAATGTTTGCGAACACAATGCCATAAAGCTTGAAAACGGTGTGGCAAGAGTGATTCCGTCTTTGTGCGGAGCCTGCGGACAGTGTGCGTCGGTTTGCCCGAATCAGCTTATTTCTATCAAGCCGCTTGCTAAACATATAGATGTTCTCTGCTCTTCTGCCGCAAACGGCAAGGAAACAAAGCTCAGCTGTAAAAACGGATGTATCGGCTGTAAGATCTGCGAAAAGAAGTGCCCGGAGGGCGCTGTAAAAGTTGAGAATTTCCATGCCTCTATTGACTATGACAAGTGTACAAACTGTGGAACCTGCATGGCAGCGTGTCCGGTAAAGGTTATTCACAGCTGCGAAAAATGAATAAAAATCTCCCCCGAACCGAAGTTCAGGGGAGACTTTTTGTTATTGCCCGTTATTTGCAGCAGATGCCGAACATCTCACAGAGCATTTTCCAGATATTGCACATAATATTGTACCTCCTGTAAGTATTGTTCCAGGTAATGATTCTTTCTGTCTCTCTTGGAACAATTATATTATATCATACAGGTATAATTAAATCAATGCAAAAATACTGGAAAATAATTTACCATTATTTCAAAGGTATTACATTATTGAAAACGGCAAAAAATTTTATAGGAATATGCTTGTCTATGTGGCATTTTCCGAAGAACCACTTCTGGTACGAACAGGTTTTAATAATGTCCTCAAAAAGCGCATGGACTTCAAGTCTCTGGAGAACGTCAACATTAAGACAATCCTTGAGTGAGACAGGCGGCTCATGGGTGATGACATAGTCTATTGTATTACCGTGGCGTTTAAGATTGTCGATTGCCTCAATGATCTCCTCGTGAGAAGGTTTTTCACGCTTCCACCAGTTTTCACTGCCTCGTCGAAAATCAAAATCCTGACTGTGACCGCCGCCGAATGTAAATATTTTTTTCCCTTCGACAGTGTACACCTGACCACGCATCAGATGAACAAGATTTTTATCTATAACCCGTGCTTTTCCGCCGTTCCACTCTGTTATGGGAAAGCTTTCCAGAATATCAAAGTTTTCATGGCATCCGTCGAGGAAAGCTATGGTATATCCCTTTCCGGTAATTTTTTTTATAATAGATTTTTCTTTGCGTGAGCCGTCCCAGAAAAATCCGAAATCGCCGCAGATTATAAGGGTATCTCCACGGTGCAGCTTTTTGAATGCCGGGTCACGGAAACGGCTGTAATCACCGTGCGTATCGCCTGTTACATAGATCATTTTTGTTTCCTCCAGATTTTTTCTTATTATATTGTATCATACTTTAAGGAAAAGGTAAAGAGAAATATTTGCAAAAATTCGGAAAAAGAGAAATCATTGACAAATGGATTTGAATATGCTACAATAATTATACGACAGTTCGTTTGCACCATCCTGTCGAAAAACAAAACTATGGGCAGATCACAATGTAATTTCCGGATGCGTGTGTTTCTGTTCACACGCATTTTTCAGTATTTTTTATTGCTTTATATTTAAGAGGGATATTTATGTTTGAATTAAAGGTACGGGCAGCTTTTGACAGCGCTCATTTTCTAAGCGGATATAACGGCAAATGTGCCAATATTCATGGTCATCGCTGGACAATAGAAGCAGAGATCTCACAGAAGTCATTGCAGGAAGGCGGTGAATTCCGCAGTATGATCGAGGATTTTGGACCGCTGAAAAAGCGTCTCAGGTCTATGGCGGATAATTTCGATCATGCTCTTATTTATGAGACGGGTACGCTGCGCCAAGCTACTGTTGATGCACTTGACGCCGAGGGATTCAGGTTGATTCCTGTAGATTTTCGTCCCACGGCAGAGTGTTTTGCAAAGTATTTCTTTGATCTTCTCAGTGAGGCAGGAGAACCTGTCAGCAGGGTAACAGTTTACGAGACTCCCGACAACTGTGCCTCTTACAGGGGGAATGAATGATGATATACAAAGTAGCAGAAATTTTTTCAAGTATTAACGGAGAGGGTACACGTGCCGGAGAACTGGCAGTTTTTGTCAGGTTCCGGGGATGTAATCTCAATTGCAGCTATTGTGACACCTCATGGGTAAATCAGCCTGATACGCCATTTACCCCAATGGATAAAGAAGAAATACTCGGAGCTGTTATGGAGACAGGCATCCGTAACGTGACGCTCACCGGAGGCGAACCGCTGCTTGTTCCGGGGATGGAGGAAGTTATTGAAATACTTGGCAGAAACGGATTGTCCGTGGAGATCGAGACAAATGGCAGCATTGATCTTTTGCCGTTCGACGTAATAAATCACAGACCTCTGTTTACTATGGATTACAAGCTTCCGTGCAGTGGCATGGAAGATAAAATGAATCTCCGCAATTTTGAACTGCTTAAAAAGAACGATACCGTAAAGTTCGTGGCAGGTTCAGAGAAAGATCTTGAGCGTGCGGCAGAAATAATCAGAACGTATTCTCTGACGGAGCGGTGTCATGTATATTTTAGTCCTGTTTTCGGCAGGATAGCTCCGGCGGATATAGTTGAATTCATGAAAAAGAATAAGCTGAACGGCGTAAGATTACAGCTTCAGCTTCATAAGTTTATATGGGATCCTATGGCGAGAGGAGTGTGACAAATGGCTATAGATAAGGAAAAAATTGAGTATCATATACGGGAGATCTTAAAAGCTCTCGGTGAAGATCCTGACCGTGAGGGACTTGTTGAAACTCCTGAAAGAGTAGCACGTATGTATGAAGAAGTTTTCGAGGGAATTCAGTATACCAACCATGAAATAGCGCAGATGTTTGGCAAGACTTTTTCTTCTCCGGATAAAGAAAACAGACAGTCGGCAGTCGTTATGCGTGACATAAGCGTGTTCAGCTACTGCGAGCATCACATGGCTTTAATGTACGATATGACGGTAAATGTGGCGTACATTCCCGACGGAAAAGTTCTGGGACTCAGCAAGATTGCCCGTATATGCGATATGGCAGCGAAAAGATTACAGCTCCAGGAGCGTCTCGGCGAGGACATTGCCGAGATCATCAGTGAAGCTGCCGGAACAAAGGATGTCGGAGTGCTCATTACCGGATCTCACAGCTGCATGACAGCCAGAGGCATAAGGAATGTTCCGGCAAGGACGACGACTACAACGTTTTATGGAAAATTTGCAGACGATGAAAAGCTTCAGAAGCTTGTATTGTGAGAGGAGAATATTATGAAGGCAATGGTATTATTCAGCGGCGGAGTTGACAGCACTACCTGTCTTGCACTTGCCGTAAAGGAGCATGGAGCTGAAAATGTCACGGCACTGTCGATCGGATACGGACAGAAACACAGCCGTGAGATACAGGCGGCTCAAGAACTTGCCGATTACTATAATGTAGAATGGAAACAGCTTGATCTTTCAACGATCTTTAAGTATTCCGACTGTTCGCTGCTTACCGGTTCGGAATCAGAAATCCCAAAAGAGACATATGCAGAGCAGCTTGCTGAAACGGGCGGAAAGCCTGTTTCAACATATGTTCCGTTCCGTAATGGACTTTTTCTTGCTTCTGCCGCAAGCATAGCTCTTTCATTGGGATGTGAGATAATCTATTATGGACCTCACGCCGACGACGCTGCCGGAAATGCATATCCGGATTGCAGCGAAGAATTCAACAGCGCCATGAATAACGCCGTATATCTTGGCAGCGGAAAGCAGCTCCGTATAGAAGCTCCGTTTGTGGCAAAAACTAAAGCAGAGATCGTAAAGCTTGGTATAGAGCTTGGCGTTCCCTATGAGCTGACCTGGAGTTGCTACGAAGGCGGCGAAAAGCCCTGTGGAGTATGCGGTACCTGCCGTGACAGACAGGCTGCGTTCCTTGCCAATGGCATTATTGATCCATTAATATAAATAAGGAGATTTTACTATGACAGGAAGAACTAAAGAAGAAACTGCAGGACTCAGCCTGCTTGGAAATAAAAAGACGGAATATCCCGATGATTATGCTCCGCAGATGTTGGAAACGTTTATAAATAAGCATCAGGACAGAGATTATTTTGTAAGGTTCAACTGCCCGGAATTCACCAGTCTTTGCCCTATTACAGGACAGCCGGATTTTGCCACAATATATATACAATATGTTCCGGATATAAAAATGGTGGAAAGTAAATCCCTGAAACTTTACCTGTTCAGCTTCAGGAATCACGGAGATTTTCACGAGGATTGCGTGAATATTATACTTAATGATCTCATTAAACTTACCGATCCCAGATATATGGAGGTATGGGGAGAATTTACTCCACGGGGGGGAATCTCTATTCATCCATACTGCAACTATGGCAGACCGGGAACACGCTGGGAACAGGTTGCTATCGACCGCCTTTCTTCATGGGGAAAGCCAGGTCAACAGTATTAACTTTTTTGACGTATATAAGTGGAACTTTGTTTCCTGAATCCCCCCTTTATAAACGTGAATATAAGCAAATGCTGCTGCTCTGTGAAGAAAGCCGGAGTAACTTGACATATACTGCCTGATGTGTTAAAATATTCTTATCAAGGACGTGATAAAATGAAAATAATTCTCGCTTCTGCATCACCGAGGAGAAGGGAGCTGATGAAGCTCATAACAGAGAATTTTACGGCGGTTTCAGTAGACGCTGACGAAACTCTTCCGGATGATATCGTAATAAAGAGAATATGCGGCGCAGCTGAATATCTTGCACGTGTCAAGGCAGAAAAAGCGCATGAGCTTTTTCCGGATAATATTGTCATTGGCTGCGATACGACGGTCGTGTGCCGGAATAAAATTCTCGGTAAGCCGAAGAATAGTGAACAAGCACGTGAATATCTTCATATGCTGTCAGGCAGCGTCCATTCCGTGTTTACAGGATGCTGCATTATATATGGAGACAGAACGTTTTCGTTTTACGAGGGCACAGACGTATTTTTCGATAAACTCGCCGATGAAGAAATCGAGGATTATATTTCTTCCGACGAACCCTACGACAAGGCGGGCGGATACGGTATTCAGGGCAGGGGAGCGTTGTTTGTGAATAAGATCAACGGTGATTTCTTTAACGTTATGGGACTGCCTGTTTCACGTCTGAATAAGGAACTAAAAAAATTTATCAAAGGAGTAAGATAATGAATACTACTGCTTTTCACAATGCGGATATACTTCTTCCGCAGAGGGATGACAATACCGAAAGATATGCCAGTAATCTGAAAAGATGGGCGGTTATCGCCTGCGATCAGTACACAAGCGAGCCGGAATACTGGAATGAAACAGAGATTATTGTTGGCGATGCTCCCTCGACTCTTCGTCTTATATTGCCGGAAATTGAACTCGAAAGCGACAATGTAGATGAAATGATCGACGATATTCATAAAACTATGAGTGAATATCTTGAGTGGAAAATATTTGACGAATACAAGGACGCAATGATCTATGTTGAGAGAATCCAGGGCAACGGAATTCTTCGTCAGGGAATCGTTGGAAAAATCGACCTTGAAGAATACGACTATTCCAAGGGAAGTACGTCTCAGGTCAGGGCAACCGAGGCAACTGTGGTTGAAAGAATTCCGCCCAGAATAAAGGTAAGACAGGGCGCACCTCTGGAGCTTCCTCACATTATGATACTCATTGACGACCCTGACCGTACTGTTATCGAGCCTCTTGCAGGCGGTAAGGATTCAATGGAAAAGCTTTATGATACGGAACTTATGCAGGGCGGCGGCAGTATAAAAGGCTATCTTGTAGGCGGCGATGAGCAGCAGCGTATTGACGATGCGCTGACAGTTCTTGCAGATCCGGAAGTTTTTGCCAATAAATACGGTATGCCGGATACTCCTGTTCTTCTTTACGCTATGGGTGACGGAAATCATTCTCTGGCAACGGCAAAGGAATTCTATGAGCAGCTTAAAAAGTCTGATCCGGAAAAGGATTTTTCAGATCATCCTGCACGATACGCTCTGGCTGAGATCGTTAATCTTCATAGTGACGCACTTAAATTTGAGGCTATTCACCGCCTTGTATTTGATGTTGATTGTGATAAGCTCATGTCGGAGATTACAGAAGCTCTGGGACTTTCGGAGAATCAGGAGTCAGACCAGTATGTAATTTGCTGCCGTGAAAATACTGAAAAGAAATTCTGGATACACAACAAAACGTCTAATCTTTCTGTTGGTTCTCTCCAGAATTTCCTTGACAGATTTATTAAGGAAAACGGCGGAAAAATTGACTATATCCACGGAACGGAGACGGTCAGACAGCTTGCCGACAAGCACAGCGGAATCGGCTTTATTCTGCCTGATATGGATAAATCACAGCTTTTCCCCACGGTAATTAAAGACGGAGCGCTGCCCAGAAAAACTTTCTCTATGGGTCATGCGGAGGATAAGCGTTTCTATATGGAAGCGAGAAAGATAACAAAATAATTCAAAAAGCTGTCCGGTGCAGTTTCCGGACAGCTTTTGCATATGAACGGAGGAGCGCAATGAACAGATCAGACGCACAGAAAAGAATAGAGGAGCTTTCGGAGCTTCTGGAAAAATACAATTATCAGTATTATGTACTGGACAATCCTGATATATCAGATTACGATTTTGATATGCTGATGCAGGAACTTAAAGGACTGGAGGAACAGTTTCCAGAGCTTATTCTGCCGTCATCACCGACGCAGCGTGTAGGCGGAACGGCTCTGAATACGTTTGAAAAGGTAAGCCATTCAGTTCAGATGGCAAGCCTTCAGGATGTTTTTTCTTTTGAACAGGTAGAAAATTTTGTGAGGAAGTGTTACGAGGAACTTACAGATGCAGAGTTCTCCATTGAGCCAAAAATTGACGGATTATCTGTATCTCTTGAATATGAGAACGGGCTTTTTACCAGAGGATCTACACGTGGAGACGGATTTATCGGAGAGAATGTTACGGCGAATCTTCGTACTATAAGATCTATTCCGCTGAAAATAGAAAATGCACCGGAATTTCTTGAAGTCAGGGGCGAAGTATATATGCCCCGTGAGAGTTTCTTTTCTTTGGTAGAACAGCAGGAGCTTAACGGCGATCAGCCGTTTAAGAATCCCCGGAATGCTGCGGCGGGTTCTCTGAGGCAGAAAGACCCTAAAATAACTGCAAAACGCCGTCTGGATATTTTTATTTTCAATGTTCAGCAGGTCAGGGGAAGGGAATACGAGACGCATATCCAGTCGCTTGACGATCTTAAATCAATGGGATTCAAGGTTCTGCCGTCTTACAAGATATGCCGTGAGGCATCGGAAATAAAAGAGGAAATAGACCGTATCGGGGAGGAACGTGCAGAATTCAGCTTTGATATCGACGGTGTTGTTATCAAGGTAAATAAGCTTTCCCATCGTGATATAATGGGAGCTACCTCTAAAACGCCTAAGTGGGCGGTCGCTTATAAATATCCGCCTGAGGAAAAAGAAACCGTACTGCTGGATATTGAAGTCAACGTAGGACGAACAGGCGCTATTACTCCGGTTGCAGTATTTGATCCTATTCTTCTGGCAGGAACCAGCGTTTCAAGAGCAGTGCTACACAATCAGGATTTTATCGACGAAAAGGATATAAGAGTCGGGGATATCATCGTTGTGCGCAAGGCGGGTGAGATTATTCCGGAAGTTCTGTGCAGTGTTTCACATAAGGAGAATTCTGTAAAATTCACTCTTCCTTTCGTGTGTCCGGTATGCGGAACGCCTTCTGTGCGTGACGGGGGAGAGAGCGTTCTCAGGTGTCCGAACGTATCATGTCCGGCGCAGCTGCTTAAAAATATGATTCATTTTGCTTCAAAGAATGCTATGAATATTGACGGTCTGGGCGAAGCAAATATGAAGCTTTTTGTTGAAAGCGGAATAGTAAAATCTCCGGCTGATCTTTACATCCTTAAAAAGGAGCAGCTTACGGCTCTTGAACGTTTCGGAGAGAAATCAGCGCAGAATCTTATAGATGCAATCGAAGCGTCCAAGGGCAATGAGGCTGACCGCTTGGTTTTCGGCCTTGGAATACGCAATATCGGACAAAAAGCAGCGACGCTCCTTTGTGAGAGATTTGGTGGTATAGATGAGCTTCTGGCTGCGGAAAAGGATGAGATATCAGCAATAGAAGGCTTTGGCGATGTAATGGCAGAGAGCGTTTACAGCGCTTTGCGTGAACCGCATATCCTTGAACTTATAAGCCGTCTCAAAGAATACGGAGTAAATATGACCTACAGTAAAAAATCTCTGGCGGACAACCGTTTCAGCGGTTTGACTTTTGTTCTTACGGGAACTCTTCCTACTATGAAGCGTGACGAGGCAAAGTCTCTGATAGAGAGGTTCGGAGGCAAGGTAAGCGGTTCTGTTTCAAAGAAAACCAATTTTGTGGTAGCCGGAGAGGATGCCGGAAGCAAGCTTGTAAAGGCTAATGAGCTTGGAATAGAGATCCTTACGGAAGCTGAACTTATCGAAAAAACAAAGTGACGGTGAATTGATATGGCATGGACAAAGCAGCAGGAAGACGCTATAAATGCACGGAATACTTCAATTATCGTATCGGCTGCCGCAGGAAGCGGAAAAACTTCGGTGCTGACAGAGCGATTGGTAAAGCTGATTGCCGATCCCGGATCCGGAGTCAGGGCGGACAGGATGATAGTAGTTACCTTTACCAACGACGCCGCTGCTGAAATGAAAAAAAGACTTGACAAACGTCTCAGAGAGCTTATAAATCAGAATCCGGGCAGCAGTCATCTGTTAAAGCAGCAAACGCTTTTGCAAAGCGCTAAAATATCTACTATAAATTCTTTTTGTTTTGAACTTATCAGGGATAATATTACCGATCAGGGTATTACTTCCGGTTTCGGAATTCTTGACGAGGCGGAAAACAAGGCTCTGAAAGCACAGGCAATGGATGAACTTATAAACTGGTACAGCGAGAATGAATATGATAAGATATCTTTTTTGTATGATCGTTTCTGTATCAGGAATGACCGTGTGTTGGTGGAAGTTATTTCTCTTGCCGATGAATTTCTGGCTTCTGTAGCCCTCCGTGACAAATGGCTTGAAACGGCCGAAAATGAGTACAGAAAGGATTTTCGCAGTTCTGTTTATTACAGGTCGCTTATGAAAAGTCTCGGGGAAAGAGCAGAAAAAGCGCTGAAGCTTGCCGATGACTGTCTTGGAATGATCGGCAGGATATTCCCTGATATTCAGAACTATCCCCAGGCAAAGGCAGCATTTCAGCAGGCAGAGGAGGAATACGACCGGGTAAACGAGCTTATGGAAATCGTCCATTCCGGACGTTTTCCTGACAATGCTGAAGCAGAGCGGTTGTGTTCCTTTGGAAAGCTTGTGACCGTTACTGCTAAAACTCCGCATAATAAGGAAATGCGTGAGGTATACAAGAAAAAGCGTGAGCTGATGAAAGAACTTGTTTCGGGTATCGTATCGGGTACGTCTGCGGCGGAAAGCGATTTTGCAGAATCCGCAGAAGTTACATTCGTACTGACAGAGATGCTTAGAAAATATCAGGAGATCATTTGGGCGAAGAAGTGTGAAAAAAACGCTGTGAGCTTCGACGACGGTGAACGGCTGGCTCTGGAAATCCTTGCCGATACCGATGGTCAGGGCAGGATCATCCCCTCAGAAACTGCACGCCATACCGCAGAATTTTATGATATTATAATGATCGACGAATATCAGGATTCAAATAACAAGCAGGATCTCATATTCAGGCTGATCTCAAAAAACTACAGGCATACTCCGGACGGCGAGCCGATGTACGGAAATAATGTTTTTCTGGTGGGGGATGTAAAGCAGTCTATCTACGGATTCAGACTTGCAAATCCCGGAAATTTTATCAGTACGCTTAGAAATTCCGTGACCTATGACCCGGAAAACAGCAGCCCGAATCAGTCGATAGTGCTGAATAAGAACTTCCGAAGTTCTAAGGGCGTTATTGATTTTGTAAACTTTGTTTTTGGTCAGATCATGTCTGAGAAATGCGGCGGAATCAGATACAGCGAGGATGAAATGCTGTATTTCGGGGCGCAGGTCTACTCTGATGCAGGGGAATCTTGTTGGACTGAAATTGCTCTTGTAAACGACGATCCTCCGGAAGAAAACAACGTTGAAAATCCGGAAACTCAGGATATCAATTATGAGGCGGAGTATACTGCCGACAGAATAGCTGCCATGATAAACGGAAAATATCCTGTTATTACCGTTGACGGCACACGTCCGTGCCGACCGTCAGATTTCAGTATTCTTGTTCGTGGCAACAAGTTTATCAGCGTCTACGCCAAAGCTCTTAACGACAGAGGAATATCCGCAAAGTCGGGTGAAGAAACGGGATACCTTAAATCACGTGAAATAGCCGTTCTTATTGATCTGTTAAGAATAATCGACAATCCGCTGTCCGATGTTCCGGCAGCAGCGGTAATGTTGTCTCCGGTGTTCATGTTTACAATTCAGGAGCTTGCTTATATCAAATCGCTGGACAGGGATAAGCCGGTCTATTCTGTTCTTCTTGGTCTGACTGACGGTTTTTATTCCGGCTGTACCGACGGAGCTCTTATTGGTAAATGCCGTGATTTTCTGGGTTTTATAGATTCCTTCCGGCTCAGCTCCGTGACTATGACGATCGGTGAGCTTATAGGTCTGATATATGATACCACTGATTTTATTTCTGTTATGCAGATGAGCCGTGACGGAGAAAAAAAGCGTGCCAATCTCCGGCTGCTTATACAGTATGCGCAGAACTACGAAGGAGCCTGCGCATACGAGGGTACGGGAGGTCTGAGCGGATTTCTCCGCCATATTGACAGAGTGCTGGAAACGGGGGATTACCCCCAGGGAAAAGTTTCTGCCGCATCAGGAGATTATGTTGCGATACAGACTCTTCACGGCTCTAAGGGACTGGAGTATCCGTTCGTGTTCATTGCCGAAACATCACGGAAATTCCGCTGTGATTCGCTGAATGTCATGTTTTCGGATGACGGACGCATAGGATATAATCTGTATGATCCCCGGCTGATAAGACGATATAAGACGTTTCAGCAGGTCATGCTCTATGAGGAGGAGAAATCTAAAGTCCGCAGTGAGGAAATGCGTTTGCTCTATGTCGGAATGACAAGAGCGAAGCAGAAGCTTTTTATCAATCTCAAAGCTGGGGAGAAGTCATTAAAGCGTGCAAAGACCTGTATTGACAGGATAAGGCTAAACAGCGGAGATATTTCCGAAACTGTTTGCAGCGCCGATATGTTTTCTGATTGGCTTTGGGCGGCCCTTGTCAGGCATGAGGAATTCAGAGATATTTTACAGCAGAGGTGGATGGATATACCGGAAAGCTGCATCTGTTTTCATGATAAGCTTTTTGACACAGTGATTGCAGAACCGGGGGAACTTCCTGTGCATGCGCAGCAGACGCAGGTGCGTGAACAGGCTTCTCCGGATCCTGAAATATGCCGAGAGATAATGAAGATGATAGGTACGAAGTATGATCGTTCATTGTCAGATATGCCGGCGAAGCTAAGCGTCACGCAGATCACCAGAAAATTCAAGAAAGAGGATGAGGAGTTTGATTTCAGGCTCAAACGTCCGAGATTCATTTCTGAGGGTTCACGTCTTTCTGGTGCCGAGCGTGGAACTGCCATACATACATTTTTTCAGTACTGTGATTTTAAAAGTGCAAGGAGTAATTTCCGGATTGAGCTTGAAAGAATGATCGGCATGGGGTACCTCAGCCGAGCGCAGTCTGAAGCCGTAGAAGCAGAAAAGGTCAGAGCGTTTTTTGAAAGCAGTCTGTATCGCCGCATGGCTGCCGCAAAAAATACCTGGAGAGAAAAAAAATTTATGGTTGCAGTCGCTCATCTTGAAATTGAAAACTCTCTAATGGAACTGTTAAAACGTTCTGACGGAATGATAAAGGGAATTGTAGATATGATGTTTGAGGAGGACGACGGCGTAGTTATTGTTGATTATAAATCTGACAGGGGAGTTACTGCCGGACAGTTGGCAGAACGCTATCGTACACAGCTGCAATTATATAAATCGGCAATGGAATTGACCATGAGAAAAAATGTCAAGGAAACGTATCTTTATTCCATAGAACTGAAAAAAGAAATTTTTATAAATCTGTAGTAAGCTTCTGATATAAACAAAACCGTCATCCATTTCTGGATGACGGTTAAGAAAGGAGAAGATGTGGAGAATTCTTTTAATTAACATAGCGCCTGCGTCAGGATTTTTTCTCCTGAAGAACAAGCTTTATTTTTACATCCTGACCGGATCTGTAGAGTTTGAGATTGATCTCATCTCCGGCTTTGTACTGACTTATGATTTCGTTAAGCTCAGCGCCGGTTGTAACAGCCTTTCCTTCAACGTCGATAATAACGTCGCCCTGCAAAATTCCCGCACTTTCAGCAGAGCTGCCTGGTAACACAGAAAGTACATATACGCCCATAGGAAGATTAAGGTAGCGTGAGTAAGTTTCAGTTATGTCGCTGGTTGTTATACCCATTTGTGGTCTGCCAGTGACATACTTGTAATTGATAAGATCGTCGATTATGACTTTTGCGTCTGATATCGGAATTGCAAAGCCAAGTCCTTCAACACTTGCACTTCCGTAGTTGGAGGACATTTTTGCGGAATTTATTCCTATCACCTGTCCGCAGCTGTTAAGAAGAGGACCGCCGGAATTGCCGCTGTTGATCGCAGCATCAGTCTGGATAAGGGACATACTCTTTTCGTTTACGGAAATTTGACGGTTAAGGGCGGAAACAATTCCGCTGGTAACAGAACCGAAAAGATCGAATCCAAGCGGATTTCCTACGGCAATGACCAGTTCGCCGACCATAAGATCGTCGCTGTTTCCGATTACTGCCGGTTTAAGACCTGTTTTGTCTACCTTGAGAACAGCAATATCCGTTTCAACGTCATAGGCGATAATCTTTGCTTCCATTTCACTTTCGTCACTGAAAAGGATGGAAACGTCAACCGCTTCTCCTGCATGATAATCGCTTGAATCATATACGCAGTGAGCGTTTGTAACAATGTATCCGTCCTCGGAAATAATGAACCCTGTACCAGTGCCGGTTGCTTCACGCTGCTGAGACCCTGAGTTCCAGCCGAAGAAATCGTATGATTCCTGGGTGAACTTAAAAGTTGACGATACTCCTACAACTGACGGCATGATATCATCAACGATCTCCGGGATTGGCTTGGCATCTTCCCGTGAAGCAAGCTGGATAAGACTGGGAATATCGCTTTCTTCGGAGTTTTTTACAGAATCTAGATCATTTTCGGAGCCTGATGAGCCATTGTTTTTGCTGGTTTTATTTTTGTCAGGGTCAAATTCAGATATCTCAGTTTTATCTTTGTTGTCAATGTAGATTTTGTAACCCTGAACAGAGCCTACGCCAACGATAGCAAGACATAGAACGAATATTGCGGATTTCAGGAAAAAATGTCTTCGCTTCTTTTTGGGTTTCGGACTGTTTTCAGAAGTATATGCATAGGAATTGAGATCCGGAGTCCCCTGTTCTGATGTCTCCGGTCTGCGATAATAATTTTCATACGTTTTGCTTCCTATGTCGTCGGTATCGGGCATTGTATCTGATTCGTTTATAAGTGTGTCCTGGTTATCGTCAGGATTTGTAAATATATCTGTCATAAGAACTTCCTTTCATTAATGTAATGAGTTTATCAGCTCTGTATCTTTTATTATAAGCTTTTATGTGATAATTTTATGATAACATATAGAAAAAATAAAAAAAATTGCATCTTTATTTTAATTATACTTGTCGCTGGTACATAAAAACTCCCGGAAATCCGGGAGTTTTTTTATCTGATTTTTGCTTTAGTTTTTTCTGTAAATTCTCTGCCGTATACCAGGAACCTTTTATGATCTCCTTTTCCGATCAGACCGGTTTCGTCATAGGCACGGACATCAAAAGTAAATTCCCTGCCGTTTATTTCACGCAGGACTGCTTCCGCACGGACTGTCATTCCTTTCGGAGTTGCAGAAGTATGGACGATGTTCAGCATGATCCCAACAGTGGTCTCATCGTCTTCCATAAATTCTGCAAGGCAGCTGCACGCAGCCTTTTCCATAAGCATTGCCATTACAGGAGTAGCCATGACTTCCAGAGTGCCGCTTCCGACATTGACGGCAAGTTCGTTTTCCGACACCGTCAGTTCAGCGCTGCCGACAGCGCCGGCTTCAATTTTCTTCATTCGTTCACTCCTCAATTTCGGTAACCGGCGAATCAGAATATATATCTCCGATCACACGGTCATAGGTAAGTTCGTCAAGTTCTTCGACGTGTTCAATAGAAGGATCAAAAGCTGTGGAGTATATCGGAAGTTCTTTCATAAAATTCATCATTTTTTCAATAAACGTATCTCTTGGCGCATCGATTATATCAAGGAGAATGTATGGAACATAGAAGAAAGAGAATTTTTCGTCTGGAATTTTTGAAAGATCTGCGTCATAATTACTCCAGAAGAAGCATGTCTGTTCATAAAGGAGACTCTCTCTTTCTTCAGTAAGATCTATGTCGTTGTATACGCTCGTTTCATTTCTCAGTGAAGGGAAATGATCTCCTACAAAGAATACGAGAGTGGGTTCGTCAAGCTGTTCAAGCTGATTCAGAAATTTATCAAGAGCATCGTTAGAATATTGTATCCACTGGAGATAGTTGCCGAATTCATCGTCAGGATCTTCTCCGAGATTGTATGGCTGATGATTCTGCATAGTGGTAGTATGAATGTACATCGGATCGTCCGAATTATTCAGCAGATCAATAAGCTGATTAAAAATGGTGGAATCATCTACGTATGTGCCGTAGTGTTCTACGTCAACAGTAAAGTCGGATTCATTTGTATCGTCGTCATGGAAAAGAAGATTCTTGAAGCCAAAAAGAGGATATGTACTCTTTCTTCCGTAGAATGTCGGCTGAAACGGATGAACATATGCTGTATTGTATCCCCAGCTGTCGTAATACTGTGCCATAGCCGGAAGATCGTGTTCCTTATTGAGTTCTCTCTGGGGCATATTTGGATCGTTGAGACCCTTTACAGGCAAACCGAAAAGAAGTTCAAATTCAGCACGTACGGTCCAGCTTGCAAACGTAGGAGTTATGATACGTCTGCTTGCTCCCTCCTGACAGGCTTTATCGAAATTCTTATACGCTTCGTCGTTTATTCTGTCTTCTAACTCGTCGAAAACACGGAAATCTGCAAACGATTCGCTCATTATAACAATAACGTTCGGCTTTACTCCTCCGTTGAAATTTCCGCTTGTAACAGGAGAAGTATTTTTTAGATAATCCTGAACGTGATCTTTGCTGTAATCTTCAGGCTCCTTGAGTCTATGCTCATAATCCTCTGAGAGAGTCTGAAGAAGGAATCCTATAAATCCGTTTTTGTTGAATTTTTCGTTGATCTTGCTCTGTCTTATCGTATATGTATCGTCGATTCCGAAGGCTGAATAAGCAGTTCTGTAAAAAGGAGGACACATAACGAATCCGAAAGCGATGAGAACGAATACGGCGCCAATTGATACTCTTGGAATCGGTTTCCACTTTACCTTGGGGTTGAAGAAATAAATAAGTAAAATCGCTGCGATGACAATCAGATAACACAAAACAAGATCCCAGGTGATCTTTATGTATGCAAATGAAGTCAGGCTTTTAACGCTGCGGAACAGCTTCATATCTGAAATTATAAGATGGTTGCCGTTGGTGTTGTATTTGAAACGTTCAGTAGTACTCAAAGCAAGGTATATAAAACTTTCAATTAATACAGTGATCCAACCCGTCCTGAATATTGCAAGAAAAAAAGCAAAAATCAGATAAGTTATAGCGAGACCAAACAGCATTGGTCCGAAGTGGTGACCCCACATACTGAAATATCGTGTAACGCTGCATCCCTGAATTATTTCTGCCATTGACAAGATAAAGACGGGGAAGATTATAAGCAGTGCATAATTGAGTTTTTTGAATTTTTCAGTTCGCTCCCCACGTCTCTGATTGAATAATTTAAATTTTCTGAAACGTTCCTTCTGTTCAGAAACATCTGTCTCCTCCGGTACTTCGGCAATATCCGGCATATTTCCTTTTGCCCCGGCAGACTGCTTATGTTTAATTGATTTATCAGCCATTTGTTATCATCCCTTTTAATTATTTTATCATTTTTATATTTTATCTCCAAAAACTCCGGTTAGTATTTATAATATATCACAAATCAAAATAAAGTGCAAGTGCTCTCAAAAAATATCACAATTCTGTAATTATTTTCGTCGTATTAGTAATACCATACTGAAAAAGGAGACTTGTTTTGTGCAAATTTAACACGAATTTTCTAATCATATAACCAAACCGCCGTTGACAGCAATAACCTGACCTGTAATATATTCAGCCTGATCTGATGCCAGGAATGATGCAGCGTCGGCTATATGCCTGGGTTCTCCGAAGATGCCGAGGGGGATATCGTCACGGATCAGATCAAGATCTTCCGGTGAATAGCGGTTGTTCATTTCTGTCATAATGAAGCCGGGCGCTATGCAGTTTACCCGTATTCCCGATGGTGCAACTTCCTTTGCCAAAGCTTTGGTAAAGCCTATTATCCCGGCTTTTGACGCAGAATAGTCTACTTCACAGGACGCTCCGCACTGTCCCCACATTGAGGAAATATTTATAATGCATCCTGATTTCCGGCGTATCATAGCGGGCAGAACGGCACGTGAGCAGTTCATGACGCCCCACAGGTTTACGTCAAGGAGTTTCCTTGCTCTTTCAGAGGATAAGTGCGTAAAAAGCTCTGTTTCCGATATGCCGGCATTATTTACAAGAAGATCTATTTTTCCGGTTTTTTCAATTGCTGTTGTTGTTTCAGTATTGTCTGATACATCAAATCCAAGCGCTGTAGCGTGAAGTTCCTCGGCAAGAGCTTCGGCTTTTTTTTGCGAATGATGATAATTTATAATAACGGCGTATCCGTCTGCGGCAAGACGGCGGCATATAGCTTCTCCTATACCTCCGGCACCGCCTGTTACAAGTGCAGTTTTTAACATATTTATCCCTCCGACTTTAAATTATACCACAAAATATTTAGAAAATCCAGTGGTAATACTTGAAAAATTTCTGAAAACATGATATAATTAATACAATAATTTTTGCAGAGGTGATTTTATGGATCAGAAAAAGATAGATCGTATAAACGAACTTGCACGGAAGTCAAAAAACAGCGGACTTACAGAGGAAGAAAAGGCGGAGCAGACGCTCCTGCGCAATGAGTACAGAATGTCCGTGACCGGCAGTCTTGCCGCTCAGCTTAACAATACATATATAATGACACCCGACGGAAAAAAGCATAAATTAGGAAAGAACGGGTGATTCTGTGACAAACGGAGAACTTTTTTCAATGGCAGTAAGCGCCGCCGGAAATTCTTACAGCCCCTATTCCAGATTCAGTGTAGGAGCTGCGCTTCTTACGGCTGACGGCAGGATCTTTACCGGATGCAATATTGAAAACGCCTCATTTTCTCTTACCAACTGCGCCGAGCGTACAGCGTTGTTCAAGGCTGTTTCGGAGGGAGTCAGAGATTTCAGAGCCATTGCCGTAGCAGGCGGCGTCGGCGGTGATTTTTCAAAAAGATGCGTTCCCTGCGGAGCTTGTTTACAAGTTCTGAGGGAATTCTGCGGAGACGATTTTGTAATAATCCTTTCGGACGGATGGTTTCGCCTCGCAGACTTTCTGCCAATGCAGTTCTGCGGTGACAATATAAAAAAATAAGGAGTAATTATGTTAAAAGAAAAAATAGAAAAACATCTGCTTGAAGTCCAGAAGCCGTCACGCTATATAGGCGGCGAAACAGGCAGCATTGTCAAGGATGCCTCGAAGGTGGATGTACGCTTTGCCTTTTGTTTCCCGGATACATATGATATAGGTATGTCTCACCTGGGGATGAAAATACTTTACTCGCTTATCAACGAACGTGAGAATTATTGGTGTGAGCGCTGTTTTGCTCCGTCTGAGGATTTTGAGGCTGTGATGCGTGAAAATGATATTCCGCTTTACGCTCTTGAAAGTCTTGATCCAATAAAGGATTTTGACTTTATAGGCTTTACCATGCAGTATGAGCTTTCTTATACGAATGTACTGAATATGCTTGATCTTGCGGGAATTCCGGTATTTTCCGCCGAAAGAGGCGACGAACTTACAGGTATCGTCGTTGCCGGAGGACCGTGCGTATGCAATCCTGAACCGCTTGCAGATTTCTTTGATCTTTTCATACTCGGAGAAGGTGAAGAAGTTAATCTGGAACTTATGGATCTTTATTATGAAGTGAAAAAACAGGGCGCTTCAAGAAAGGAATTTCTCCTGAAAGCCTCTCAGATAGAGGGAATCTACGTTCCGTCGCTCTACGAATTCAGTTACAATGAGAACGGTACAATTGCCGGTGTAACGCCTTTGAACGGAGCACCGCCGGTTGTCCGGAAACGCATTATAAAAGACTTCGATAAGGTATATTATCCGGATAATTTTGTTCTTCCGTTTACGGAAATAGTTCACGACCGTGCTTCTGTCGAGGTTCTGCGAGGATGCATACGTGGCTGCCGGTTCTGTCAGGCAGGATTCATTTACCGGCCTTTTCGTGAGAAAAATCCTGATACTATATGCCGTGAGACAAAAACTCTATGTGAGAACACAGGATATGATGAAGTCTCCCTGGTTTCTCTCAGCACAAGCGACCATAAGCAGATAGACGAGATGCTTTCAAAGCTTATCGACTATACGGCGGCGGAAAGGATCAATCTTTCTCTTCCGTCGCTCCGTGTGGATAATTTTTCTGAATCTCTCCTGGAGAAGATCAAGAAAGTTCGAAAAAGCGGTCTTACTTTTGCTGCTGAGGGCGGTACGCAGCGGCTGCGTGACGTTATTAATAAAAACGTCAGTGAGGAAGAGATAATGAATACCTGCCGTATCGCTTTTGCGGGGGGATATTCCGCAGTAAAGCTATATTTCATGATGGGGCTGCCGACGGAGACAGACGATGATATCAGGGGAATCGCCGATCTGGCGCAGCGTATCGTCGATTTGTTTTACAGTATCGGGAATCGTCCGAAAGGAAAGGGAGTTCAGGTATCTATCAGTGTCGCTACTTTCGTTCCGAAGCCCTTTACACCGTTTCAGTTCGAGCCGCAGGATACACGTGAGATGATCGAACATAAGCAGAAGCTTCTTATGGATTCCGTCAAGACAAAAAAAATAAAGGTGAGTTATCACGATCCGAATGTGAGTATGCTGGAAGTGATACTTGCAAAAGGCGACCGCAGGCTTTGCAAGGCGGTATATGCGGCATGGAAAAAAGGATGTAAATTCGACAGCTGGGATGAGTACTTTCAGTTTGACAAGTGGATGGAAGCTTTTGAGGAATGCGGTATTGATCCGGCATTCTATGCCAACAGACGCTTTGAATATGACGAAATACTGCCGTGGGATCACCTTGATTACTACATTTCAAAAGAATTCTTTATCCGTGAGAACAAGACGGCTCACAAAGCAATAACTACCCCGAACTGCCGTCTGAAGTGCTCAGGCTGCGGCATAACGGCAAGAACAGGAGGCAGATGTTTTGAATAGAGTCAGAGCTGTTTTTGAAAAAAAAGGACGTGCAAAGTATATTTCTCACCTTGACCTTAACAGATGTATGTTAAGGATCTTCCGCCGTTCCGGACTTCCGGTATGGTATACAGAGGGATTCAATCCACATCCATACTACTCTTTCGCCCTGGCTCTTTCACTGGGGTTTGAAAGCAGCTGCGAGATACTTGACTTCAACATAACTGATGATTCAATGACAATGGACGAAATAAGAGACAGGCTTAACAAGGTCATGCCGAAGGATATGGGAATCGTTTCAGTAAAACCACAGAAGCTGAAGATAACGGAGATCGCCAAAGCAGAGTACGCCGTTTCTCTGGCATCGGAAAATACGGAAAAGCTTCTTGCCGATGTGCAGGCGCTTATGAATTCAGATGAGATATTTGTTGAGAAAAAAACAAAAAGGGGATTTAAGCAGGTTGATATAAAACCTGACACAGAGCTTGTTGAGTGTGAGAAAAACGGAGCATTTCTGGAGATCGTCTTGCGGCTTCCTGCCGGAACACAGACAAATTATAATCCTACGCTCTTTCTGGATGCTCTGAAAAATGCCGGATCACAGCCTTTTACGGTTGAAATAATACGCAGAACAGGAATTTTATGCAAAAATAATGAAATTTTTTCATAAAAACACTTGCATTTTTTTCTGAAATATGGTATGATATAAAAGCATTTGAAATCCGTCTGGCGTTTTGTGCGTACAGATGAGAGTTAATGCCGAAAGACATTAAATCGGACAGTCCGCTGCCTGTATATACGGAGTGATCCGTATAGCGTCATTGACGCATATTCACATTTTTCCGCAGATGCCCAATGCTGAAAGGCTTTTGCAGAACGGGTAAGAATGTCCGGAAATTTTAGGAGGAAATTAAAATGGATGCACTCAAATTAATCAGCGAGTCAAGCATGAAGGAAAATGTTCCGCAGTTCAACATCGGTGATACCGTAAAGGTTCACGTACAGATCAAGGAAGGCGACAAGAGCCGTATCCAGGTATTTGAGGGAACTGTTATTGCCAAGAAGCACGGCGGAATCAGCGAGACATTTACCGTAAGACGTGTTGCGCACGGATGCGGAATCGAAAGAGTATTCCCTCTTCACTCTCCTGTTGTTGACAAGGTAGAGGTTGTAAGACGTGGTAAAGTTCGCAGAGCTAAGCTTTATTACCTCAGAGACAGAGTTGGTAAGGCTGCTAAGGTTAAGGAACAGATCCGCTGATCGGATACAGACGGGGTTCAGTCGGTTTATGCCGGCTGAACTAAGCTGTCTTGAATCAGAGAGCCTGTCCCGGATTGCTGCAATGCGGTTTTTGAAGTACTGTGTTTGATTTTCAGCCATATTGTCAGTATCAGTATGCCTGCAAACGACCGACTTGTCTGCCGCATCCTTACAGCAGACCAGGGACAGGCTTTTTACTATATATTACAGGAGGATTATCATGAACGAAAATAAAGATCTGGAAATAGAAAAAGACGAGGATGCTCCTGAAAACGAGCCGGAAACAGCGTCTCCGCAGAATTCGGAGGCAGGTCAGGAGATCGCCGGTAAGAATAAAAACGGTAAGTTTCTGAGAGATGTAATGGATATAGTAGAATCAACTATGATGACTATATTCGTTATCATGATGATATTTACTTATCTGCTGCATCCGGTAAACGTGAAGGGCGAGTCCATGCAGCCTACTCTGATGGATTATGACAGGATCCTTATGACTACAGTTTATTTTAAACTGGAATACGGCGATATTGTTATCGTGGACAACGATGCGGCATACGATCTCGATGAAAACGGAGACCCCGTTGCTGTGGATATTGACGGCAGGCAGCTTGACGAATGTATTATCAAGCGTGTAATAGCAACAGGCGGACAGACGATTGATATCCGTGACGGAAAAGTTTATGTTGACGAAAAAGAACTTGATGAACCGTATATAGCCAAAGGAGCACGCACATATCCTTTGAACGGATTTAATAACAAATATCCGATCACTATTCCTGAGGGCTATTACTTTGTAATGGGCGATAATCGTGAACGCTCTTCGGACAGCCGTCATGCCGATGTGGGACTTATCAAGAAATCTCAGATTTACGGAAAGGCTCTCGTAAGATATTCACCTCTCAGCAAATTTAAATTTTTGTGGGATACTGAAGACGAGTCGGCAGAATAATAACGTTTTCTGAGTTGTAATGAAAAGGAAAAATATTCTTGCAGCAGCGTCCGGATTTATTGAGATGCTGTTTATAACGCTTTTGATCGTGAGTCTGGTCTTTACGTATTTGCTGCGGATAGTTGAGGTAAGCGGCGATTCAATGAGTTCGACCCTTGAATCAGGGGATAAAGTTATAATGACGTCAGAGTGCAGGCGGCCGAAACAGGGAGACATCATTGTTTTCTACGCTTCAGGAGCTGTGACCCTGGACGACGATTCTGAAATTGTTGTGTCCGCCGGAATACGTCAGAATCTGATGAAGCGTGTGATCGCTGCGGAGGGACAGACAGTTGACTTCGACTTTGCTGCCGGAAAGGTCTATGTTGACGGCAGAGAACTTGACGAACCATATATCAGCGGACTTACTCACAGCGATCAGGGAGCGTTCACCGGAAAATATCCTGTAACCGTTCCGGAAGGGTATGTTTTTGTAATGGGTGACAATAGGCGTGCTTCGATTGACAGCCGTGCAAGCGAACTCGGATTTGTTCCGGTAGACGATATAATCGGCAGAGTTGTTTTCAGGATATCTCCGTTCGGGTTTATTAAAGATTAAGAGGAGGTTCATGTGGATAATACAGATATGAAACAGATTCAGTGGTTTCCGGGGCATATGGCAAAAACCAGAAGACTAATCGCTGCAAATCTTAAGCTTGTGGATGCTGTTGCGGAGATCGTTGATGCGAGAGCTCCGCTGAGCAGCCGTAATCCGGAAATGGACTCCATGACAAAGAACAAGCCACGTCTGGTGATTCTTAACAAGTGTGATCTTGCGGACGAAAAGGCTACCCAGAGCTGGATAAATTACTTTAAAAACAACGGTATAGAAGCTGTGGCAGTTGATTGCAAATCGGGCAGAGGACTTAAAAATATTTTGCCTGCGGTGAAAAATAAAGTTCTTGCGGAACTTATGGCAAAGCGTGAGCAGAACGGAATGTCCGGAGCCGCTGTCAGGCTTATGGTTGTTGGAATTCCGAATGTCGGCAAATCTACCGTTATCAACAGACTGTCAGGAGCAAAACACGCTAAGGCGGAAGATCGCCCTGGCGTTACCCGTACAAAGCAGTGGGTGAAGCTTGATAAGAGCACAGAACTGTTGGATATGCCTGGAGTTTTGTGGCCTAAATTTGAGGATCAGGACGCTGCTGTGCGTCTGGCATTTACCGGCGCTATAAGCGATGATATCCTGGATATCGAAACATTGGCGGCAAAATTGCTTTTATTTCTGGCGAACGGCTATCCGGATTCTCTCAAAGAGCGGTATAAGGTCATGCCGGAAGCTGATATGAGCGGATTTGATCTTCTTGAATCAGTAGGAAGGAAACGTGGTATGATGATCTCCGGCGGAGAGATCAACACAGAACGTGCCGCTATTACCGTAATAGATGAATTCAGAAGCGGAAAACTTGGGCGAATCACCTTGGAAATGCCGCAGAAAAGAGACTGATATGGCAAAGATCATTCTTCACAAAGAACTTTTTGACTACGACAGTGAGCTTCGCCGGGAATTTCCGCTGATCTGCGGTGTGGACGAAGCAGGCAGGGGACCTCTTGCGGGGGACGTTTATGCTGCTGCAGTAATTCTTAAAGACGGAGATATGATAGATTATCTTAATGACAGCAAGAAGCTTTCGGAAAAACGCCGTGAGCAGCTATACGATATTATCATAGATAAAGCGGAGGCGTACTGTATCGCCGTGGCTTCTGTTGAGGAGATCGACCGTCTGAATATACTGAATGCAGCTATGCTTGCTATGAAACGTGCTGTCGAAGGATTGGATGGAACTCCTGATCTTGCTCTTATTGACGGAAACCGTCTGCCTGATCTTGACTGCAATTCAAGATTTGTTATAAAGGGAGACGCCACATCTGCTTCGATTTCAGCGGCGTCTGTGCTTGCAAAGGTTGCCCGTGACCGCTATATGAAAGAAATTGCTGAAAAATATCCGCAGTACGCCTTTGAAAAGCATAAGGGATATGGTACTAAGTTGCACTATGAAATGCTTGAAAAGTACGGTATATCCGATATTCACCGCCGCTCGTTCCTGAAAAAGCTTACTGATGAAAGCAAGTGAAACGGGAAAACTCGGCGAGGAAAGGGTATGCGCATATTTGAAGGATAACGGCTACAGGATCGCCGAACGCAATTTCCGCATCAGAGGCGGAGAAATCGACATTGTTGCCGAAAATGAATTTTATATTGTATTTGTGGAAGTTAAGACACGCAGGCCTGACAGTATGGTAACGGGATTTGAAGCGGTGACAAAACGAAAAAAAGAACTGATAATCCGGGCGGCGGCTGAATATTGTATAAGGCATTCAAGTGAGCTTCAGCCACGATTTGATACCGCTCAGGTTATTGCGAGTGGAGAAAAAGTTCTCCGGATTGATTATATTGAAAATGCCTTCGACACGACAGGCTATAATTTTATATTCTGAAAGGTGATAATATGTTCTACAACAGCACAAGAAACAGCAAGGTTAGGGTGAGCAGCGCTGAAGCAATTACTCAGGGAATCTCCTTGGAGGGCGGTCTTTTTGTGCCGGAAAGTATTCCAGCGCTTTCTCTTGAAGAGATAAAAGCTGTGGGTGAAATGAAATATGCCGACAGAGCCGCTTTTGTTTTTTCAAAGTATCTTACGGATTTTACAGATGCTGAGATACGTTACTGTACTGACAATGCCTACTCCGTAAAGAACTTTGAGACAGAGAGCATTGCTGAAATTGCTCATCTCTTCGACGGCACATATATGCTTGAGCTCTGGCACGGTCCGACCTGTGCTTTCAAGGATATGGCGCTCCAGATCCTGCCGTATTTTCTGACAACATCCGCAAAGAAGATAAATCTTGACAAGAAGATCGTTATTCTGGTAGCAACTTCCGGCGATACGGGAAAGGCTGCTCTGGAGGGATTCAGGGATGTTGAGGGAACTTCGATTCTTGTATTCTACCCCGAGGACGGCGTAAGTCCCATGCAGAAGCGTCAGATGAAAACGCAGGAGGGCGAAAACGTTGGCGTGTGTGCGATAAAAGGTAATTTTGACGACTGTCAGAACGGCGTCAAAGCTATCTTTACGGATGATGATGTCAAAAAGCGGCTTGAAGAAGCAGGTCTTATGTTTTCAAGCGCTAATTCAATTAACTGGGGACGTCTGGTGCCGCAGATCGTTTACTACATTTCTTCCTATGCCGAACTTGTCAAGGATGGAGAAATTGAACTTGGAGATAAGATAAATATTGTTGTTCCGACCGGAAATTTTGGCAATATTCTGGCTGCGTATTACGCTAAGCATATGGGAATTCCAGTAAATAAGTTGATCTGTGCCTCAAATGTAAATAACGTTCTCACTGATTTTATCAATACCGGCGTTTACGACAGAAACCGTCAGTTCTATGCGACTGTTTCGCCGTCGATGGACATTCTCATTTCCAGTAATCTTGAAAGACTTCTTTACCTTATGACCGGAAAAAATGATGAGATAATCCGTGAATGGTTCGGAAAGCTTGCGTCGGACGGAAGATATGAAGTAACAGAGGATGTAAAGAAAAAGCTCAGCGAGGAGTTCTGGGCAGGATGCTGCAACGACGAGGAAACGAAGGCAGCCATAAATGCAGTATATGAAAAGTATTCATATACCTGCGATACCCATACGGCGGTTGCAGTCAAAGTATATAAGGATTACAAGAAAGCTACAGGAGACACAGCAAAAACTATCATTGCATCAACTGCAAGCCCTTATAAGTTCAGTGCTGCTGTTCTTGAAGCGCTGGAGGGCGGCGAATCCGACATTGACGAGTACGCTAAGGTCGATCGTATTGCAGAGCTTTCAAAGCTTCCTGTGCCTGCCGCACTTGCTGATCTTAAAAATAAATCGCAGCGCTTTAACGATGTTATAGAAAAGGCGGATCAGAAGCAGTACGTTCTCAGGACGCTTGGTATCTGATATGAGTTTGTACGTTATCGGCGATCTTCATTTGTGCAAAGGCAATTCCGGAAAGTCGATGAGTATATTCAGCGGCTGGGACGACTACCAGGAACGTATTGAGAGTAATTGGCTGAAAGTCGTAGAGCCGGAGGATACGATAGTTCTTGCCGGAGATATTTCATGGGGAATGTCTTTGCAGGAGGCGGAGGAAGATTTCAGGTTTATAGATCGTCTGCCGGGAACGAAGATCATTTTGAAAGGGAATCACGACTACTGGTGGACAACGATGAATAAGATGGAAAATTTCCTCAGTTCAGAGGGATTTTCAACCATAAAAATATTGCACAATAATCACTACCGGTATGGCGATTATGGTATTTGCGGAACAAGAGGCTGGGTGAATATGCCCGGTGAAACTCAGGATGAAAAAGTTCTCCGGCGAGAGGTGCAGCGTCTGGAGACGTCAATAAAATCTGCGCTGTCTGAAGATCTTACACCGCTTGTTTTTATGCACTACCCTCCGGTATTTGCATCTAACTTTAATTACGATATCCTTGAGATACTTTATCGTTACGGCATAGGCGAGTGCTACTACGGTCATATACATGGACGTTCTGCACATGAATTATGTCTGACCAATACTTATGACGGTATAAATTTTCACTTGATATCTGGTGATTATTTGCAATTTATTCCGGAAAAAGTGATATAATTTGTGCTAAATACAGAACTGTTAAAATTTAGTAGAAAAATTATTTTGAATGTGGTATAATATACCAGGTATGTTATATAATTATATGGAGGATATATAAATGAGCTTAAAATCATCAAACAAAACAGATGTGAATACTACAGAGTTAGTTATTTCAATCGACCCCGAAACATTTGAGGCTGCTGTTGAGAAAGAATATCAGCGTCAGAAGAAGAATATTCAGATCAAGGGTTTTCGTAAAGGCAAGGTTTCAAGAAAGCTTGCTGAGAAGGAGTTCGGCGAGGGCGCTTTTTATGAGGGAGCTATTAACTCTCTCGTAGGTCCTGAGATCGATGCTGCTGTTAACGAAACAGGCATAATTCTCGTTGACAGACCCAGTCTTGAAGTTCTTTCCATTGACAAGGCCGAGGGAGTTGAGATCAAGGCCGTGTGCATTACAAAGCCTGAGATCGAGATCGCTGATTACAAGGGAATCAAAGCTCCCAAGCAGGTAAGCGAGATCACAGACGAGGATATCGAAAAGCAGATCGAGATGATAAGAAAGAAGAATGCACGTATCGTTTCTGTTGAGGACAGAGCGGCTGAAATGAACGACGAAGTTATCATAGACTTTGAAGGATTTTTCGGCGACGAGGCATTCGAGGGCGGAAAGGGTGAAGATCATCCTCTGCGTCTTGGCAGCGGTCAGTTTATTCCCGGATTTGAGGATCAGATCGTAGGTCATAATATCGGCGACGAGTTTGACGTAAACGTAACTTTCCCTGAAGACTATCAGATGGCTGACTATGCAGGAAAGGCTGCCGTTTTCAAGACAAAGCTCAAGGCTATCAGCTACGAAGAACTTCCTGAGATCAACGACGATCTCGTAAAGGACGCTACAGAATTTGAAACTGTTGAGGAATACAAGAACGACATCAGAGAAAAGCTTGAAGAGGCAGCTGTAAATCAGGCAGAAGCATCCTTTGAGAACGCTGTTATGGCAAAGCTTATTGAAAAGGTGGAAGCTCCTATTCCGAATTGTATGTATGAGCACAGAATTGATGCTCTTATCAATAATTTCAATCAGCAGCTCCGTCAGCAGGGCATGGATCTGAAGCTCTATTTCCAGTACACAGGCATGGATATGGACTCATTCAGAGAGACTTACAGAGACAGAGCCGAGAGCGAAGTTAAGCTTCGTCTTGCACTTGAAAAGATTGCTGAGCTTGAGGACATCGAGGTTTCTGAGGAAGAGATCGACAATGGTCTTGCAGAACTTGCTGCTGCTAACAGCATGGATGTTGAAACAGTAAAGCGCTTCGTTAATGTAAACGAATACAGCGAGGATCTTAAAGTTCAGAAGGCTGTTGACCTTGTAAAGGAGAATGCCGTTATCGACAATACTTCTGCTGAGGAAGAAAAGACAGACGCTGAATAATTACAGATACAAACATTGTCCCACATATCTTGTGGGACAAGTATTTTAAGAAAGGGCAGTGAAATTATGAGCAGTTTAGTACCTTACGTTGTTGAACAGACGAGTCGTGGAGAGCGTTCTTATGATATTTTTTCACGTCTCCTCAATGACAGGATCATTATGCTT
The DNA here is from genome assembly GCA_947345935.1 of uncultured Ruminococcus sp. Lineage (GTDB taxonomy): Bacteria > Bacillota > Clostridia > Oscillospirales > Ruminococcaceae > Ruminococcus. The sequence goes on from CAMZZN010000001.1 coordinate 147,978, forward strand.
TCAGATCAGGTCAATGATGCTACCGCAAGTCTTGTAGTAGCCCAGCTTCTTTATCTTGAAAGTCAGGATACGGAAAAGGATATATCCCTTTATATAAACAGTCCGGGTGGATCCATTACCTCTGGAATGGCTATTTATGACACTATGCAGTACATCAAGTGTGATGTATCGACTATCTGTATAGGTATGGCTGCTTCCATGGGAGCGTTTCTCCTTGCTGCCGGAGCCAAGGGTAAACGTCTTGCCCTTCCGAACAGTGAAATAATGATCCATCAGCCCCTTATTTCGGGAGGACTGTCCGGTCAGTGCACCGATATTAAAATTCATTCCGATCATCTTGTAAGAACTCGTCAGAAAATGAATGAAATGCTTGCTGCCAATACAGGCAAACCTCTTGAACAAGTTCAGGCGGATACTGAGCGTGATAATTACATGACAGCTCAGGAAGCTATGGAATACGGACTTATTGATAAAGTAATTGAAAAGAGATAGGAGATCTAATGTCAGAAACATTTAAATCATGCAGCTTCTGCGGCAAGGGTGAAAACAGGGTTCACAGTATGTTTTCAGCCGGTCCATCCAATATATGTGACGAATGCATATGCTACTGCTATGAAATGCTTTTTGGCCCTTCGCCTGAAAAAACGCAGAAGAAAAAAAATAAGGATAAAATACAGCCGCTGTCTGAAATGCGACTTTTTAAGCCCATGGAGATCAAAACTTTTCTGGACGAGTATGTTATCGGACAGGAAGCTGCTAAGATTTCACTGTCAGTTGCTGTGTACAACCATTATAAACGTATCCTTGCACAGGAGCAGAAAAACGGAGATCAAGCAAACAATATTGACGATGTGGAACTTCAGAAGAGCAATGTTCTCCTTTTAGGACCTACCGGCGTTGGAAAGACCTTTCTTGCCCAGACGCTCGCCAAATTTCTTAATGTACCGTTTGCTATTGCTGATGCCACTACCGTAACAGAGGCAGGTTATGTGGGCGAAGATGTGGAAAACGTTCTGCTTCGCCTTATTCAGGCTGCCGATTTTAATATTGAGGCGGCAGAGAGAGGAATCATTTATATTGACGAGATAGACAAGATCGCCAGAAAGTCTGAAAATACGTCGCTTACCCGTGACGTAAGCGGCGAGGGCGTTCAGCAGTCTCTTCTTAAAATCATTGAGGGAACAGTCTCTAATGTTCCTCCGCAGGGCGGACGAAAGCATCCGAATCAGGAATTTCTTCAGATAAATACGAAAAATATTCTGTTTATCTGCGGCGGAGCTTTTGACGGACTTGAAAAGCAGATTCAGAGGAGAATAAGCAAAGCTCCTATCGGTTTCGGCGGAGAACTTAAATCTCACAAGGAAGAAATGGACAATATCTTCAAGAAAGTGATCCCAAAGGATCTTGTAAAGTTCGGAATGGTTCCGGAATTCATCGGCAGACTGCCAGTAATTTCTGTTCTTGAAGCACTTGATGAGAATTCGCTTGTAAGAATTCTCACCGAGCCGAGAAATGCGCTTATCAAGCAGTATAAGAAGCTTTTTGAGTATGACGATGTAGAACTGGAGATTCAGGATGACGCTCTTATCGAGATTGCCAAAAAGGCGATTTCTCAGAAAACAGGCGCAAGAGGTTTGCGGTCTATTCTGGAAAAGATTCTTATGCGTACTATGTATGCAGTGCCGTCAGACGGCAGTATAGCAAGAGTAACGGTCACTGCCGAGTGTGTAACTCAGGATGCTGATCCGATACTTACAAACAGAAGAAATAAGACCGTTCAGCTGGCTAAATAAAATATGTAAGCTCTGTACCGAGGTACAGAGCTGTTTTTTATGGGCAGATGATTAGCATCCGCAGCCACAATCGTTGTTGTTGCCGCATCCGCAGTTGTTGTCGTTGCCACATCCGCAGCCACAGCCGCCGTTTGCGAAGAGGATCACGAAGAGAAGGATCACCAGGATAAGACACCAGTTATTTCCGCAGCCAAAGTTTGAATTACACATAAAGAACAACTCCTTAAAAGATGTATTTGAAGCGTTTTTGTTTTCGCTTCATAGTACATAGTATGCTATGGCGAAAAAAGTGTTACAAAAATTTTCCGTATCATTCTTTTCGACTGTTATCGCACAGTTGATGTGGCATAATAATTATATACAAAGACTATAAGGAGAGAGCATATGATAAACACAGACAAATTCAACAGGAAGTCGGTAAAGATCATTGAAGAAGCAGTACGGCAAGCGTCAGATCTGGGGCATACCTATATAGGCAGCGAGCATATTCTGCTGGCTATGTCAAGGGACGGCTCGTCAAAGGCGTCGGATATATTGACAGAAAACGGAGCTGCATATGAAGATATCCGACGGGCTATCATTGACCTTGTGGGGCAGGGGGCGCCTTCAATACTTAATCAGCGTTATTTTACCACCGCTTCAAGGAAGATACTGGAAACCGCCTGTTCTATTGCACTCAGGGATAAGAAAAAACAGGCGGCGCCAGAGCATATACTTGCAGCAATTATGAAAGAATCATCATGTAGCGCCTGTACGGTTATCAGGAAAATAGGCGGAGATCAGACCGGAATTTGTCAGGGACTTAATATGATAGATTCACCGGAAGTCATAGGAGAGCTTTATGAATCTCTTAAACCCAAAGCGTCGCATCTGCCTAATCTGTTCAGATATGGCAGGAATATAACCGATATGTCAGCCGTTAAAAAGAATGATCCGCTTATTGGACGAAGCCGGGAAATTGAACGTGTTATGCAGGTGCTGGCACGCCGTACTAAAAATAATCCATGTCTTATCGGCGAGGCAGGAGTCGGAAAAACTGCTATAGTAGAGGGGGTAGCAGAGCTGTTTGTCCGTAATCTTGTTCCAGATTCACTGAAAAACAGGTTTATTTTTTCTCTTGACTTGACCGCTCTGCTTTCGGGAGCAAAATACCGTGGTGATTTTGAGGAACGCATTAAGGCGTGCATTGAGGAGGCAGTAAATGCCGGCAATATTATTTTGTTTATTGATGAGATTCATACTATTGTCGGCGCCGGAGCCGCCGAGGGAGCGATAGACGCCGCAAATATTATGAAGCCACGTCTGGCACGTGGTGAACTTCAGGTAATCGGGGCGACTACTTTTGACGAGTATAAAAAGACAATTGAGAAAGATTCTGCCCTGGAGCGTCGATTCCAGCCTGTTCATGTAAACGAGCCTGACAAAAAAAGCTGCATCCGGATCATTAACGGTCTTAAAAGCAATTATGAATCTTTTCACCAGGTTGAGATAGGAACTGAGATAGCAGAAATGGCTGTTGATCTTTCAGTCAGATATGTTACTGACAGATGTCTCCCTGATAAGGCTATAGATTTGCTGGATGAAGCCTGTGCTTGCGCTAAGATCCGTTGCAATTCCGGTATCATTACAGAGGATTCTGATTTTATTACGTCAACAGATAAGGAAATTCGGCTGAGCGCTCTTAGAAAGGTTATTCGTGGCAGCGGAAAACCGCAGGTAACAGAGGAAGATCTTATTTCTGTAATAAACCTTCGTACCGGAATTCCTCTGAATAAAATCAGCGTTGAAGAGGAAAAGCAGCTTTCATTGCTTGAAACTCAGTTGTCCCAGCGTGTTATCGGTCATCAATACGCTGTCAGTAAAGTCACAGACGCCGTGTGCCGTGCAAAATCCGGACTTCGTGACGAAAGACGCCCCATGGCTTCGTTTTTGTTTGCAGGTCCTACCGGTGTTGGCAAGACTGAACTTGCACGTGCTCTGTCAGAGTGCCTGTTCGGGTCGGAAACAAGTCTCATACGTATTGATATGTCCGAATATATGGAGAAGCATTCGGTATCCAAGCTTATTGGTGCGCCTCCCGGATATGCGGGATATGAGGACAGCAGCGGAAATCTTTGCGAACGTGTACGCAGAAATCCATATTCGCTGATACTTTTTGATGAGATTGAAAAGGCAGATATGGAGGTTCTGAACATACTCCTGCAGATACTTGATGACGGAATGCTGACGGATTCAACTATGCGGCGTGTAAGTTTTCGCAGCTGCATTATAATTATGACTACAAATATAGGCGCCGGAAAGCAGTCTGGAAACTCAGCCCTTGGATTTGCCGGCGACAGCAGGAAAGCGGATGAAGATATCGTACAACGCTGCGTCCGGGAGCATTTTACACCTGAGTTTATCAACAGAATAGACGAGATAATTGTATTCAGCCCTCTTTCAAGTGATAATATAGGCGAGATAAGCCGTATTGCTCTTGAAGACCTCCGTGAAAGAGCTGAAAGCATAGGTATCAGCCTGACGTATACACCGGAGGTTGTAAAAACAGTGGCGTCGGCAGCCGGAACTGAAAAGTACGGGGCACGTCCGATAAAACGCAGAGTAACGGAACTTATTGAAACAAAACTTGCTCATCTTATCATAACATCTCAGCTTAACCGTGGAGATGAAGCAAAGATATGTCTTGTAAACGGTGAAATTTCCATTTTTGCAAATGCCGGCATGACTATATCATCCGGAAGCGAGGGATAAAAATAAGGCGGTCTGAAATGACCGCCTTAAATTATTTTTCAGGATTTTCCTTAGTATTGCTTTCAGCCACTTTTGGTGGAGCAGATTTATAACATCCAATCACCGCATAGAGTACTATCATGGTAATTCCGGCAGCGCAGACAGCAATGCTTGCAGCCATGAATGCCTCTGTGAGTTTGAACATTGCGCTTGTGTAAGCAGCGAATATCTGGGGCTGTTTGATAGAAAAAGCGTTAAAGTAATCAGTGGAAAGAAGATAGATGCTTGGCACCATGCCGATAGCTCCGGCAATAGCTGCTGAAATTCCAGACCAGTAGAGGACTGTTTTCTTTTCTTTACGGTTTATAAAGATCAGGAATAAGATCATAAGCGCTGTTCCACCGGCAGAAGCAAAGGTAAGCAGCGGACGCATTCTGTATATTCTGGATGCCGAAGTAAGAACGCCATGTTTTTCAAGTGCAGCAAACTTGTAGATGTCGCAGCTCTCGCCGATAATCTGATATGCATTTTTCTTTGTATTTTCCAGCTTATCATAGAAATCATCGTTTTTTTCGTAACCGGTTTCGTCAGCCATATTATTGAAAAAATCATCAAGAGCTTTTTCCATTTCTGTATTCGTCGGAATTTCTATGTTCATTTTTTTGCCGGATTTAAGGACATCGTAGCCGCTGTTTATATATTCGTTTATTACAGATTGTATATATTCTTTATTCAGATTTTTTAAATAGATATCTGACGGGATTCCCGAAGCTCCTGAACTCTCTCTGAATTTACTGTTAAGATGAGCAGATGCCTTGTCGGAGATATTTTTCTTTTCCGAGAGTGTAACAGTTCTTTCGGCGTTGAAATTGATATCTGCGATTATAACGCTGACACTGCATATCATCAGAATGACCAGAAGTATGGAAATCAAAAGAGAAGGAATATATGCACTCAATTTTTTCATATCATTCAGTCTCCTCTGCACCATAGTATTTTGTTTCGGTAAGATCGCAGATAACGCCTATTCTCTGGTCGGATGCGCCGAAAATATCCTTTGTACAGGTATACAGCGTCAGACGTGTATCGTCAGTGGGACGGACATATTTCTTTTCACTGTCCTTGAACGATATGGTCTCACTGACTGTATAGACGAACTTGCCGTAATTAGTTCTGACGGTGATAACGTCCCCGATTTTGAGTTTATCAAGCTCGGCAAAGAATGTGTTTACGTGAGCGCTGATGACCGAATTTCCGGGATCGCCGAATACTGCCGAGCTTGACGCCTGACAGGCTCCGATTTCAAAGAGATCGATATTGCTGCCCCAGTAAACGGGAACAGTGGTTTCAAAAGCTTCACAGCTGAGGTCGGCGTAATGTTCTGCAAATACCGGACGCATGATTTCTCCTTTGTCAGAGGAGTAATTATTATCGTCATCATTAATTTTATTATCCTTTATTTTCAAACCGGATTCTGCATTTTCCGGGTTGATCTTCAACTCATCCATAAATACCAGACCTTTGTATCTTTGCAGCTTGTCCGACGTGGGAATGAGAGCTATCATTATAATACCCATGCACATAGCGAATAGGATAAAAGGCGTGGTAATATGGATAAACAGAGTTCCATGGTTAGTTTTATTTTTTTTCATTTGATGCACGTTCCTTTGGCGAGTATCTTCGGGTTACAAGGAATGTTCCGGCAAGAGCTATAATGAAAAGCCCACCTGCTACCACGTAGACCCAGCGGCGGTCGTAGCCGGTATTTTCCACGACATCGCTGCCGATGCTTGACTGACCGATCAGCACGCCGTTTTCATCACGAAGAGTCAATTTTACAGTGTTGTCGTTTATGTCCTGTACGGTAAGATTGATTCCGAATTCCTCCATAACCCCAGCCATTCCGTCGATCGTTTCAAGTTTTTTGTCCATAGGGAGCTGTTTGAGCAGACTTCTCCGCTCCTCAGGCGAAAGATTGTCAATAATAAACTGTTGCTGAGCTGGCGGAAAAGCAGCGATGTACGCCTGTTTTTCTTCGTATGAAAGAGAGATGAATTCTTTTTTGCTGATACGTGTAAAAGTTGTTCCGTCCGCCATAGTGAGCGTTATGGGCGGATCTGTATTTGCAGGCGCAGAAGTACCGGGAACTTCCGGATCAGGGGCCGGGACAGCTGTGGTCGTGGTAACAGTGGTCTGAGTCACCTGCGGTCCGGTTGTAAGGTATTGCCCATGTTTGTGTATCTCGTCAATAGCTTTCTGGAGATTTTCTTCGTTCCAGTCACTTTCGTCAGTATATTCTGCACGAGCAAGGTTGTAGTAATCCCGAACCATTTCTTCCGGATACCCGTAAGCAAGCGCTTCATTCCATACATCTTCAACAGTAATGGCGTTTACCGTCAGAGCACCGGCAAATAGAATCGCCGCAGTACCTATCATGACGGTAAGTCCTGTAATAATTTTTTTTATCATATTATCCCTCCATGCTTTATCATAAATTTATTATACCCGTTTTTTTCAGTAATGTCAAGAAAAATCGAAATCTGTCCATGGAAATCAGAAACGTAATATAATTGACTTTATAGGCGTTACATGATATAATATCATTCAGGCAATCTGAAAATAAGCGGAGGGAAAGAATGGAAAAACTTTTGAAAGAATGCCGTTTATGTCCGAGACAATGCGGCATAAATCGCTATGAAAGCATTGGATACTGCGGCGCCGGAGCAGAAATTCTTGGGGCAAAGGCGTGTCTGCATCAATGGGAAGAACCCTGTATATCGTATAGGAACGGCGCCGGAACAGTGTTTTTTTCAGGATGCAGCCTCCATTGCTGTTTTTGTCAGAATGCTCCTATAAGCAATGAGATCAAAGGAAAAGCGATCACCGTCCGGCAGCTAAGCGAGATATTTCTTCGACTTCGGGAACAGGGAGCAGACAGCATAGAGCTAGTTACGCCGACACATTTTGTGACGCAGATAATTTCTGCTCTCGATATGGTAAAGCATCGTCTTGGGATCCCTGTTATCTGGAACAGCGGCGGCTACGAGCTTCCGGAAACAATAAGGATTCTGGACGGATATATTGACGTTTATATGCCGGATATAAAGTATTTTTCCTCCGATATTTCAGCAAAGTACAGCAATGCTCCCGACTATTTTGAATATTCCTCGTCAGCTGTACTGTGTATGATAAATCAGGCAGGAAAGCTTGTTTATAACGATCAGGGAGGGCTTATCAGGGGAACGGTCATACGTCACCTTGTTCTGCCGTCTCACCGTCATGATTCAATGAAGATACTGGATTGGATCGCTGAAAACACCACTCCGGAAACTGCGCTGCTAAGCCTTATGAGCCAGTATACTCCGTTTGACGATATTCCAGATAACTGTCCTGAGCTGCGCCGCCGTATAACAAAAATGGAGTATAATTCCGTTGTCCGTCATGCACAGGATCTTGGTCTTGAAGGATTTATCCAGGAAAAAGCTTCGGCATCTGCCGATTATGTTCCTGATTTCGATTTTTCCGGACTGCCGGAATAATTATACTATGTTTGTTATAGATAACAAATTTGTGTCACATCCTTCTTAAAAAAGCTGTTATATTAAGTGAGACGTCTCAAGGAAGAGGTGATAACATGACCGGTAAGGAAACAGAAAAGCTAAAGCAGCTCTACGAAATCTACGAGCAGCTGATGTTCAGAATAGCTTATGCGGTTCTGCACAATAATGAGCTTGCAGAAGACGCAGTCTCGGATTCTTTTATACGTATTATCGAACGGCTGAACAGAATAGGTGTTGTTAAAAGCGATAAGACCAAAAACTATATCGTGAGAGTGATAAAAAGCACGTCTATTAATATTTACCGGAAAAACAGGTCGTTTTTCGTCAGGGAAATCCCTATAGACGATGAAACTATGCAGATTCCGGATAGTTCCCCAGGGGTGGAAAGAATCGTTATAAACGCTGAAAGCAGCCGGGAACTCGATAATATGCTGGAAAGGATCAGCGTGACTGACCGCAACATTGTTTTATTAAGATGCCGTGAAGAATTATCGTTGAAAGAGGTTGCAAAAAATCTGTCTCTTACTGAGACTGCCGCCAGAAAGCGTTTTGAAAGAATACGAAAACGTCTTATCGGCATGAAAGGGGAACCGTCTGATGGAAAGATCTAAATTACCAGGTAAAAAAGAATTTGATAAGATAGTGGAAGAGGCTTTTTACGCAGATGAACGTCACAGCTTCTCTCCGCAGTACAAGCAGAAGAAGGATAATATACAGAGAGGTATCATTATGAAAAAACAAATAACAAGCTGGAGCGTGTTTTTGTGGGCGCTGTAGCTGCTGCCGTACTGGCTGTAGTTGCCGTTCCTACAGGAGTGGTTATTAAAAATAAGCTTGTTCCGAAAGAAACAGTTCCCGGAACAGACGAAAATGCAGTTGTCGTTGAAGCTACAAAAAATCCTGAAGAAGTTACTGAACCTGCAGCTAACGTTCCGGAGTTCAGTGAAAACCCCATGACGTATGAATTCGGATGGCTTCCAGATAACGTGACATCTGACGGTTGGAAGCTCCATAGCTCCGATCATACGTCGTGCATCACGCCTGATATTTACAGGTATACGCCGGATCAGGAGCTTCTTCCGAGGACAGGTTTCCCGACTGCTTCCAAAGATGAATACGCTATTGAAGGCGGAAACGTGAAGATTTTTTATTCATGTGATTTCAGAACGATTGAACAGGGAAACTTCGGGCGCAATGTCTGGATCACATTTGAGGGCAGTCAGTATGCTGTTTTCCTCTACGTTACAGACGGTTTTGACGATGAGGCGCTGAAAAAGATCATTGAGAACATTTCGCTTGTTCCGGCGTCTGAGGATAATTCAAAGGTATACGAAGAACCTGTTCAGGATGAGCAGCCGGCAGGTGATACAGGATTTGTACCTGAAATACCGGAGGGAATACCGGCTGAAAATCTGAATCTTATTAAGTTAGGAGAAACATATACCGATACTTTTGATTTCTGGCAGGATCATACGACTGTAATGGACATTACGACAACCGATGCATATATTACCAGAAGCCTGGACGGTATTGTTACAGACGCAATCGGTCTGGATGCAGATTACAGTCAATTTACTGACGAAAACGGAAATGTGATTGACTGCTATACAGAGTGGTACAAAAATGTCAAACAGAATGACGGAAATTATACAAAAGAAGTAGTTGACAGCGAGATAGTCGGTTCAAAGATACTTGTTGTGGATATGACGCTTACAAACAATTCAGATATGCGTGACGAATATAATATCCATCCGACTATGATGATCGATACTGAGGGAGGACTTCTTCAAATAGAAGAAGCGGAAAGAGCTGCAAAACACAGAGAGTATTCAGTTTACTGCAATTTGCGTGAAATGAGCGGCGCACGCAACTGACGACGAATCATATATGGCTAAAAATGCGTTTCTTGATCTCAGCGAAGTTGCTGAAAGATAAGGTAACACCGAACAAAGCACGCCTGATGGCTTTGTAAGTCAAATTTATGCCCTGTGATATGTTACGATATCACGGGGCTTTTCATGTCATCAGAATTTACTTTTTTACGTATATCAGGGAGTTTTTTTGTATCCCTGACTTCTTGTTAAAGGAAATATTTTTCTGTTTGGCACTTACTCTAATTCTTAAAAATCCCCCTTGTGGTTGATTTTTAAGAATTAATAATGGGTTTCCAAAGGGAATGTACTTCCCTTTGGCAGGGGGAGGGGGGACGGAGTCCCCCCTTATAGATGTGAATAAAAGTAAATGCTGCTGCCATGAAGAGATGTTTGTTATACATTGACATTTCAGAAAATAAGGACTATAATATTTATTGAAAACAAGCATTCAATGAAAGGAACTATCAATATGACAAAAATACTTTTGGTAGAAGACGATAAGAGCATTATTTCAAATCTGAGCGAATTACTTATGTCCGAGGGATTCAGCGTTAGAACAGCTGTCGGACAGCGTGACGCTATAGCCTCTGTTGAACAGGATCAGCCTGACCTTGTGCTGCTTGATATTTGTCTGGCAGACGGAAACGGTTTTGCAGTTTGTTCGGCTATAAAAAGCGTTTATAATATCCCGGTTATTTTTCTTACTGCCTCCGGCGATGAATACAGTACCGTTACAGGTTTTGATCTTGGAGCTGACGACTATATACCAAAACCGTTCCGTCCACGTGAGCTTATTTCAAGAATAAAAAACATATTGAGACTTACAGGAAGCATAGGAGCAGTGATACAGCTTGGCGATATTACTGTTGATACAATAAAAGGAACGGCAGTGAGGAATGGAAAGGATCTCTATCTCTCGGCTCTTGAATACAGACTTCTGCTTACGTTTATTAATAATCGTGGCGCTGTTCTTTCAAGGAATCAGCTGCTTGAATCAATATGGGATATCGCCGGAGAGTTTGTAAACGACAATACGCTGACCGTTTATATAAAAAGGCTGAGAGATAAGATAGAGACTGATCCGCAGAATCCGCTTATCATAAAAACGGTTCGTGGAATGGGCTACAAGGTGGATCTATAATGAAATTACTGCGTAATAGTGAAGTTTTAAAAGGAATTCTGTTCCTTGCAGCAGTTTCTGCCGCAGCTGTGATATATTGTTTTTATACGAATATCGGCTCAGTGATCTTTATTTCTGCGCTTTGTCTGGCGTTTATTGTCATTCACACTTTTATAACATGGAAAAGATACCGCAGGATAAGCAGTCTTGCCTCTGATATAGACAGCATTCTTCACGGAAACGATCATATCATGCGCAGCTCGTACGATGAGGGCGAGCTGGCTGTTCTTGAATGCGAAATATACAAAATGATCGTCTGTCTGCGTGAACAGCGGCAGAGACTGATGAATGACAAGATCTATCTTGCCGATTCCATAGCCGATATCTCACATCAGATACGAACGCCGCTTACTTCAATAAATATTATCGTTCAGCTTCTTTCAAAGCCCGGACTTGACGACGATCGCCGCTGCCGGCTCTGTTTTGAACTCCGGCAGCTTCTCTCACGGATAGATTGGCTGATAAATTCGCTTCTGAAAATTTCAAAGCTTGACGCCGGAACGATTACATTCAACCGGGAAAAAATCAGTCTTACGGAGCTTATTGAAAGATCCTGTGCTCCTCTGCTTGTTTCGCTGGAGCTGCGTGAACAGACGCTGGATATAAAAGCGTCCGGAAACGTTTTGGGCGATATTGCGTGGAACTGTGAAGCAATCGGCAATATTGTCAAAAACTGTACGGAGCATACCCCAGCCGGGGGAACTATCTCGATCACTGCCGAGGAAAATCCTCTTTTTTCAGAAATATGCATCTGCGATAACGGAAGCGGTATTGCGGAGGATGATCTTCCGCATATTTTTGAACGTTTTTACAAAGGCGGCAATTCAGATGAAAGCAGTTTCGGCATTGGTCTGAATCTTGCAAGAATGATAATCACAAATCAGAACGGTACTGTCAAGGCGGAGAACCGTCAGTCGGGAGGGGCTAAGTTTATTATAAGATTTTATAAAGAGATAATCTGATCTTTCAAACAACAGCGGACAAATATTCCGGTTCTCCAAGGTGACGTTTTTGTAATATTAAAGTCACTTCAATGTCACTCAGGCGTGATATAATTGAAACATAATCTGATACTGAACCAAAAAATATTGGGAAGCAGTATGAAAAGGAGAACGGTTATGGAAATTTTAAAAGTTGAAAACTTGTGCAAAACTTACGGTAAAGGCGAAAATATCGTTCATGCGCTCGATAATGTTTCGTTTTCAGTCAGCAAAGGAGAGTTTGTCGCTATAATCGGACCGTCCGGTTCAGGCAAATCTACCCTGCTTCATATCCTCGGAGGCGTTGACAAGCCGACCAGCGGAAAGGTTTTTATGGATGGCTGTGATGTTTACTCCCAGAATGAAGATCAGCTTGCAGTATTCAGACGCCGTCAGGTAGGGCTTATCTATCAGTTCTACAACTTGATACCGGTTTTGAATGTTACGGAAAACATTACCCTTCCGGTGCTTATGGACAGCCAGAAAGTGAATACGGAGAGGCTGAACGAGCTTATTATGACGCTTAAACTGAAAGGACGTGAAAACCATCTTCCGAATCAGCTTTCAGGAGGACAGCAGCAGCGTGTTTCTATCGGAAGAGCGCTTATGAATTCTCCTGCCGTAGTTCTTGCCGACGAACCTACGGGTAATCTTGACAGCAAGAACAGTCAGGAGATAATGGAACTGCTTAAATATTCCAATGAAAGATATAATCAGACGCTTATTATTATTACCCATGATGAGAATATCGCACTTCAGGCAGACAGGATACTTACGGTTGAGGACGGAAAGATCAAAAATGACGAGGTGATACGCAGATGAATATTTTTCATAAAGTCACTTTGCAGTCCCTTAAAAGAAACAGAACACGGACTGTGGTCACAATAATAGGAATTGTTCTTTCTGCCGCTCTTATATGTGCGGTTTCAACATCGGTTTCAAGCTTTCTTGATTATATGAAAAGATCCATCATATACGATTCCGGCAGTTGGCAGGGAAATGTTATGAATGCCGATTATGATTCCTACAGTCTTATCAAAGATTCCAGTGAAGTTTCAGAAACGGTTTTTGCCCAGCAGGTGGGATATGCTGAAATCGAAGGCGATAATGACGACAAACCGTTTTTGTATATTCTCGGAGCAGACAAAAACTTTGCAGATACGATGTCTGTGCATATGAAATCCGGAAGATTTCCGGAAAATGAAAATGAGATAATGCTCCCGGATCATCTCGAAAATAACGCCGGACTTGCCTGGTCTGTCGGTGACACTGTCAAACTGGATATCGGTCAGCGCTCAAGAGACGGATGTATTCTTGGACAGAGCAATCCTTATTATGTTTATGGCGACGAGGGAAGCCCGATAGAAGAAAACGAGCAGTTTACCGTAAACGAGACAAGAACCTTTACTGTTGTGGGAATATTCAGGCGTCCCGGATTCGAGGACTGGTTTGCTCCGGGATATACGGCGATAACGGCTCTGGCTGACGACAATGCAGGAGCTCTCCGGTATGACGTTTATTTTAGTATGAAAAAGCCGAAGGATATATTTAAATTCATTGAAAAAAATGGTCTTGAAGCTGATACTAACAACGAACTGCTTATATGCTACGGAGCAGCAAAATACAACGGATTTACAAACGCCCTTTACAGTATTGCGGCAATTATTATCGTGCTTATAATGTTCGGCTCGGTTTCCCTTATTTATAATGCCTTTTCTATCTCCGTATCGGAAAGAACAAAACAGTTCGGTTTGTTGTCTTCCGTCGGAGCAACTCGCAAACAGCTTCGCCGCAGCGTTTTCTTTGAAGCCGGAACAGTAAGTCTCATCGGAATTCCACTGGGTATACTGGTCGGAATCGCCGGAATCGGTATAACTTTGACGCTTATAAGCGATAAGTTTTCTTCCTTGGCGGGCAGCTCTGACGTTAAAATGAAACTCTGCGTTTCATTGCCGGCTGTAGTTATTGCTTGTGCAGTAGCTCTTATAACGGTCTTTATTTCTGCATGGATACCGTCAAAGCGGGCAACAAGGATTTCTGCAGTTGAGGCTATCAGACAGACAAATGATATAAAGTCGGAGAAAAAGGCTGTTAAAACTCCGAAGATTATTGAAAAGCTTTTCGGGCTTCCCGGTATGCTTGCGCATAAGTACTACAAGCGCAGCAAAAGAAAATACCGTGCTACAGTAGTAAGTCTTTTTATGAGCGTAGTGTTATTCATTCCGTCTGCTGCATTTACAGATTATCTTGTTGAAATGGCTGATGATACGTTCAGAACTTATGGATATGACCTGTCCTATTTTCCGGATAAAGAAGATTTGTCCGGATTTAGCAGGGATGAGATACTCAGAACGGTGCTCAGCGAGGAAAATGTAGATAAAGCTGTATATTCTCGTGTTTTTCAATATACGGTTCATACTGACGGAAAGTATCTTTCAGACAAAATGAAGACCATGATTCCGCCGGATGATACAAATAAACACGAAATGATGATAGATGTCTGTTTTGTGAACGATGAGGAATTTCTGAGACTGCTTGACGAATATAAACTCGATAAAAACAGTTATATAAATCCTGACGTTCCGCAGGCAATAACAGTCGATCGTATGTCTGCATTTGATTATGAAAATGAAAAGAGGGTTATTTACAATGGTCTGTCGTCAGATAAATTTGAAGCTGAATGCAGTATGATGAAAAAAATAGACGGTTACTATTTTGAAATGTTTGATTATGACGAAGAGGATAATGAATATGTTGTTTACCGCAGTTACGACGACCCTGAGGATGTGATTTGGCTGACACCTGAAGAAACTTATATCGGGACTGATCTGAGATCCGGAAAAACCATTCATGAAATTCCGTTTTTCCTTTCGTATAGGGGCAATATTATCATGATCTATCCCTATAGCGTAATGGAATCTGTCATTCCTGACAACGTTGTCGATGATTCATATTTGAGCTATAAGATACAGGCTGAAAATCATGCGGACTGCTTCGCATCTCTTAAGGAACTTATTGATAAAAAACTGCTTCCTGCAGGAGATATTACGGATTTTGCTGAAATGGCTGAATCCGACAGAAATCTAGTGACTATAGTTCAGGTATTTGCCTATGGATTCATAGTTCTTATTTCGCTGATTGCCGCTGCGAACGTTTTCAATACTATATCAACTAATATCAGTCTCAGACGGCGTGAATTTGCCATGCTTAAATCCATAGGAATGACCGGCAGCGGATTTAACCGCATGATGAATTTTGAATGCATACTTTACGGTATAAAGTCGTTGATGTATGGACTCCCTGTTTCGATTGCCGTAACATTCTGCATATATCGTGCCGTTTCAGAGGGATTTGTTATGGACTTCCGGCTTCCATGGAAAGCAATACTGATAGCAGTTTCAAGCGTACTTCTTGTTGTTTTTGCAACTATGATGTACTCCATGAGCAAAATCAAAAAGGATAATCCAATTGACGCCTTGAAAAACGAAAATATATGATTGAAAGAAATGGACGAACCTGTATCATGGTTCGTCCATTTTTTATAATGATTCTCTTAATGAGCGGATAAATTGCACCGGATCGTTACAGGTCATGAATCCGTTCATTATACAGGCACCGGCAGTTCCGGTATTTCTGATATGGGATACATTTTCCGGATTTATCCCTCCGATGGCGTAAACCGGGATATCGACGTTTTTACAGACGTTTTCAAGAAAATTAAGTCCACGGGGCGGAAGTCCTTTTTTGCAGCCGGTTTCAAAAATATGACCGGCTGTAACGTAGTTTGCTCCGAGATTTTCAGCTTCGGCGGCTTCTTCCGCAGAATGCACCGATACGCCGACCGTCCGGAATCTGTCTGTTATATTATCAGAAAAACTTCTCAAAACCGTTATTGGAAGATGAATATCTCCGGCGTTGAGCTTCTCCGCTATATCGGGGTAGGTATGTATACTGCATGGTATATCATATTCACGGCAGATATTGATCGATCTTTCGGCAAATGCGGCGTAGTCTGTTTCGGTGAGTTCTTTTTCACGAAGAATTATCCTGTCCGGCTTTGCTGCCACTATATTGTCAAGTCTTGCAAAAAAATCTTCACGGCAGCTTTTTCTGTCGGTAACGCAGACGATCTTAAACATAAAGATAATCGTTCAGCACAGGCTGAAGTCCTTCGCCGGACATATCGCTGTACATTTTCCTGAAACTTCTGCTGTCGTTGATCTCAAACTGTTCGTCGCCGCCCTCACTGACGTTCTCCTTTCCGGTATACTTGCTTTCGTGGTCTCCGATACCGGTAGAAACTCCGGCGGAAACTTTCGTTGCGGCAATTTTTACTATTCCATTGCGGAATGTCTCGCTTTCTCTTGAAGATACCGTAATGCCGCAGAACGGCATGAATATCCTGTATGCGCAGAGGATCTGGCAAAGCTGTTTTTCATGAACGTCAAGGGGATTTATTGCGCCGTTGTTTACTATGGGACGAAGTCTTGGACAGGAGAGTGAAATTTCTGCGTGCGGATATTTTCTCTGGAGATAATACATATGCAGCGCACTTGCAAGAGCGTCCCTTCTGAAATCTGAAAGTCCAAGTAGAGCCGAACCTGCAACGCCCCTCATTCCAGCCATCAGCGCTCTTTCCTGAGCGTCAAAGCGGTACGGCCAGACTCTTTTATGTCCCAAGAGATGAAGCTGTTCGTAACGGTCGCTGTCGTAGGTCTCCTGAAAGACGGTAACGTAGTCCACGCCGCATTCGTGAAGATAACGATATTCATCAGTATTGACAGGATAGATCTCAACTCCGACCATTTTGAAGTACTTTCTTGCAAGACGGCAGGCGTCACCGATATATTCAACGCTGCTCTGTATCCTGCTTTCACCTGTCAGGATGAGAATTTCTTCCATGCCGCTGTCGGCAATTATCTTCATTTCATGCTCTATCTGAGACGTATCAAGCTTCATTCTCCTGATATCGTTATAGCAGTTAAAGCCGCAGTATACGCAGTAATTTTCACAGTGATTCGCAATATACAGCGGTGTGAACAGATAAACGGTATTGCCGAAATGCTTTTGCGTTTCAAGTCTTGCACGTTCAGCCATTTTTTCCAGAAAAGGTTCGGCAGCAGGTGAAAGCATTGCTTTCAGATCTTCCACAGTACAGTTGTCATGAGACAGTGCGGTACGGACGTCCGCCGCAGTATAGCTGTTATAATCGTAGCTTTCCATTTCCGAGATTACTCTGGAGCATATATCAGAACTTATCTTCTCCATTCCGTTCATGTATTCCATGTGATCGGTGCGTGAGCCGGGATCGTTTTCAAGTGCGTGTTTTTTTTTCAGAGCCGCTTCCGAAAGCTTGTCCGAATCAACAAAGTATTTATTTTCCATTTGTCATTCTTCCTTTGAAAGATTATTTTTCTGTACAGAATTCAACTTTTTCTCCGTTGAGGATCATATTTGTTGTTCTTACAGCGCACATTTTTCCGCACATTGAGCAGGTGTGTCTGTCGGACGGAGGCGTGCTCTCAAAGTATTTTCTTGCTTTTTCGCCGTCAATAGCGATATCAAACATTTTCTCCCAGTCTACCGCATGACGGGCTTCTGCCATAGCGTTGTCTGCGTCTGCTGCGTGCGGTATTCCCTTGGCGATATCAGCTGCGTGAGCTGCTATTCTGCTTGCAATGATACCTTCCTTTACGTCGTCAAGATCCGGAAGTCTGAGGTGTTCAGCCGGCGTTACATAGCAAAGGAAATCTGCACCGCTGGCAGCGGCAATAGCTCCGCCGATAGCCGATGTGATATGATCGTATCCCGGAGCGATATCTGTAACGAGAGGTCCGAGAACGTAGAAAGGGGCGTTATGGCAGATGCGTTTCTGGAGCTTCATATTGGCTGCAATTTCATTCATTGCCATGTGACCCGGACCCTCGACCATAACCTGAACATCTTTTGCCCATGCTCTTTCGGTAAGAGCGCTAAGCTCGATAAGCTCGGATATCTGTCCTGCGTCTGTTGAATCGTCGATACATCCCGGACGGAGAGCGTCTCCAAGACTGATCGTCACGTCGTATTCACGAAGAATTTCAAGAACTTCGTCGTAATGCTCATAAAAAGGATTCTCGTTTCCGGTCATCATCATCCATGCAAAGAGAAGAGAACCGCCTCTGGAAACAATATTCATTTTTCGCTTGTCACGCATGAATGCTTCAACTGCACGTCTGTTTATTCCGGCATGGATAGTCATGAAGTCAACGCCTTCTTCCGCATGAGCTTTCACAACCTTCAGAAAATCTTCGGCAGTAATTTCAAGAAGATCTTTTTCCAGATAGCCGATAGCGTCATACATAGGGACGGTTCCTATCATTGCCGGGGACTGTTCGACAAGCTTTTTACGGAAAGTGTTTGTCTTGCCGTAATTGCTGAGATCCATAATGGCTTCTGCTCCGAATTTAAGAGCAGTTTCAACTTTCTGCATTTCAATATCGTAATTCTTGCAGTCGCCGGAAATTCCGAGATTTACGTTTATTTTAGTTTTCATGCGGCTGCCTATTCCCTCCGGAGAAATAGACTTATGATTGATATTGCAGGGAATGCAGACTTCTCCTTTTGCCACAAGGCTGCAAAGTTCTTCTTCGGAGATGTACTCCTTTTCTGCAACTATTTTCATTTCAGGGGTGATTATCCCCTTTTTTGCAGCTTCCATCTGTGTGTTGTAGTTCTTCATATTTTATAATTCCTTTCAATTAGGGCAGTTCCCTGATAATTATTAGTCTTTATAATCGCTTTTCAGGTCGAACGCATGATTAAGCGGACCGTTTCCTCTGCCGAGATCAAGTCCGTACGCAAGCGCTCCGGATAAGTAATCCTTGGCTTTGCTTATCGAATCCTCCAGTGAATATCCTTTTGCAAGATTTGCAGCAACTGCGCTTGAAAGGGTACAGCCCGTACCGTGAGTATTCGGATTGTTAATGCGTTTTCCCATGAACCATTTGTACGATCCGTTGGTATTATAAAGCAGATCATTTGCATCGTTTATGCTGTGACCGCCTTTGCAGAGCACGCAGCAGCCGTATTTCCGGCTTATTATTTCTCCGGCGGATATCATATCGCCGCTTTCTGAAATTTTTATGCCCGAAAGCTGTTCCGCCTCCGGAATATTGGGCGTTACCAGCACCGCAGCCGGGAGCAGTTTTTCTTTCAGCGCTTCATAGGCTTCTGTGCTGCTCAGATCGGAACCGCTTGTTGCAGCGGCGACCGGATCGATCACGATATTTTCGGCATGATAAAATTCAAGCTTTTCTGCAATTACCATGATAAGATCCGGAGAGGAAACCATTCCGATTTTGACCGCATCCGGACGTATATCCTCAAATACTGCGTCTATCTGTTGTCCGAGAAATTCCGGTGAAACTTCGTTTATTGCTCTTACTCCCATTGTATTCTGTGCTGTAAGAGCAGTTATTGCGCTCTGTGCAAAAACTCCGTTAAGCGTCATAGTTTTAATATCCGCCTGAATTCCTGCTCCGCCGGATGAATCGCTTCCGGCTATCGTTAATGCTGTTTTCATATGCTGTTCCTTAATCACGCAGAAAACCCGTAAGCGAATCCGACGGTGAAGCTCCTCTTGTGAGAACTCGTCCAAGTCCTGCAAGATATGCTTTTCTTCCCGCTTCAACAGCCTGTCGGAACGCTTCCGCCATTGCCGGAAGATCGCCTGCTGTAGCGAGGGCGGTGTTGGACATGACGGCTGCCGCTCCCATTTCCATTGCTTCGCACGCCTGCGAGGGACGTCCGATGCCTGCGTCTACGATGATCGGCAGGTCTATTTCATCAATGAGTATCTGGATAAAATCCTTTGTTGAAAGACCTTTATTTGAGCCGATAGGGGAGGCGAGAGGCATTACGGAAGCTGCTCCGGCGCTTGCGAGGTCACGGGCTGTGTTGAGATCGGGATACATATACGGCATTACTGTAAATCCCTCTCCGGCAAGAATTTCCGTTGCCCTAATCGTTTCCTGATTATCGGGGAGCAGATATTTTGAATCTCTCATTATTTCGATCTTTATAAAGTTTCCGCAGCCGAGTTCTCTTGCAAGGCGTGCAATGCGAACGGCTTCTTCTGCATTTCGTGCTCCGGAGGTATTCGGGAGAAGAGTAACACCCTCCGGAATATAATCCAGAATATTTTCATTTTCTTTTGAATTCGTGCGCCGTACAGCAAGAGTGATGATTTCTGCTCCTGCATATTTAACGGCAGCCTCGATAAGTTTCATCGAGTACTTTCCGGAACCAAGGATAAAGCGAGAGTTGAATTCCTTTCCGCCTAAAATAAGCTTGTCGTCATTTTTGTTCATTTTTAATTCTCCTATCAGATATTTCCCTCTGTTATGATCCTGACGGCTGTCAGGGCTTCATGTGCGGCACATATCATAACTCTTGCTGAAATAAGACTTCCGGCTTCTTCTATGCCGTTTTCTTCATCGCCGCAAATAAAAAAATGTTTGGCGATCTGTCTCGTCTTTATTAGATTTGGCGAACCTGTTCCTGCCATTCCGGAAGCTGCGATAAGATACTTGTCTGGAAGTTTTTCAAGAATACAGTTGACAAGCATGGCTTTTTGCTCCGCCAGATCGAAGGCCTCGCAGATAACGTCGTCATCTTTCAGAAGATCAGGGATATTCTCTTCCGTAAGCTTTATACAGTGGGGGACGACTTCGCAGTACGGTGCGATCCTCGTCAGTGTGTCGGCAAGAGCTTTTGTTTTGAACTCGCCGAGTTGGTCGGTGAAGTACTGCTGACGATTGAGATTTGAGATATCGACTTTATCGAAGTCAATAACATGAAGTCTGCCTATGCCTGACCTTGCAAGTGCTATTGCAATGTTTGAGCCAAGTCCGCCGAGTCCGCATACTGCCGCCGATGACTTCGACATTTTTTTCTGAAAATCAATGCCGTGTCGGGCTTCAAGAGCACGATACATTTCTTCTTTTGCAGGAATATTGATGTTCATCAGCCGCCTCCTACAAATCTGACGATTTCGACCGAATCGCCGTCTTTGATGATCTTTTCATGATATGTGTTCCTCGGAACGATCGTTTCGTTCAACTCAACCGCAACACGTCCGTCAGAGAAGTTCATATCCTCAAGCAGTGCGGCGATACTTTTACCGGATGCGTCAATGATTTCTCCGTTTACCTTGACCACAAAAACACCTCCAATACAAAAAATGGAACTGCCGCAGCAGTTCCATGATAATACATTAAATAATATCTCACAGGTTCCCTACGTTGGCATTATCCAAATCAGGTTTCAGAATTCTCTTGAAAGAGAATTCCCAAGGTCGAAGGTTTCGCTACCTTCCTCTCAGCCTGTAACACAAGCTCCCTTTTTATAAATTATATCACTTTTTATTTTAAAAATCAAGAGTTTTTCTAATTTTTTCTGAAAAAATGCGAATCCAAGCTGTAATATCAATCTGTAAAGCCCAGTATGTAGCGCTGGAGCGATACAAGGTCGGCAATACTGAATTGTCCGTCATTGTTTATGTCCGCTGCCGGCAGAGCCGACTTATTATCAAAGCTGCTGATAAACGCCCGTCTCAGAAGTACCATATCGAATGCGTCAATAATATTGTCGCCGTTCAGATCACCACGGATGAATTCAATTATTTCAGTTTCTATGCAGCCGCAGAGTTCGCATTCACGTGTCTGAAATCCTTTTATATTTGTTACCCAGTCTCCAAAATTGTGCCCAGAAGTTTCTGTAAAACCGCAGTCAGCGCAATAGCAAGAATGAGTGCCGTCTCCATTGTCCGACCATGGAGTCATAACGTGCCCAGAAGTTTCTGTAAAACCGCAGTCAGCGCAATAGCAAGAATGAGTGCCGTCTCCATTGTCCGACCATGACGTCATAAGGTGTTCAGAAGTTTCCGTAAATCCGCAGTCAGTACATGAACGAGAATGAGTACCGTCGCCGTTATCCGACCATGGAGTCATAAGGTGTTCAGAAGTTTCCGTAAATCCGCAGTCAGTACATGAACGAGAATGAGTGCCGTCGCCGTTATCCGACCATAAGCCAAAGTCATGATATTCAGATGTAGTAATATGTTCATATTCGCAATCTGAACATATGCGTACGAACGTATCTGCATCCGTATTTTTCCATTCGCCGTAACTATGCGGAACAGGGGATTCATCTCCGCAAACGCTGCATATAACATTGTGATAAACTGGGTCATCCGATGGAGTGATCTGATAAGAATGCGACGTATCGGCAAGAATAGTGAATGGCGCTGTGAAATTATTTCCGCAGTCGAAGCTGTATGTGATCGTCGTATCATCGGGAATAATGATGCCGTTTTTTATTTCAGCGCCGTTAAGATCAGTGATTTTATCCGTGTCGATTCCGAGAGTTACCCATGCTCCGCATGACGGTTCGCCGAGGTTGCGCAGATTACTCTCGCAGCTAAGAATGGAAAGCTTTTTATTTTCGCTGAGATCAAGGCTGATAAGGGAGTTGTTTCCGCAGCTAAGGGAGACAAGCTCTGTAAAATATTCTATTCCTTTAAGACTTGCAATTCCCGTAGAGTCAACATCAATATCCGAGACGTCGGAGATCTCTTTTTCGGACAAAAATCCGTCGCTGTCCTTATCAATATTGGCAGAAATGTAATCACGGAAAGAACCGTCCGGAAAATGTTCGGGATCGATGGCAGTTCCACGTGCCAGAACGCCGGCGGCATTGACGGAATAGCTTCCTATATCGTCATAGCCTGCCGTGCCGTAATTCCAGCCTTCATTGTACAGCGGATCTTCGGCATCAGTGCTTGCCGAGCAGTTTCCGAACCATACAAGATGAGCTTCGGAAAGATCAACTGATGTGTCTGCAAGTCTCTTTTTGATAAGATTTGTTTCAGCAGACGCAAGAGCGGCATGAGCCCAGCAGGTACCGGTATCGTATTGATTCCGCACTGCAGGAAGCTGATCCTGTTCACGCAGGTCATATCTTGACGGCATCAGCGAACTCAAAGAATAGAAAGCAAATGTGCCGCCGGCAGATATTCTCGGAACAAGTTCCTGAATGATCTCTTTTCCGTTTTCGTCAACAAAGCGTACCGAGCGTTCGCCGTATTCCGAGGTCTCCCCCTCAACGGAGATCATCCTGATTTCCTGAAAGCTTTCGTCTTCTGTTTTCTGGTCGGGAATATCATTTTTTCCGGCAGCATAGCCTTCGGCACTGTTCATTACAGACAGTGAAACGGAAAGAAAGAATGCTGCCAGTTTTTTCAATGTAATTTTTTTCATAGCAAATATACAGAATTTTCTGTATGGTTCACTTCCTTTCGATCAATAGTTATATTGATAGACGAATTTCCATCTGAAATCATTTTCTGCCATGGCTTTTTTTGTGTTTTCCATGGATTTTTTCATTTCCTCAATTCTATCTTTAGTCGCATAATCTGAGTTGACATAGTTATTGTAATTGTCCTCCGGCGATGCATAGAGAGCCGTATCTGTCTGCCCGGCGGCATTTGACCTATAATCCCGGATGATCTGGTATTTGCAGCCGAAGGGTTCTGTGCCGTAGAAAATAATTATATCGCCCTTTGAATTTGCCTTTAAGAAGCTGATGTTATTCTGTTCAGTAAATTCAAAGGGGAGACTATACGAAACAAATGAACTGTCAGTTAAATTTATATCTATCAGGTCGCCGAGTACCGGTTCATTCTGTCTGAATAGTATATCTGAACTGCTGTCAAATGATCCTGCCAGATTATTCAGATGTGTAATTGCAGCAAGCGTTACATGAAGTATATCGTCAGATCTGTTGAAAATAAAATATTCTTCCTCAATCTCAGTACTTGTTTTAAAGCAGTAATAATTATTGTTGATTATAAAGTCCGTGATCTCAAAAGCTTCTTCTCCGAAAAAGCGTTCAAGGTTTACTTTTTCAGTTTTATTAACGCTGTTGTCGGGATCTATCCATATCAACTGCGTTCTATATGATTCTTCCACCGAAGACTGAACCGCAAGAACGATATCTTTTCCGTCGCTTGCAAGAGCCACAGGAGAGAGCGGCATGTCGTTAAAGTTGGTATGCCGGAATATCTCCTTTGTTTCATCTGTTACGATATCGTAATATTTTACTACCCAGTCCTGGGTTTCGTTTTCATAATAACAGTAAGCTATACCTTTTTCGCTGACGGCAGTTATATATTGAACGATATTATGGATCTTATAATTATCGATTGTCCGGGAACTGTTATTTTCAACATCACAGACCGTGACTTTTCCGTTCAGTCCGCCGTCTGCTTCGTCGGCGTCTATCATAAAGAAATATCTTTCCGCCAGCACGCCGGTGTTGTTTCCATACGCAGCACAGAACGGCGTTCTGCCTGTTTTTTCATAGGTATTATTATATGGATCAAAAATTCCTGTTTCAATGCAGTTTTGTTCGTCTGTCGGGTAAGAGCATATAATAAGCTTATCCTTAACGCAAAGCGCTGAAACGAGCGTGCCGTTAAAAGAAGAATCAAGATTTTTTAATTCGTATTCATCCAGGTTGAGTTGTTTCTGTGATTCTTTATGCTTTAATTCCGTGAAGTAGTCGTTTCGCAAATTGAGTTCGGTAATATTTCCTGTCTGTTCGGAATAATTTCCTGAGTTGCTTTCAAGAGAAATAGAGGAGTTTTTTTTACGTGGCTTATCATTACAGGACACCGTAAACAGCAGACAAAGTGACGACATTAGTGCAAATGCAGAGGAGAGTTTTTTCATGGCGTAAACCTTCTTTCTTAAAAAGATAAATAAACTAAGGCAATACTGTGCATAACTGCGCAGTATTGCCCATAAAAATGTTAACTTCCTATTCGGTCTGCTACAGCTCGTACTTGTGTCATCTACATATGTGAATTTTTTCTCCTTTCAATCATGTTGTATCATATCTTTTGCGTATTGTCAATAGATAATATGCAATTTTTACAAAAATAAAGGGCGTACATAGAATGTACACCCTGAATCTGTTATCAAATAGAAATGCAGAGATAATTAAGAGCTTGATCGTATATATTTCTGGGACGGATGCGTCCGTTTATCATCATTTCTGTAAAATCCACGGCATCCTCGACGTTGCGTGAAAAGTCGGCAATTGTTTCTTTCTCGCCCGTGACATGATCTTCGGCCTCTACGCCGTATGTACAGATGTTTTCACCGTAAAGATTGACCCATCCGGCAGTTACCCTGTATGCGACTTTGTTATCCCCGTAAACCTCCATATAGACAGTTCTGTCCCTGACTTCCCGCTTTATTTTTCTTACAATTCCGAACATAGCTGTGCAGCCTCCTTTTTTATTCTGATATTAGTATAACATTTCAAAGGCGATTTGTGAATGGGTAAAATATGCTCGTTTACAGATTCTTTTGTCGAAAGCTGATAAATCGGACAAAAGTTCAGTCAATGTCATGAATTTTAAGAAAAATATCCTGCATCTGTATATCAGTCTCAGCTATTCTTTCCGCACAGTCACGGAGTTCCTCTGAGATCTCCGGAGTTATTGCAGCAGAAGTTTTGTATTTAAGCTGATGCTCAAGACTTGCCCAGAAATCCATAGCGATAGTTCTTATTTGGATCTCTACAGGAGCGCATGATTTTTTTGACGACAGGTAAACGGGAACGTTTACTATGAGATGATAGCTGCGGTATCCGCTTGGTTTGGGATTCTTTATATAATCCTTTTGTTTTATGACGGTGAAATCATCACGGCGGCAGAGCATGTCGGCGATTGCATATATATCGTTTATATAGCAGCAGGTGACACGTATTCCGGCGATGTCCAGAAGGTTTTTCCTTGCAGATTCGGTGGTGATAGGCAGATCTTTCTTTTGCAGTTTCCCGATTATCGACTGCGGAGATTTAAGTCTGCTGTCAATGTTGTGAATGGGGGTTCTCTGGAATTTAACACTGAATTCGCTGTCTATTATATTGAGATACGTCTTTACCACTTCGATAGCGGAGTCGTAAAGATGCTGAAGTTGTATGAAATCGTATACGATAGCGGCAACACGCTCCTTCATTGTTTCGCTGCTGTTGATTACGGCAGGAAGATTTTCCAGAGTTTCCATGTAAAAGTCCATTTCGCTCATTATGTACCTCTCTTTCCGTTCAGAAGTTCGAGCAGATATGTATAAAGTTCTCCGCTCCCGGCAATATGGCGGTCCGGCGCTGAGATTTGTAATTCTGCCGGAATGTCGGTTTCGGAATACGCCATGGTTCTTCCGTTGCCGTCGATAAGGAGCATCACGCCGTCTTTTGCAGGATATCTTCGCCTGCACAGAGATTCCGCAGTTTCACGGCTTGTTTCTGCCGTATTGCCTACGGTATATACAGATACGTCTTTTCCGTACCCGGCTGCTGCCTTTTCAAGTTCGGATATCTGCTGAGAATTGAAAAAACCTGCCTGATCGAAAATATGAGAGGAGCATTCCTCACCAAGTCTTAGCATTCGTATGGCGGCGGAACTGTAATCTTTTCCGACTATATCACGTGTAGCCTGATAAAAAGCGTTTTTTTCAGCTTCCGGGTCGATATTTATTCCGCCTGCTTTATAGAGTATATCCTCGTTGGTATCGTTGTTGATAAGAAAGAGAAGTCCACGGCTGCTGTCGCTTCCGAAAATCTGATTATAGCACCGTGATGCATAGTCATACGGCTCGGCGCCGTCAAGCTTGTTTACAGTGACAACGGCAGCGTTTATCATGCGGCTTGAATTGAGTTCGGATATCACTTGGTTACAGGCTGCTGCTGCCTCGCTGTCCATTATGCCGGCGTAGTCTTTTATGTATTGACCCGACACAGATACAGGATTTTCAGGAACGACGCTTTCAGATGTTATATTTTCTACCGTGTCAGGAGTCTGGCTGTTTCCGGTCTGCGTTTCCGAAACACCCGAAGCATTGCCGTTGTCTGCCTTTTCGGTTTTATGTGCACATCCGCAGAATATCGCTGCGGATACTATAAAAATGGCTGCTGAAAAAATTTTTTTCAAAAAAATCAGTCCTCCTACTTGTAATCTTATTAATATTTTAGTATAATTTAATAGAAAAATCAAGTGGAATTATGTATTTCACAAAACTTTCATTTAGGCACACCGTACAAAGATCGTGCGGCAGATGCTCAGTTGGATTTTTGGTACGGCGCTGCCTTAATAAAGAGGAGATATTATGGATTATAAAATTACAGATGCAGGAATTATTGTTTCAGAGGCTGATCTTGACCTGGACGAAACTCTTGACTGTGGTCAGGCTTTTCGGTGGAGAAAGATTACTTCCGATTATGAATGTACATATCAGGGCAGATTTCTCAATGATGATCTGGTTGTTTCACAGGTGAAAAAAGGAGAATTTCTTTTTCATGATATTTCAGAGACAGATTTTCTGAGCAGGTGGAAGGACTATTTTGATTTTGATACCAACTATTCCGAGTTGAAAAAAAGCTTTTCCGAGGATGAAACGCTGTCACAGGCGTGCAGTTTTGCAGGAGGTATACGGCTTTTGCGACAGGATAGCTGGGAGTGCCTTATTTCCTTTATTATTTCCCAGAACAACAACATCCCCCGCATAAAAGGGATAATTGACAGGCTATGCGGTATGTACGGAGGACGTTTTCCTGAAGCCGGAGAACTTTCGGAAGAAACACCTGAAAGCCTCGAACCGCTAAGAAGCGGATTCAGAGCAAAGTATATCTGCGATGCCGCTGTAAAAACAGCTTCCGGAGTGACAGATCTTGCCGGAATTGCCGCTATGCCTATTGAGGATGCAAGAACAGAACTGAAAAAGATCTCAGGGGTAGGTCCTAAAGTTGCCGAATGCGTGCTTCTTTTCGGTATGCACCGTACGGATGCTTTCCCTGTTGACGTATGGATAAAACGTGTGCTGTCAGAGTATTATCCGAACGGTTTTCCGGAATATCTCAAAGAAAACGCCGGCATTGCGCAGCAATATCTTTTTCATTATATACGCAATTTGCCGGAAAAATGAATAATCTCCCAGAAACTTCCAATGATAAAATCAGAAGAAGTTACTTCCAGGAGGTTTTTATGATAAAAGGAGTTACAAAAAAGATAATAGAGATAAACAATCCCGACAGCATTTACTTTGAAAAAGCAGTGTTCTATCTGCGCCCTAATGTAAGGGAGCTTCCTCCGGAGATTTCTCGATCGGAGGCTCATCGGTATATTGCAAAGCTTGGATTGGAATACACAAGTCAGCGGAAAAAAAGAAAATGGGGAAAGATTTTTTTCCTCGCAGCTGCGGCTGTGTCGGCAGCCGCTTTGATTTTTATTTTTCTGCATTAAGGAGTTAAAAATGGAAGCAATAAACGCAACAGGAAATATATCGAAACGGATAATCTGCACTCCCAGTCCTTCGGCGAAAAACGGATTTTTTTACGTTCAGGAAACCGGATGCCTTGCAGCGGGAGATACGGCGGCAGCGTGCAGGAAGGATCTGGAGTCTTTTCTGTTCGCTGCCGTTATAAAGGGAAGGGGAGAACTATGTTTTGGCAGGGAGACTTATACGGTATCAAGCGGAGAATGCTTTTTTATTGACTGCCGGCTGCCGCATTATTATAAAAGTTCCGAAAATGAACCGTGGGAGCTGATTTGGGTTTATTTTAATGGGGCGACATCACGACAGTACTATGATTTTTTTCTGTCGCAATCAAAGAACGTGTTCCGGATTTCTGCATTTGAACGGGCAGTATCGGCGATAACAAGGATAATCGAGATCAATGAAGAAAAAAATCCTAACGGCGAGATACTATCCTCCAAATATATTATGGATCTTATGACGATTGCTCTTATGGTCAATGCCGATGGTGAAAGGTATGACTCGGCGTTGAAAAATAAGCTGATGTCGGTACATAATTATATAGACGATCATTTCAGCGAAGAAATGTCGCTGGAGATGCTGTCCGCTAAGTTCTATATCAGTAAATTTTACCTTACACGGGAATATAAGAGAATATACGGAATGACGATATTTCAGCATATTATTACAGCAAGAATAAATTACGGAAAGAAACTGCTGAGATTTTCGGATAAATCCATCGAAGATATTGCTCATCTTTGCGGATTTAACGATCAGAGCTATTTTGCAAGGCAGTTCAAAAAGTCTGAAAATATCACCTGTTTTGCATACAGGAAAATGTGGATGGATAAAAAAGAGAACCCTTAAGGGTTCTCTTTTTTAAAATGACCAGACCGATAAGCCGGGTTCTGTCGAGTGCGGTAATTTATCTACTCCTGCCGTCGCCGGCAGGCTCAAGCCGTCATTACTTTATATCCGCCGGACAGACGTTAAGATATAAAGCACCAATAGACGTTGCATCGGATAGGGTTTACATAGCAGTACAGTCTCCTGTACCCTGGTGAGCTCTTACCTCGCCTTTCCACCATCACCTCACGAGGAGGCAGTATATTTCTGTTGCACTTGCCCTAAGGTCGCCCTCGGCTGCCGTTAGCAGTTATCCTGTCCTGTGATGCCCGGACTTTCCTCATAAACTAAAACGTTTCCGCTACCGCATAGTCTGCTCACAATGTTATTATAGCATTTTAAAATAATTTTGTCAAGAATAATATTGACAAATCATATTGTTTGTGCTATAATAATACAA
Organism: uncultured Ruminococcus sp.; assembly: GCA_947345935.1. GTDB lineage: Bacteria > Bacillota > Clostridia > Oscillospirales > Ruminococcaceae > Ruminococcus. The sequence goes on from CAMZZN010000001.1 coordinate 177,762, forward strand.
ACTGCAAAAGAAGCGATTGTTTCAGAGCATGATTTTTGACCACCCCGAACGGGGTCAATGCCATACGGACAGCTGGTCAAATGCCGACTGCCGGATTTCCGGCTGGCAACTTCTGTTGCCTTATTGAATTTGTTTTATGAGTTTTTCTCAGCTTGTGAAAGGTCAATAAGAGTAGTAAAAGGTATCTTTGCTCAAGGCGGTTTTCCTGCCCTATGCTTCTCATCTCCTTGCTTTTGTCACTCACGTACAGGCTGAAAAAGTCTGTACTTTTTTATTTCTGAGGTGTATTTTTATGGAAAATAAGCTTAAGCTTTACGGCTTTAATAATCTCACCAAATCCCTTAGTTTCAACATTTATGATGTATGCTATGCCCGTACTCCAAAGGCACAGCTTGATTATATCGCTTACGTTGACGAAGTGTATAATTCTGAAAGGATCACCGACATCATGACTCATCTTACCGAAATGATAGGAGCGCAGGTGCTAAGTATTTCCCGGCAGGATTACGATCCTCAGGGAGCCTCAGCAACATTTCTTATAGCCGACGATACCATGATCCCAGCCGGAGGATCTGAAACAGTCGCTCATCTCGACAAAAGTCATGTTACTGTGCATACCTATCCGGAGTATCATCCGGATACGAGCATTGCCACTTTCCGGGTGGATATTGACGTTGCCACCTGCGGAAAAATAACTCCTCTTACGGCTCTTGATTATCTTATAGGCAGCTTTGATTCCGACATAATCACAATGGATTACCGTGTCCGTGGATTTACACGGAATCTCAGCGGCAAAAAACTGTTTATAGACCACGATATAACTTCGATCCAGAATTACATAAACGAAGCTACGCTTGACAAATACGACGCTGTTGACATAAACGTTTATCAGGCGAATATGTTTCATACAAAAATGCTTATAAAGGAAATAGAACTTCAGAATTATCTGTTCAACACAGATGTCCGGGAATTGTCCCCCAGAAGCCGCCTTGATATTACAAATGCGCTTCGCCGGGAAATGATCGAAATTTTCAGCGGAAGGAACGTGTTCGGAAATGGCTCTTTATCAGACTGACGCCCCTATTTACGAGGCTTTGCGGAAATTAAGACGGATGAGGGTAGTTCCCTTTGATGTTCCCGGTCATAAACGTGGACGAGGCAACATGGAATTAACGGAATTTCTCGGCGAGGACTGCATGAACGTGGATGTAAATTCCATGAAGCCACTGGACAACCTCTGTCATCCTGTCTCAGTTATACGGGATGCGGAAACGCTTGCCGCACAGGCATTTCATGCCGCCAGTGCATTTTTTATGGTAGGCGGAACGACTTCCGCCGTTCAAAGCATGATAATGTACGCCTGTAAAAGCGGCGACAAGATAATTATGCCCCGAAACGTTCATCGGAGCGCAATAAATGCTCTGATTCTTACGGGAGCAGTACCGGTCTACGTAAATCCTGACGTTAACGCTCAGCTCGGTATTGCTCTTGGAATGTCGCTCGCCCAGGTAGAACAGGCAATACTTGAAAATCCGGACGCCAAGGCGATAATGGTCAATAATCCGACATATTACGGCATCTGTTCTGATCTCCGGCGCATTACCAAGCTTGCTCATGAGCACAATATGCTGGTGCTTGTTGATGAGGCTCACGGTACTCATTTCTATTTCGGAGAAAATTTTCCCGTTTCTGCCATGGACGCCGGAGCTGATATCACCTCGGTAAGTATGCACAAATCGGGCGGAAGTCTCACTCAAAGCTCATTCCTTATTATGGGTAAATCGGTAAATTCCGATTATATGCGCCAGATCATCAATCTGACCCAGACCACCAGCGCCTCGTATCTGCTTCTTTCAAGCCTTGATATATCGAGAAAAAGACTGGCTCTTATGGGACGTGATATTTTTGCTGAAACCATTGAAATGGCGGAATATGCAAGATCTGAGATCAACAGTATAGGCGGATACTACGCTTATTCAAAGGAGCTTATCAACGGCGACAGTATCTTTGACTTTGACGTTTCAAAGCTGAGCGTTTACACACTTCCTGTCGGTCTTGCGGGCATCGAGGTCTACGACTATCTCCGTGACGAATACGATATACAGATAGAATTCGGTGATATCGGCAATATCCTTGCGTATATCTCCGTAGGCGACAGGAAACGTGACATAGAACGTCTGATAAGCGCTCTTTCGGAGATAAAGCGTCGGTTCGGCAGATCTGGCGCCGATATGCTGACGCAGGAATACATCTCGCCCATCGTTGCTGAAACTCCGAGAACGGCTTTTTACGCCGATAAGGTCTCGCTGCCCCTAAATGAAGCTTCTGGTCATGTGTGTACGGAATTTGTCATGTGCTATCCGCCGGGAATCCCAATTCTTGCTCCCGGTGAGCTGGTGACAAAGGAAATAATTGAATATATAAACTATGCACGTGAAAAAGGATGTCAGCTTACGGGAACTGAGGATATCAATATTGAACGTCTGAATGTTCTGAAACAGCATAATAAGGAGTGATTTGATGGAATTATGGTTTACGGAGCGTCATACTCCCAACGTAAAATTTTCAATAAAGGTCGATCGCCAGCTTTACAGCGGAAACAGCGAATTTCAGCGGATAGATGTGTTTGATTCAAAGGAATTCGGAAGATTTCTCACCCTTGACGGCTACATGATGCTTACGGAAAAGGATGAATTCATCTATCACGAAATGATAACCCATGTTCCTATGGCGGTGCATCCCGACCCGAAAAATATCCTTGTTATCGGCGCAGGAGACGGCGGAGTTATCCGTGAGCTTACACGTTATCCTGGCGTTGAATCAATCGATCTGGTGGAAATTGACGAGTTAGTGGTAGAGGTATGCCGGAAATATCTGCCGTCTACCGCCTGCCGCCTTGATGATAAAAGGGTTAATATTTATTATGAGGACGGCGTAAAATTCATACGCAGATGCGAAAATAAATATGATATCATAATTGTTGATTCAACCGATCCTTTCGGTCCGGGCGAGGGTCTTTTTACCAAGGAATTTTATGGAAGCTGCTCAAAGGCGCTGCGTGAGAACGGCGTCATGGTGAATCAGCACGAAAGCCCATTCTATTCCGAAGATGCTGCCGCCATGCAGAGATCGCATAAGCGCATTGTTGATAGTTTTCCCATAAGCCGTGTATATCAGGCTCATATTCCGACCTATCCGTCCGGACACTGGCTTTTTGGATTTGCTTCAAAAAAATGTCACCCTGTCCATGATCTCAATAGTGCTAAATGGAATATGCTCGGTCTGAAAACCGGTTATTATAATACGAAACTTCATGCCGGAGCTTTCTCACTGCCGAACTACGTTGAGGAAATGCTCAGGGACGTTGAATGACATGAAAGGAGAAAATAATGCTTTCTAAAAATATATCAACCTTTATCGCCTGTGAAAGCGATTACCATGAAGCCAGGATAGTTCTTTTCGGCGCCGGATTCGACAGCACAACGAGTTTCCGTCCTGGAGCACGTTTTGGTCCTTCCGCCATAAGAAACGAGAGCTTCGGAATAGAGACATACAGCCCGTATCAGGACAAGGACATGACCGATTACCGCTTTTTCGACAGCGGCGACATCGACGTAACTTTTGGCGGTGTAAGGCGTACCATAGCCGATATTGCCATGAGAACCGATATGATCCTCACTGACGGAAAGCTGCCGTTCATGATCGGCGGAGAGCATCTCGTAACGCTTGGCTCCGTTATGGCTCTAAAGGAAAAAAACGACGATCTTTATATCATCCATTTTGACGCTCATGCCGATCTTCGGGACGACTACCTTGGTCAGCAGCTTTCTCACGCTTGTGTGCTCAGACGCTGCCATGAACTTGTGGGCGACGGACATATTTTCCAGTTCGGAATCAGGAGCGGAGACCGTGAAGAATTCCGTTTTGCTGAAGAACACACAACAATGCACAGGTTCAGCTTTGACGGACTTGAGGAAACGGTAGAGAAGCTCAAGGGAAAAAACGTCTATTTTACCCTTGATCTCGACGTGCTTGACCCTTCAATTTTTCCGGGAACAGGCACTCCGGAGGCGGGAGGCGTTACATTCGATGAACTGAGAAAAGCTGTTACTCTTGTTTGTGGCAATCTGAATATCAAAGGCTGCGACGTATGCGAACTAAGTCCAGTTTACGATCAGAGCGGGGTTTCTACCGCAGCTGCCTGTAAGATAGTCCGTGAAATGCTTCTGGCTCTTTCATAAAAAGGAGAATGCAATGCAGATATATAGAAAAAGCATTCCGCTTAATACTCCAGGTGGAAGAAAAACTGCAAAGCTGCTGCTCACTATAATTCTTTTGGGGATATCGGCAGTATTTATTGCTGTAGGGGCAATAATATTTAAGGTGAACAAATCAAATCAGGATAAATGTACAGAGAAAGTTACTGCCACGGTAGTTGATCTTTTGGAGCAAACTAATACTTCCAGTCACAAAGGCAGACGAAGAACAAGTATTTCCTATCGTCCGGTATTTGAATATACCTACAATGATGTAAAATACATTACGGAAAGCAATATTTCATCAAATCCGCCTGAATACGAGATTGGTGAAACTGTAGATCTGATGATCGCCCCTGATAAACCAAGAAGGATTTACGATCCGGGAAGCAATCTGCTTCGGCTGATGGGATTTATATTCGGCGGCGTTGGTATATTAATGATGATAATATACATTATCATCATGATCGTTATGGGCAAACTTAAGGATAAAGAAAATCCGGAAAATACAGAGATTGACTATTACGAAGAAAATCAATATTAAATAAAAGGAGAATAAAAAATGGGAAAATGTATGATAATCGGCTGCGGCGGCGTAGCTTCTGTTGCAATTCATAAATGCTGTCAGAACAGCGAGGTTTTTGAATCGATAATGATCGCAAGCCGTACAAAATCCAAATGCGACGCTCTGAAGGAGAAACTTCAGCCCACAACTAAAACCGTTATTGAGACAGCTCAGGTCAACGCCGACAACGTTGACGAACTTATAGTTCTGATCGAAAGCTACAAACCTGACGTAGTACTTAATCTTGCGCTTCCATATCAGGATCTGACAATTATGGATGCTTGTCTCGCCACCGGAACTCACTACGTCGATACTGCAAACTACGAACCCCTCGATACCGCCAAATTCGAGTATAAATGGCAGTGGGCTTACCATGAGCGTTTTGAAAAAGCAGGTATCACTGCGCTTCTTGGAAGCGGCTTTGATCCCGGTGTTACGGGCGTTTTCTCAGCTTATGCAATGAAACATCATTTTGATGAAATCAATTATATTGATATTCTGGACTGCAACGGCGGCGATCACGGCTATCCATTTGCAACCAACTTCAACCCTGAGATCAATATTCGTGAAGTTTCCGCAAAGGGAAGCTATATTGAAAACGGAAAATGGGTTGAAACCGAACCAATGGAAATAAAACGTGTATATAACTTCAAAGGCGTAGGCGAAAAGGATATGTATCTTCTTCACCATGAGGAGCTTGAATCACTTGCGCTTAACATCAAAGGCGTCAAGAGGATACGCTTCTTTATGACATTTGGTCAGAGCTACCTTACACATCTGAAATGCCTTGAAAACGTAGGAATGACGTCAATTGAACCTATTATGTACGAGGGACGGGAAATTGTTCCGCTCCAGTTCCTGAAAGCGGTGCTCCCTGATCCTGCAAGTCTGGGTCCCAGAACAGTCGGAAAAACCAATATCGGCTGTATTTTTCACGGAAAAAAAGATGGAAAGGATAAATCCTACTACCTCTATAATATCTGCGATCATCAGGAATGCTACAAAGAGGTAGGCTCTCAGGCGATTTCCTACACCACGGGGGTTCCGGCAATGATCGGTGCAATGATGATAATGACCGGTAAATGGAACAAAGCCGGAGTTTACAATATTGAGGAATTTGACCCTGACCCGTTCATGGAGGCTCTCAACAAATGGGGACTGCCATGGGAGGAAGATTTTAACCCTGTTCCTGTGGAATAATAAAATGAACTTCACTAAATTGATAAACAAGTTGTTAGGCTCTGGAAATGAATCGCAATCTGAACCTGTCTGCTGCTCAGTATTCATTAACGGCAATGACGAGCTTTTCAACGCAGCGTTCAACACCCTGAATTCCCTTAATACCGGTCGGATAAAGGATTTTGCAGCACGATGCAGGATTCTTACAACAGGAAGCATACAGGAGATACGGAATCGTTTTTATCACCTTCGTCATGCCAATTACGGATATTGCTTAGGTACGGAATACACAAAACCGGATTTCGGGCTTCTGAAAAAATACGGCGGCAATGATTTCCCTGCCGTTCTTGCGGCTGGAATGATGCATCAAAGCGGTTATTGCCGTGAAGATTGTACCGTTCTTATATCCGATTATCCGGAATATATCTGTCTGACACTGTACGGCTTCAATGACTGGGTACCCCAGGTGCGCAGTGCGTCGGAAAAAAGCTTTTTCAATATGCTTCCGAAAGCTGATCTAATTAACGTAATCAGAGCATACAGCGAAATCGACCGGATAATCAGAAGCAATCGTTTCAGTAAGAAACAGTTTGACAAAGCACGCAGTCAGCTGGCAGAAAGAATAAGCCGGGAAAGCAGAACGGATGTTATTTCCGCAATAAAAACTGTCATTCAGTCCAATGACCGCTGTAATCTGTATTTTCCGCTGCTCCGGGACAGGTTGATATCGCCGGAAACAGCAGAATCAATTATCAAAACCGAAGAAGCGGCGATAGCGGACAGACTTGCTCCGCTTGTGATCGATAAATATGATCTGCCCGTTGAGCATCTTATTGAAATGACGGAAAGCCGATTTCCGAGAACAAGATATGTCGCCGCAAGACGGCTCTATGAAAAATCCGGATTGTGGCAGAATTCCGATAGGCTTCTGCTTGATAAAAGCAATTCTGTGATAAAGCTTCTGTGCCGAAACACCGGTAGTCTCTGGAACGCAATGCCATATTTTATACGTCTCTACTATGCCCCGGAGGAGTATATATGTTTCCCGGTACGCATGGCGATATCTAAAAGATCCTATATATACCTTTCAACAAGGGAGCACGCTGAAGAGATCAGAAGAGCAATAGAAGAAAATCCTCTTCCTGAAAATCTGACGGCAGAAATTTACAGAGAGATCGGAGTGATTTGATGAAGGACATTTCCGTCCTCAGAACACCTTGCTACGTCATTGACGAAGCACAGCTCATACACAACCTGGAAATACTTCACGGAATTGAAGAACGCACCGGAGCAAAGATACTTCTTGCCCAGAAAGCATTTTCATGTTATCATCTATATCCAACAATAGGAAGGTATATTTCAGGAACAGCTTGCAGCGGTCTTTTTGAGGCACGTCTCGGATATGATGAAATGAGAAGTGAGAATCATGTATTTTCCGCCGCCTACCGTGAAGAAGAAATCGACGAAATAATCGGATACTGTGGTCATATTATCTTCAATTCCTTTACACAGCTTGGCAGGTATCGCAAACGTGTTCTGGCTGCCGGGAAAAAAATCGGGCTGCGCATAAATCCGGAATGCTCCACCCAGAATGGACATGAGATTTATGACCCGTGCTCTCCAAAATCACGTCTTGGCATCACGGACAAGAATTTCCGGCGCAGTGATATTTACGGTGTGACAGGGCTTCACTTTCATACGCTGTGTGAGCAGAATTCGGATGATCTTGAAAAAACTCTGAACGCCGTTGAGGAAAAATTTGGCGATATACTGCCAAAAATGGAATGGATTAATTTCGGGGGAGGTCATCACATCACCAGGGAAGATTATGACATTCCACGACTGGAACGATGCATAAAGAGGATGCAGGAAAAATACGGGCTGGAGGTATATCTTGAACCAGGAGAAGCCGTTGCCCTGAATGCCGGATTCCTTGTGACGGAAGTCCTTGATATTACCGAAAACGACATTCCTATTGCAATTCTGGACACTTCGGCAGCCTGTCATATGCCTGACGTTCTTGAAATGCCGTACAGACCGCCGCTTTTAAACTCCGGAATGCCGTCTGAGAAGGCATACACTTACCGTCTTGGTTCGCAGACCTGTCTTGCCGGAGATGTTATCGGCGAATATTCATTTGACGCTTCGCTGAATATCGGCGACAAACTTGTTTTCGGGGATATGGCGATCTATTCTATGGTGAAAAACAACACTTTCAACGGAATGCCGCTGCCGGATATCGTTCTGAAAAAAACAGACGGAACACTTGAAATGCTGAAACAATTCGGGTACAGAGACTTCCGTGAAAGGCTCTGAATCACTAAAGCAAAACGGATGCTGTTATGGCATCCGTTTTTTCATATTTCGTGGATTTCGGCAAATAATACAAATATAAAAAGTCAGATTTGTTTAAAATACATATTGACATATACCCACTACGGGTATATAATTATAACATATAAGATACCCGGTTAGGGTATATTGATCGGAGGAATAATATGCACGACAAAAACCCATCGGAATGCTGCTGCCGGCAAAAAAATACACCGAGAAGCGAACAGACGCTCAGGCAGCTGCGCAACCGCATAAACCGTATTATCGGGCAGCTCAACGGAATACAAAAAATGCTTGACGAAAATCGATACTGCGGCGATGTTCTAACACAGATCGCTGCTGCTGAAAGCGCTCTCCAAAGTGTGGGGTATATCGTTTTACAGGAACATATGCAGACCTGTGTTGCAGAACAGATCAAAATGGGCAATACTGAAATAATGATTGAAGCCTTTGATCTTATCAAAAAACTTAAATAGTCAAAGGAGATTTTTGATGCAAAAGAAAAAATATGACGTTACCGGAATGACTTGTTCAGCCTGCCAGGCTCATGTTGAAAAGGCAGTCAGCCGGATAGAAGGAGTGTCCGCAGTAAATGTAAATCTGCTGCGGAATTTCATGGAAGTAGAATTTGACGAAAATGTTACAGGATCGAAAGACATTATACAGGCAGTCAAAAGTTCCGGTTACGGAGCCTCTGAAAAAGGAGCGGCAGCTCAATTGGAAAAAACAGAGCAGAACAGTGAAGATGAACAATTGAAAAAAATTAAGCGCCGATTTATACTATCGGTATTCTGGCTTATACCGTTATTCTATATATGCATGGGTCACATGGTCAACGCACCCCTGCCGCCGTTTTTGGCAGGACACAAAAACATGATGGTTTTCGCCTTGACACAGCTTCTGCTCACAATACCGATCATAGCCCTTAACTTTCACTTTTTCAGGAACGGATTCCGTAATCTTCTTCGCCGTGCACCTAACATGGACAGTCTTATTGCTCTTGGAGCATCGGCAGCATTTATATACAGTTTATACGGAACGTATATGACAGCCTACTATATGGGACATGGCAATCTTGCAGCTGCACACGAATTTATGGAAAATCTCTACTACGAATCCTGTGGAACAATTCTGACTCTTATTACTATAGGTAAATATCTTGAAGCTAAAAGCCGCAGGAAAACCTCTGACGCCGTAAGCAAACTGGTAGATCTTGCTCCGAAAACAGCCATTGTTCTCAGAGACGGACAAGAAACGGAAATTCCGGCAGCCGAAATAGCTGTGGGAGATATTTTTCTTCTGAAAGCCGGAGCTTCTGTTCCCTGCGACGGAACAGTTCTTGAGGGCAGCTGTTATGTTGACCAATCAGCGCTGACCGGAGAAAGTCTGCCGGTGGAAAAAACTTCTGGAGACAAGCTTATGAGTGCGAGCGTTTCTACCGGCGGATTTGTAAAGTGTCGGTGCGATCGGGCTGAAAAAGACTCTACGCTTTCACGTATTATTGCGCTTGTTGAGGATGCCTCGGCGTCAAAAGCGCCTATAGCACGGCTTGCGGACAAGATCAGCGGAGTTTTCGTGCCGGTGGTTATCGGCATTTCTCTGATATCTGCAATTGTCTGGATAATTGTTACAGGTAATTTAGCCGCTGCCCTGAACGCTGCGATCTCCGTACTGGTCATCTCATGCCCTTGTTCCCTGGGACTTGCAACACCTACCGCTATTATGGTCGGCACTGGAAAAGGAGCTCAGAACGGTATCCTTATAAAATCCGCTGAAAGCCTGGAAACAGCTCATAGTATCAGCACCGTTGTACTTGATAAAACAGGTACCTGTACCGAGGGGGGACCGTCTGTGCAGCGGGTATATACCCATAATACATCCGAGGAGGAACTTATACCGCTTATCGCTTCTGTTGAGGCAAATTCTTCACATCCGCTTGCACGTTCCATAATAGAATACTGTGCCAGAAAAGGAATCTCTGAGGCTACGTGTAACAATTACTCCGAAACACCCGGAGGGGGTATATCAGGAACTGTAAACGGCAGGAAAGTCTTTGTAGGCAACCGTCGTCTCATGGAACAAAACAAAATTGATATCTCGGTATTTGCGGACACGGCAAAAAAAGCCGCATCGGACGGTGGAATTCCTCTGTACACTGCTGTAGACGGTTTGGCTGCCGGAATGTTTATCATTGCCGACCCGGTAAAAAAGACTTCAAAAGAAGCTGTATCGTCTTTGAAGCGAATGGGAATAAAAACAGTCATGCTCACCGGAGACAATACAGGAACAGCAGAATCCGTCCGTACAAAACTTGGGATCGACAAGGTATTCGCCGAGCTTCTTCCTGAGGATAAAACACGCATTATCCGTGAACTTCAATCAGAGGGCGAACTGGTGGCAATGACCGGAGACGGCATAAATGACGCTCCCGCTCTTGCCGCTGCTGATGTAGGAATTGCAGTGGGGGCAGGTCAGGATATTGCAATAGAATCGGCAGATATAGTTCTAATTAAAAACGATCTTCGTGACGCTGCCGAGGCAATTCGTCTCAGCCGTGCAACAATGAGAAATATCAGGCAGAATCTTTTCTGGGCGCTGATATATAATTCCCTTGGAATTCCCTTGGCAGCAGGAGTATTTTATCCGATTTTCGGCTGGCAGCTTAATCCGATGTTCGGAGCGGCGGCAATGAGTCTCAGCTCCGTTTGCGTTGTGACAAACGCTTTGCGTCTGAATTTTTTCAGGAGTGAAAAAAGCAGAACTGAGGAAACAGCACCGGCAGAAATAAAAATAACAGAACCGGAGGTGAAAATCATGAAAAAGACAATGAAGATCGAGGGCATGATGTGCAGCCACTGTACAGGAATGGTAACTAAAGTCCTGAACGCAGTTGACGGCGTTGCCGCTGAGGTATCGCTGGAGGATAAGTGTGCGTATATAGATCTTTCAAAGGAAGTTCCGGATGACGTGCTCATCAAAGCAGTTATCGACGCCGGATACGAAGTCACAGGTATAGAATAAGACGTAAAAAGACACCTTGCTGGGTGTCTTTTTACTTTCATATAATATTAGAGCTATCCGTATAAAAGTCATGAAATGTTCTCTTAATACACTGTAACAACCATATTTTTACCGGACTCCTTGGCGTCATATAATGCTGCATCCACACGAGTATACAGGGATATCTCAGTATCGGAAATCTTTGCCTGAGTTACACCCAGGCTTATCGTCTGCGGAGGCAGCGGACTAAGATCGGTATTGCTGAAAGAAACACGTATCTTCTCGGCAGTTCTTTCAGCTTCCGACAGTTCTGTATTTATAAGCAGAATCATGAATTCTTCTCCGCCCCAGCGTCCGGCAAAATATTCCCTGACGCCGATAGCTTTTCTGTCTCTCAGCACATCAGCCAGAGCACGGATAACACGGTCTCCTTCCTTGTGCCCGTAGTTATCGTTTACTCTCTTGAAGTCGTCGATATCAAGCATAATGACAGAAACCGGAGCACCGCCGTCCTTCATTATGCGGAAACTGTTTTCGATTTTGGATTGTATCTTACGGCGATTGAGTAAACCTGTAAGACCGTCTGTATCAGCGGCAAATTTTAGTTTATTTCGTAATTTTTCGTGTTCTGTAACGTTATTGATGAGACCGACTATACCGCATATCCTGTTGTTTTTATCCCAGACCGGTTCTTTTATAACTTCAAAAAACTCCTGTATATTATCGTTGCTTTCCTCAATTATGTAACAAACGCCTTTACCGGTTCTCATTATTTCTTTATCGGCTTCCATAGCGGAGATGGCGTTTTCCTTGTTCTTTCTGATATCAATATCCGTTTTTCCACGTATCGTCCAGTCAGTGCCGTCTCCGTTATTCAAGTGATTCCAGTAATGAGTGGCAAAAATATATCTGCAATCGGCGTCCTTAAGATAAATATTTGACGGAAGCGCTCTGAGCATACGTGCTATCTCGTAGAAAGACGCTGAATCTTTAAGCCTTATGGCATTTTCTATTCGGAGTTCCGTCAACTTTTTATGAAACGGCGAAACGATAATATCCACTGCGCCCAGTGAAAGACAATTTATTTCCTCATTCATGGGAATGCCTGATGCAACAAGAATTATCGGAATAAACATGAACCTCGGTTCGTCCGTCACCCATGAAATAAAACTTGTTCCTTTTTCTGCTGCAAGCATAGAATCAAGCAGAATGACAGATATCTTATCGTAATGGAGTTCCAGAAGCGCTTCTCCGGCATCCAGTTTGTCAGTAAAATAGAAGCTGTATTTATCTGCAAGCAGAGTATGGATCTCGTCTGAAACCATTTTGCTTTCTGAAATAAACAGTATTATCTTTTTTGTTCCTTGTTCAGAATCATTCATTTTGCAGTGTCACCTCGCTTTATTCTTCCATGATATATTATACACTTTTTTTCACTGTTTGTCAACTGGTATGAGCATTTATTCTATATAAATCATGTTTTGTTTCACTGTGTCAGAGGAAATTTGCAATGAATGACGAATTTACACGTCATTTTCTGTGGCTGAGGGCAGTACCTTTAAGGAACACACTCTAAAGCAGAGTTAATATACCGTGTGATTTTGTGTACGTATAATAAAAAGCCCGTAGATACGGGCTCAGTCTGTAGAAAAATTTGATTTTAGGGGCATATCTCTTTTACAGGGCGTTCCTTTTTTGAAGAAGTGTGGAAAGTGCAGTTTGCATATATACTTTTCTCGGCAGGAAACCAATAGTTGTGCCGGAAGTACAATATAGGCTTCTTAGATCTGAGGAAATTAATTGTGAAAAGATTCCAAGATAGATAGTACGATCACAGGAAGCAAGGGACTGCCGAAGCAATCGACAGCCCCCTTATTTTTATGATGCGAAGAAAAATCCTGCTGTCATATCAAGATAATTTCCGCCGCTGTAATTTGGATACTGCTTCTGAACTTCTGCCTTGAATGCGTCTGCATCCGCACATTTTTCAGCAATTGCTTTCAGATTTTTTAGATAGTCGATTTTTGTCTGAGCGTCCTTTAAATCCTCAGGCGTATAGTGAGAAGTCAGAATCAAATCGTAACCCTTTGCGATATAGTCGTTCAGCTGTGCAACAATGGCATCTGCGTGACCTGCACCTGCAACGATAGAGTGGCAATCGTGACCGAGCATATGTGTGTAAACTGCGTTGATTTCGGGTATCTCAACATCAAAAGCTTCAGCAGTCTGCTTGATGATAAAATCAATTCCGCCAATTGTAACTTTTCCCTCGCCAATGGTATTTGTAATCTGGTGAACAGAATTATCGAAAATTTCGCCGAATGCTGCTGTGAAGTTGTCAATCAGAGCCTTTCCGCCGCCGTTTGAAGAATAATCCACCGCATTCTGTGTCGCATATTTCGGAACATCAGGCAGGAATGTTGCTCCTGCACCGTGATAAGCAACGAGGATTCCCTCAACTTCGATATCTTTCAGATACTCTGCAAGTTCTGTGTTGTTATCGAAGAAACATGGAGATTCGATTACGACAGCTCTGCCGCTCTTTTCGACGATAAAAACCTCATCGTCAATAAAGTCGTTAGTCTTGTAAGCATGGAGCTTCACTGCTTCGAAGTCATAAACGTTCATTTCGCCCTTTGCAAGCTTCACTGCTGTAAATGTATTCTTGTTCATAATAAATTCCTCCTGAAAATTCTGATTTGAATTTGTTTTTTCGGGAGATTTCAGCGCTGTATCTCTTTCCTTGATTATATGATACCACAGCTTTTTTCATTTGTAAAGTAGGCACTTTTTTGTGGTATAGTTACCGAAAGGTAACTTTTGTGCAAATACGATAATTTTAAGTGGAAATATTTATTGTAAACATTATGTGAACGATAACAACACCGCAAATTTACTCTTCGGTAACTTTGTGCGAACCTTTCCCAAATAACATCACCGCTCTTGTCGCAAACGAAATTGCCTCTGCAATAATCAAAGAGAAAATAACGACATTTACTTTGAAAAGATAGTTTCCGATAATAATAGCTGGTATCAGCACAAGTCCTCTCATAACAGACATGATAACGGACGGCATACCCTTTCCTTCGGCTTGAAAAATTCCTGTGAGAAGTCCTGCACCTGCGGCAAAAAATGCTGAGCAAAGCTGTATAGTAAGAATGAATTTTCCTGTATTTATGACATTTTCGTCATTTGAAAAACATCTGAAGATTAGCACTCTGAATATAAAGATGACCAAGAACAGACCTGTTATCAGCAGACCAAGATATACTGCCGTCTTTTTTATTATCTCTTTAGTTCTGCTATTGTTGCCGGCTCCATATGCTGATGCAATAAGCGGTATCACACCCATATAAAGTCCCATTCCAACTAAATCGACTATCTGCACGATTTTCTGAGAGATTCCAAAGCCAGCCAGTATATAGTCTCCATATTTTGCTGCATAATAATTAAACATAAATCCCGAAGCAACTAAAAGAAGATCAAGCAGCATTGCCGAAAAGCCCACTGAAAATATTTCTTTCAGCATTTTTCTTTCCAGCGTAAAATACCGTGGCTTAACAGTCAACTGATTATCTGTGATGTGAATACGAATCATATAATAGCAAACAGCGGCACAGTTTCCAATAACAGTTGCTATCGCTGCTCCACAAATACCGAGATGCAGTCCAAACATAAGAACAGGGTCGAGAACAATGTTCACAGCAACACTGATAATCATTCCCACCATAGAATCAACAGATTTTCCATCACCTCTTATCAGCTGCTCCAATGTGAAATTTGCCACAATGAACGGCGAGCCTATAGCATAAAACATAAGATATTGTTTGACATAGTCAAAAGTATCAGCGTCTGCTCCAAGAATTGCTGTTATCTTATCAAGAAACACTAATGATATAATAGTAGCTATCAGGCCGAAAATGAAAGACAGATACAGAGTTGCAGCTGAGCATTGTCTTGCTTTTTTAGCATTGTCACTTCCTAAAAGTCTTGAAAACAATGTGCTTCTGCCTGTTCCGAATAAATTGCCGATAGCCATTATGATAGTTGTGAATGGCAAAACAAGAGCTATTGCAGCAAGAGCCGCAGTGTTATTCAGCCTGCCGATGAAAAAAGTATCAGTTATATTATAAATTACATTAACCGACATTCCAAGTATCATAGGTATTGCCATATGCCAGATAGCTTTGGTGACCGGTGCGTCAAGCAGCCAATAATTTTCGTTTTTGGTATCCATATTATTTCCTCCTGTCGTAAAAAATAAGCCCTATGGACAATTATATCCATAGGACTTATTGCTATAAAAATAGTGCCTTATTATTTTCTTTTATCAAAATCAAATGGTGGGAAATCTCCTCTGTCAGGAACAAAACCATCATAATCCTTTGAAAAACGTTCAGCTGACGGTATATCTCTCGGCATACCTGCATTGCCAAAAGCTCGTTTACGCATTAACATAAGCTGCTCAAATTGCTGCTCACCCATTCTCTCTCTTGCCCGTGACATTCTGTCCGCAATGCTATCCTCTTCCTGCTCATTTTTATATTGTGCTCTGAATGTTTCAATAATGCGGTCAAGATACTGACACATCTGCTGAAGTTCATCAGGCAATAGGCAGTCAAATATCTCGTGATAATCTGACTCAGGCTGTTGTATCTCTTTGCCCTTTTCTGTGAGATGAACTATCATTACTCTTCGGTCATTTTCAGAGGGCTTTCGCTCTACATAACCTTTTTTCTCCATTTTGTTGAGCAGCTCATTGAGAGATTGCTGACGTATTCCCAATAAATATGCCAGCTCTTTTGTTGCTATTTCAGGCTGAATTTTCAGCATAGCCAAAATTCTTCCCTGACCTCGTGCAGTATCGGCAAATGTTCCTGCTTCAGCCTGACAATACATTTGATGCCGTCTCATAAGCCACTGCAAGGTTGAAAGCTTTTCATAAATATCTGTATAAATATCATTCATTACAAATCCTCCTAATCGATTGCAACAGGTACCTTTAATTTATATTATACAAGTACCTGTTATACTTGTCAAGGGTATATATGTAAATTGTATTGTAAATATTTTATGAACAAGCAAACATATTGCAATTTTGATTTCAATATGCTATAATGAATGTAACATTCTATATGAAAATATTGAAAGGAGAATTGCTATGGCAAATAAAACTGAACTGCCTGCTTGTCCGGTGGAAACCACGTTGATGCTGATCGGCGATAAATGGAAAGTCTTGATTCTTCGTGATCTGAGAAGCGGTACAAAACGTTTCGGAGAATTGAAAAAGTCCGTGACAGGAATCTCACAGAAAGTCCTTACTTCCAATCTGCGTGATATGGAGGAAAATGGCATCCTGACAAGAGAAGTCTTTCCCGAAGTTCCGCCGAGAGTGGAATATACTCTTACCGATTTGGGACAAAGCATGATGCCGATTCTGGACGCTATGGAACAGTGGGGAACGTCTTACAAGTGCAGCTGTGCAAGAGAATAAAAGCAATCTTAAAAAGTTTCGCAAGAAAAAACAGATAGGTAATTCCTTAAATCAAAGTAATCGCATAATCACTGTTATACATTTTTCTGACCTTATCAGTATGATTATACTGCTCACCAATGCAAAATTCCTTTGACCATGTCATATAATACGCCCACGGAGTATGGGATTTTTCCAGCATATCGATATCAGGCATATATCCTACTTCTGCAAGTGCAGCTACTTTATTATTCGTAGTTCCTGCGATAAGATTTTCATAGTTCTCGTGATAATCCGTTGCGGAATATTCGGGCAAATATATATCCGTGGAAATAATATCTACATACTCGTCTCCCGGATAACCTTCTTTTATCGGACTGTTCCAGACCCAGAGCAGATTGTTTATTTTATGAACGTTTGTGTAGTAATCGTACATCAGCTTGTAAAGTTCACGGGCGGTTTCCGGACCTTTAGCTCCCCACCAGAACCAGTCTCCGTAGGATTCATGAAAAGGTCTCCACAAAACAGGAATATCGGCTTCCTGAAATTTTTTCAGATATTCCGCAATAACGTCCATATCGTGGAAAAACGCTTTTCTTTCAGGTGTGTTTTCAATCAGCACACGAGTCGCATCAAAATCGGTATTTACAGCGTAAAAGCTCTTATCATGTCCTCCGACAGGCGAAAACCAGTGAAACGAAAACGTAACTATCCCGTCGTTTTCCTTTGCCCATTTCAAAGCCGTATCTACAGTTCCACGATTTTCATAAACCTCAGTCAGGCAAGGCTCATCTGCATCGTTATAATTGATATTCGGCGAATAAGCGAGCAATTCAAAACCTCTGAGCTTCGGCTGTTTTCCGGTTATTTTTTCAATATAATCAATTTCCTCCATGGGATTTGTCTGCGTGTGCTGACCTGTAATAATATGCTTTCCGGCAGTGTCGGAAAGATAATTCAGTAATTCTTTTGCTTTTTCTGTTGCATTAATATTAACTGTATTCTGCATAATAATTCTCCTTTCATATTATGAAGCCTGTGATAAACGCTGTATCATTTCCATGCACATTCTGCCGTTGTGATACGGACATTTCCATGGATGCACAAGCGCCTGATTTGAATCCGGCAAATTATCGGCAGGAATGCTTTCTATCCATTCTCCGCTTTTTGAATCGATTACATGATGCTGAATAAACTCCCAGATTTTTTCGGCTGTATGCAGATATTCTGTTTTTTGTGGATCATTCTGATACGCGTTGTAAAATCCGACTACAGACTCTGCCTGAACCCACCAGATCTTCTGATTGTCTATACGCTCTCCCTCACGCTCGTTATTCAAAGCGTTCTGATGCTCGTCAAAAGCGTTATGGTATGCCGCTTCCGCAAGACCGTTTATTATGGGCTGCATTTCTTTTTGATACGCCTTGTCTTCAAGAATATTGCATCCACGGTCTATCAGCCACGATGTTTCGATATCATGTCCGAAGGATTCAAGGTCGATAAGAGAGTGATAATCCGCATCAAAGAAAACATCACAAATCTGTTTTTCAGGGTCGTATATTTTCTTTTCAAACAAACGAAGAATACTGCGGATGGAATCGCCTACTTCGTAAAACGGATCCGCACGATAAAGCTCGGTATATGCTTCAAGAACGTGAAGCAGCGTATTCATTGTACGTTCTGCAAGAACACCGTTTTCAGAAAGCTTTTCATTTGACGCCGGCGTGAAATCACGCTTGAACGCTTCAAGGTAACCGTTGCTGTCCCTACACTTTTCCTCAATCACACGATAAAGAACGTAAGCAAGATTTAAAGCGTCCTTTCGCTTGCTCGCCTGATAATACGCCGACAGTGCATAAATCGCAAATGCCTGATTGTACGTGTGCTTTGTATCATCGCATACAGTGCCATCATAGTTGACAGACCAGTATACTCCGCCGTATTGGGAATCAAAGCAGAAATCCACAAGAAATCTGTAAGCATGATCTGCCATTTCAAGCAGTTCCGGTTTATGAAGAAGCTGATATGCCGAAGAATAAAACCACAGAATTCGGCTGTTAAGAATCACTCCCTTGACGCTTTTGGCATCAGGATTTCCCTTAGAGTCTGCGTAACCGTAGAAACCGCCGTTTGTTTCATCTTTCATTTTATTCCAGAACGGAATCAGATTATTTTCCAGATGTTCCTTAAATACTTTTGCTTCCATAATTGATTTCCCTTTCATTGAATTAGTAAGCTTAGTAATAAAATCATCAAACTTTTCCTTAATGCTGTTACCATAAGTGACTTTGTTCCCCCTGAATCGTTGCTGAATGGAGTTATTCTCTTTTTGGACATTCATGCCCTAATTATATTAAATACCATTTGGTATTTAATATAATTAATACTGGGTTTCCAAAGGGATGATTATCCCTTTGGCAGGGGTACGGGGACAGCGTCCCATATGCGTTTACTTAATAGAAAAAATACGAAAAAGAGAATATTTTCTGGAACGTTTTGAATTTGAAGTAAACTTAG
>CAMZZN010000002.1 GCA_947345935.1 uncultured Ruminococcus sp.
ACCGTGACCTCCGCCGTTCCGACGTACATTTCCCCGAAATTAAATACATCCGGATTCTCTACGCATTGCTTGTCGTAGCGGGGAGAGCTGAGAAGATTACTGTCGTTAAGCTCGGTCATTGTTCCTGATATATCAGTAACGCTCCCTCTGATGTGCTGAATTCTTCCGGATTCTATGGCGTTTTGAAATAATTCTGTGACTGGATATATTTTGATCGCCTCCTATAATTCTATCAGATTGAACGTAAGTCTGTGGCGTCCGACCCCGTTTACAATTTTTTCTGTAATGTTTTCACGGTCGGAAGGATACATTTGTTTTGTAACATATGCTCCGTTATCCAGAAAAACAACTGTCAGGGAACTTCCCGCAATAAGGTTTTCAAGCGCAGAAATTTCAATGTCATTTCCAAGATATTCAAGCGCAATGGAATAAACTCCGAAACGTATCGGATATTGCAGCAGCGTTCCGGTTTCAGAACTTCTTCCCGTTGAATCAGAATAAAGATCAGACTTTGTAATGCTGAAGTTCAGCGGCTCTATCGGCGGAGCTGTACCGTTTATTGATTTTATAACGATCACGGTTTATCCTCCTTTCCGCACCTTGTCATTGTTTACGATTTTAATAACCTCTCTGTGAAAAGCCGAGCTGTTGGGATAAAGATAAGTATATAAAATTATTTCTTTTGGCGTATTGCCTCCGTTTTCTGACATAGCTTCTCCAACAGCTTTTTTAATAGTACTGAGCGGAGATACGACCTCCGTTTCACGCTTGTTATCGCCGAGAACTGCAAGGAAATTTCCGTAATTTGCCGGGACAACAGTTCCCTTGGCAAGATGCGGTATTTCGGGAATGTCAATATTCGGAACGTCAAAACCGAACGTTTCTCCGCCGACAAATGGAACCCAGTCCGGAATTTCCCAGCTGAGCGTGTTGATTCCGTCAATTATCCAGTTAAGAGCGCTTTCAACCGCTCCGGTCAGACCGTTGACAAGGTCTATTATAATGTTTATAGGAACTTTTACTATATCCGAAAGGGTATTCCAGATTCCCGAAAAAATCTCCTTGACGCCCTTCCACGCTCTTTTCCAATTACCGGTGAAAACTCCGGTTATAAAATTAATAACGCCTTTAAGAGCGTCGATAATATGACTTACAGTATCGATCACGCCATTGACTGCATTTCCAGCAGTTTCCATAATAAAGCCGAAAACCTTTGCTATAGGCGGTCCGAAATAGTTTACAAACCAGTCCACTATCGGCAGAATGAAATTATTGTAAATATCAAGAGCGCCGTCCAGCAGAACTCCCACAAAATCAAGAAAATTATCAACGAGAGGTTTTAAATGTTCCGTCCAGATATTGTCAACTACTTCCATAAAGGTATCAAAAACAGGTTTAAGAAAGCTGTTCCAGACATTTTTTAGTGTGTCTCCTGTGAGCTTTATGGCGTCGCAGAATTTATCGAAAATAGGCTTTCCCCATTCATTCCAGAAAGTTTGCAGCGATTCCATAAGATCATGCCATAAATCAGAAACAAATCCAAGAACAGGACGTGCTGCGTCCTTCCACAGCATATCGAACAGGTTCTTTACTTCATTGAAAAGTACTCCGAAAGCGTTCAGCGATTCCGTACAGAACTGCGTTATCACCGGCAGACCTATATTTATGAAATCTGAAAGAGCTGGATATACGGCGATTCCCCATATATCGGAAAATATCATATTAAAGCTGTCATACAGACCGATAAGGATTTCTCCGATAACCGCAAGCGCAGTCTGGAGCATAACGGTAAAATCACCCTGAAAGTATTCTGCAAGAGGCTGTCCGAGAGCCTGAATATCGCTGAAAATCTGCTGCACAGTTGAATAAAGCTTCTGCGTTTCGATAATCAGACCGCTCCATATATTGCCGAAAATCGGAGCAAAGTTTGAGCCGAGCCATCCACGGAGCTGAGAAAAAACGCCTTTAACTTTGCTGATAAATTTAAGAATCGTTTTTGACGCTCCGGAAGTATCGGCATTTAATGTGAGAGGCAATTCTCCGATCGGTGTGGATATCTGGTCAATGCCGCCTTTTTTGGTTTCCGACTCTGTTTCTGATGCAAGCGTATTGATCTTGTCAAAACCGGCTGCACTGCGTTCCTGAGCTTTTGCAGTTTCCTCAACAGCTTCAGTCAGATCGTTTTGTGATGATACGCTTTGCGAAATATTATCCGTAACAGAAGCCGTATTTCCGAGTTCCCAGCCGAAAAGCTCCGAGAGCGTATTAACGGCAGTCTGTGCCTTTTCAAGCAGGAACGACAGCGCCGAAGTAAGCTCCTGAACCGCTGATACAGCGGCTTTCAGAAGCGGCTGTCCGATAACAGCAAGCAGCTGATTCCATGTTTCTTTCAGGTTACCGATAACATTTTCCCAACCGTCAGCTTCACGGGATGCCTGTCCGGTGGCTCCTGCCAGATCGTTGGCATCCTTGACCATTTGCAGCAGAGTAAGCTGCTTCTGTGCTTCTGAAAGCTCCTGAAAGGATTTTCCGTAAAGTTTGTTTGCCGCAGCGTTTCTGGTTGTTTCGGTACATGAAATTCCAAGCGCTGCGTCGTTTGCATAATTGCCTTTAAGAAAAGATTTCAGCGTTTCGCTCGTATCTTCAAGAGAGCGGTCATAATACGCTGCGCTGTCAGCAGCAACCTGCAAAGCCTCCTCCATCATTCCCAGCGCCTGAGCGGAATCCATTCCGGACGTTTTTGCAAATGCGTAGATCGAAGTGCCAACGCCTTTCAGACGGGCTGCAACGATACCGCTTGAATCCGCTACACGCTGCATAGCTTCTTCCGCTGCGAACTGCATACTTCCGAATGTCTGCTCAAGCTGAGAATTGGCGGCATTCACCTCTGCTGCGCTTTCAATCGCTTTTTTGCTGAATGAAATTATTTCTTTAACTCCAAATGCGATTCCAACTGCCGCAGCTACGCTTTTGAGCTGAGATTTCAGTTTGTCAAGAGCGTCATTTATACCGCTTCGCAGGCTGCATTCACAAGATCCTGTATCTTTACCATAATATCGGGAGTTACTGATTTTTGGCTGTGCATCGCCTAATTTACAATGTAACTGCCCATTGACATATCTTTTTCATCCGCCATTTCCTGTATCGCCAGATACTGTTCCTCCGTTATGCGTAATGATGTGACTTTTGTTTTCTTTTCAGATTCTTTTCTCATAAAATCTTCCTTTCGTATTAATATATTTTATATTACAGGTCCTCGCTTCGCTCGTCCTCATTATAATGTATTACAATTTCCTATTATTTTTATATTTAATATATATATGATTAATATGAAAGGAGGAATCAGAGTGTTTAAAAACGCAAAATATCTGACACGTAGAGTTCAGTTGGAGATACCGGTTGAACTCCAGATTTTTATGTGGAGCTGTATCAAATCAGTTCCGGAACCGGATTATCTGCAAATTTTCAAACTCGAATCCATGAAAACAATGCAGAAGATAACTCACGAACAGGAACAGTCGCCGTTCAAACGTGAGTATCTTATCCCAACAAAACGTTTCATTACAGCCAAAGTCTATGTAATTGACGATGGCGAACACAGTACAATGTTGCTTGCGGAAGAATATTAATGCCAGTCCATATGGAGTGGCAATTTTCATTTACGGAGGAAAAAATCATGGAAAAGACTAAAAAACGCAGCTGCGGAAGATATACAGCGGTCAATCTTATGAATTATTCAACAATTGAATTTCGCCTGTTCAGAGGCACTTTGAAGCATAATACGCTGATCGCCGCACTTGAACTTGCGGATAAAATCTGCGATCTGGCACTGCTCTGCACCGACAACGAAATGCAGAAAATGTCATGGTCTGAATTCGTTTCAGACATCACTGACCCGGAACTTATACAATACCTGAAAGAACGGAATATATACATAAACGAGGAAATTAACGCTGAGGAGGAACTTTAATGAACAAGTTTGACATTACAAAAATCCGATGAAATATAGGATATGCTTGCCGACCATGCTCTGTTCTATGAAACCTTGCAAGCAATCAAGTTTGAGGACGGCGAGAGCCTGTATGAAAGCTGCTATGGTGAGGCGTTATAATGAGCAGGATCGGGTATATTCGTGTATCGACTGAACGTCAGGAGGCATCCTGCAGGAAGTCGTAATAAAATAGTATAAAGCGGAGTATATGAAACTTCGTATTAACACTTTCTGATGTAGGCTCAGAGAATATAAGAGCAGATTAAAATAACAGCAAGGAGCTGATACAGTAATTTTCTGTACCGGCTCCGTCTTTCTTTTTCTATTCGTCGTTCATTCAGTATCATTACCAAGTAGAAACCGTTCGATTCCAATATAATATATTCCCTTATCATCATACCATGGAACGATATTGTCTTTTACAACAACAATTTTTTTGAAGGAATCATTTACACGCTGCAATGAGTTTATCTCCTGCTGACGTTTATCTTCGTCAGATACTGTCAGGGCGGATTATATTATTGCGGTTCATAATATCATCAAGATAGATCTTGCTGAAAAGGTCAGTGAGATATTTGTGTTTTAAACAATAAATATGACTTTCCACAACGCCTTATACCTGTTATGACTTTTACAAGTCCATTCTCTTTTTTGCGTATGAGTTTGTCAAGATATTTTTTTCTCTCGATCATATCGCTGTCCTCCGTTCGATAATTTTGCGGATATCTTCAATTTGTTCTATCCAAATTATAACACACTTATTCGTCGAAGCCAATATCTCTATTATATTTTTTTGCGGATAGGAGATAAAATTTCTATTTAGAGATGCAAATATAATAAGAAAATCAGCTCCGCAATGGAGCTGGAGAGCTATTATAACGTTATATCGCCTTTTTGCCGTGTGAATTTCGTGTGATTCCGTGTGATTTTTAACTGTTTTTGCTGCATTTCAAACTGCAAATTTGCAGTTGAAACGGATTTTACAAGCAAGAAAAAAGCCTGTATTTCGGCGTTTTCCGCTTAATACAGGCTTTTGTGTTTTGTAAGAGTTCCTCACAAATGAGACAATTAAGTCATTCTACTCATTGGTACTCAATATACTCATTATACTCATATAACGGTTCTTTAGGTAATGCTATGGTCAGTCACTGAAGATTTCAGGATAATTAATCTTTATTGTCGCAATTTTATCTTGTAAATCCTGTGATGCTATATCCATAATTGAATTCTTAATGATTACTCTTTGTTTCTCGAATTTAATATGATCAAGTAGAGGAGGTTTTAGCAGCCCTAATGCTTCTTCTCGCAGAAAGCCATATTTTTGTAGAATTATCACGGAGTTATTGTTTGTCCCGTACTCAACATATTCATACCAGTCATTTACCAAAGCCTTTTCTCCATGGATTTCAATAATTGCCTCCGATAATCTAAGAAAGTACATTGAGAATTTATAATTGATTATTTGCTCAATATCTTTCATTACTTCGTTAATAACCTGGTTTTTGTGTTGGGTAGAATCATTATATTTTTCAAGATGATAATTAGGCTCATATGAAACAAGACTTCCGCCGTTTGTTTGATAGTGTTTGATAGCACCTCTTATTATTTCATGAAGTCCTTTCCCTTCCATCCATTGATTTAAAATTACAGCATAATATCTGATTTTTTCTCCTTTTCCTAATGAATCCTTCTCATATATTTTCCAATCAAGGATTCTGGATAATTCTTTTAAAAAGTCTACACAGGTATCATATGCAATAGATGAGGGATAATTAAGATGCTGTTCACGTACCGCTTTATATAACGATTCTTTTTGTCTGGCTGAAATATTAATATCATCATCTTTTTCGGTAATAACTCCGAAGATTTCTCTGATATCTATGATGTTTTGCGGAGTTAAGGCTTGATCATTTTTAAAATCTCTTACAATGTAGCTATCATTATTGCTGCAAATATCATGCAGTAGAATATTTAAGCACTTTGCAGAGTATTCATATGTTGTTTCAGTAAAACCTTTATCCTTATATTTGTCACCAATTTCAAGTAAATTAGTCTTTCCAGATAAAAGGGTTTGCACTATATACTTTTTATTTTTCTTTGAAATTGCCTTTGACGGTAAAAGCTCTTGCTTTGGAAGAGGCTTCAAAAGGATATCATCATAATACTTCTTAACATCTTTATCTTCGACAATGAGATATACGTTCCCGTATTCATTAAGTGTAACTCGTCCAGCTCGCCCCATAAGGTTAAAAGCATCGGTAATAGACATTTTTGAACGTGCTTTTTTATTATCAAAGATAAAAAGGTTATCTACAGGTACATTGACGCCTTCGAGAAGCGTACTGGTACAAAAACAGTACTTAATAATGCCTTTACGAATTAAACCTTCAATTTGAGCTCTTATTTCTGCCGGTAAAGCCCCTATATGATAAGCAACTCGTTTTCTTACTAACTGTGCAAGGTAATAATCTTTATGTATCTTCTTTTCAATCTGCTTCGCTGCAGTTTCAAGAGTAACTTTATCTTCGTTTGATATTGAGTCGTTAGCTAAGACTTGACATAATTGCATAGCAAATTCTATTGCTTTTTTAGCCGAAGAAACATATATTAAATTACATTTATCTTTACCTAGCTGTAGCAATGCGCTTATTTTATCAGTAATAGTTTTCGGAAGAGTATCACATGGTATTAACATTTTAGAAAAGCTATTATAAATTGCAAAAGCACTATTACTCAAGTCTATATACAACTTGTTTTGAATAACCGGCGAAAAAACAAATGCTCGTCCATTTGCAGAACTGTCTGGTTGAGAATAGTAGTTTGTTAATTCTAGGTAAATATCTGGATTAGGAATTACTGGCGACGAAAAGTATATACTTATATCTTCTTGCATTTTTAGCATATCAAGAATCTTATAGTAGATAATACTCCGTTTGTCCGTATCAGAAATCTTATGTGCCTCGTCTATAAATATACAGTTGAATTTATAGTCAGGTAACTTAAGCAGGCTATAATATAATCTCTCTGGTGTCAGTATGGCTATACAGTTTTCATCTTTCTGCACCGAAGCCAT
Organism: uncultured Ruminococcus sp.; assembly: GCA_947345935.1. Classification (GTDB taxonomy): domain Bacteria; phylum Bacillota; class Clostridia; order Oscillospirales; family Ruminococcaceae; genus Ruminococcus. The sequence continues at coordinate 7,065 of CAMZZN010000002.1, forward strand.
TGTCGTAACAACCTTATGTCGCCCCTCGCCAAGCAAATCGGCAAATTCTTTAATAATTCCATTAGCTATTTCTGAAAGTAACGCTCTTGTCGGAACGACGATTGCGAAATTATCATGACTTCCAGCTTTTAGCTTTTTTCGGATAAAGTTAGTAATTATAAAAGTTTTTCCCATAGAGGTAGGTGCAGAAAAACTATAGAACTGATTTTTTTCGAGGCTATTTAAAGCAATTTTTTGTGTATCAAAAAATTGTTTATCGGTTCCTGGGATATTATTGCTTATTTTGTGCGATTCAATTTCGAGTTGTCTTAATACTTCAAGTTGTTCATTGGGGACTTTGTCTTTCTCAAGAATATTGGCCGAGGCAAAATTTGACACATTTTTATAAATATTGCGCTTAAAAAATTCTACCTCACTCTCATTTGGAAATAAATGAGATAGTAAGATAACAATTTGCTGTGAAATATTCTGATGTTTTTCGTCGATAGATAACGAAAGAACATCGGCATATCTTAACAAAGACTTATACTCATTTGTATATTCAGTTCTTTTGCCGATGACAATCGATTTTGCATAATCAATCAATAATTCTTGAAATTGGCTATTTAGGAATTGATCATTTTCAATGTCAGGGAACAAATATTCAGCTAAAGTTTTATCCATTTCTGATATCCTCCCAAGAAAAATGCGGCATACCTCTAGTTAATTGCTTCATTATGGTTTTTCTATCTCTCATAGCATCATGAAAAGGTAGAAAATAGAAGTTAAACTCATAATTGCTTACTGAGTATTTTGAGATTTGGTTAATGATTTCCTGACGTAAATTGAGAACTTGCTTTATATTTTCTTCAATAATTTTCTGGTCGTACTCGTCGTTGCTATCTGAAGTGCCGCTATATTCAATGCTATATCCTATAAATATTCCAAAAACGGTTTCTTTTGGCTTTCGCGGTATAGCGGTTATATATTCCTTAATTATTCTGGCTTCTTCTTCGTCAACAAATTGATCCATAAGGTGAGTATCAAGAAGATTCCTATCTTGTATATTTGAGGTTAGATAAGTATTGATTGACTTGAAAGCTTCTTTTATACCTTCTTTTAAATCATTTTTTATTTTAGCTTCACCGATTATAAGCTGCATAATTGGCTCGCCTTGTGCATTTTTTCTGAACTTAAAATGAATACCATCGCTTCCCTTTATATAATCTTGAGCATTAGTTTTTAACTCGACTTTGCTAAAAAGCTTTGGTGCTTTAAGATCCTGTTCTAAGAAAAGGTATAGTAGGATTTCACCTAATTCTCCACCTGCACCTTTATCTTTTTCATTTTCAATGGGACGCAAATGACTTAAGGCTTCCAGAATGATAGTCATCTGTTTCTGTGGATCATCTTCGATGCCTGCTAGTCTTTTGCGCGAAAACACATATTTCACAACATTTGGAAGAATATATTCATAAAGCTCATCATAATTAAATAGCTTATTTTCGGTATTAAGCATGAAAAGCCTTAGAGTGTTGTTTTGGCCGTTAACAATTTTCTCTTCAGAAACCTTGTTAAATATACCGAAACCATCTGAATATGAAGTATTATTTATATTCATCATATATCCTCCGTTACATTACATGAAACTATCTTTTAGGCTATCGGTGAAACATTTCTATCTTTGTTTATTCTTATGACATAAGAATAACTCGATACTTATTATGCTTATTATATCATATTATTGTGTAGTTAGCAAGTAATATAGAGATACCTACAATACTTATTTATATTTCTTGAGCTTCCTCATAAGCTTTATTCTTCCCCAAATAGCATCAATCCAGTAAAACAGATTTTCATTCATAGTATTTCTCCTGTTTAGTTATTGAGCAAGGATAACGGACTTCTTCATATATTAAAAGCGTAAGTATGATATATTTGCAAATTCTTGAAATAAGTATGTAATAAAAATAGCTCCGCAAAGTAGCGGAGCCTTATTGTAATATCAATAGTCGGTTATTTTTCAGCCTTTTCATCAATAGAAATACTCATATCTGAGCCATCCTTGAATTGAAGGTTTAGTTGATTATCAGCGTAAAGAGTTACTTTATCTACAAAAGCATACCAAAGGTCTTCGTTGAATTCTTCAATGATTTTATTGTCTGCTTTTAATGCGTTGATATAAATAGCTATCTTTTCTCGTTGTGCTTTTATTGCGGCTATTTTGGTATTGAGTTCTGAGATTTCCTTTTCGAGAAATTGAAAGCGTGACTCGGCTTCATTGAACTTCTTAGTATATTCATCTTGGTTCTGTAGTCTGTTAGAATTTGAGTCAACCAAATCTTTGAGAGCTTTATACGCTTCGTCATATTCAGCTTCTTTAGATTCGAGTTTTTTCTCTAAAACCGATGTGTCGATTAAGCTATTAATACGCTTTTGTGCCTTACTTACGTATAAGTCTTTGTTTTGTAGTAGTTGATTGAATGCTTCTACAAAAACCTTTTTTAGCTGTTCATCGCGGATATTCGGAGTTTTGCATATATGTTGACCTTTATACTTCGAATTGCAAAACCATATGCTACTTTTATATTTTGTTTTAGAGTGCCAAACCTTACGACCATAATATGCGCCGCAGTCTCCGCAGATAATTTTGTTCGAGAACGGCCCGGTATTCCTTTTGTGCTGATCTTTGCGCTTAGCGATTTCGTTCTGTACCAAATCAAATACCGCAGGACTTATAATTGCCGGGTGTGAGCCTTCGATATAATATTGCGGTAATTGTCCGGTATTCTTTCCGCGTTTCTTATTGAGCCAGTCGACGGCATATGTTTTCTGCAATAGTGCGTCACCCTTGTATTTTTCATTGGATAGGATGCTGATAATTGTTCTGACGCGCCAGCACTTACCGTTCATAGGCGTAGGGATGCCTTCTCTGTCAAGAGCGTTGGCTATTTCGCGATATCCCATTCCCTTAAGGAACATGGAATATATTCTTCGTACAATTTTAGCCTCTTCTTCATTGATTTTAGGTTTACCGTCTTCACCGCGTTCGTATCCCAGAAATCCTCTATAAGCCATATATACTTTACCATCGGCCATACTTTTCCTTTTGCCCCAGGTAACATTTTCGCTGATAGAACGGCTTTCCTCCTGTGCTATTGATGACATTATTGTAAGCATGAGTTCGCCTTTAGAGTCCATAGAGTATATATTTTCTTTTTCAAAATATACCTCTACTCCGTTTTCCTTTAGCTTTCGGATTGTAACTAGCGAGTCAACGGTATTTCTAGCAAAACGCGATATAGACTTCGTGAGTATGAGATCAATTTTGCCTGACAAGGCATCATCAATCATGCGCTTGAAGCCTTCACGGTGCTTTGTGTTAGTGCCGGATATGCCTTCGTCGGAATATATTCCTGCAAACTCCCATTCCGGGTTACTCCGAATATAGTTGGTATAGAAATTAACCTGTGTTTCGTAGCTTGATTGCTGCTCGTCTTGTTCCGTAGAAACACGTGCATAGGCAGCGACACGTTTTTTACGGATAGCGCCATCGCTTTGAGTAAGAAGAATTGATGGTTTAGCTTCAATTTTTCTAATCGTTGGCATATTTCCCCTCCTTTCGCTTTCGTCGGTTCTCTTTTGCTTTTAGGCTTGCCTTTTCTCGCATTTCCTTAGTCCATGAGCAGCTTCTGGATTTTTGTTTCCATTTGATTGATTTCTCAGTTCCGTCAGTATAATGTAATTCTACTGTTTGATCATTGTTAATGACGATTTTTGTAAAGTAGTCAGAAATATCTACGTCATCTAAATTATCAAGCCCGAGTTCTTTCTGAATCAGCTCAGATAATATATCCTCGCGTATTTGCTTTGAATTACAGAACTTCTTGCCGATTTCGTTGAATGTTGGACATATCCATACGGAAATATTGTTCTTATTTTTTCGTCGTAGTTTTTTGCCGCATACACCGCAAATAAGCTTGCCTGAGAATGTGTAACTTCCTGTTGGAGAAAGATGTTCCTTGGTCTTTTGAGTCTTACGGCGTTTCATTTCTTCTTGAGCCTTATAAAATGTCGTTTCATCTATAATCGCTTCATGAGCATCTGTTACTTCGTACATCGGCTTTTCGCCGCGATTAATTACCGTTTTCTTAGTTATAAAATCGCTATGATATGTTTTTTGTAGCAATAGCTTGCCAATGTATGCTTCATTTTTCAGCATTTTATAGACTTCTCCTGCCCTCCATTCACCGCCAAATCTTGTAGGTGCATTTTCATTTACAAGAATTTTGGTTATGACCACAAGACCTAGGCCAGAATTGTATAAGTCAAAAATCTTCCTTACGACTTCGGCTTCTGGCGGATAGATTTTAAATTTTCCGTCGATAAGTCTATAACCATAATGATGACAGGTTGTCGGTATTCCTTGTTCAAAAGCTTTTCTAACGCGCCATAATTGGTTTTCGCTTACTTGACGTGCTTCTTCCTGCGCATATGATGCTAGTAGTGTTATCATAAACTCGCCATCTGCGCTGAGGGTATGTATATTTTCTTTCTCAAAAAATACATCAACGTTAAGATTCTTGAGTTCGCGGATTGTTTTGAGCAATGTTACGGTGTTTCTTGCAAAGCGAGTGATAGACTTAGTAAGTATCATATCTATCTTGCTGTCACGGCAGTCTTGAATCATTCTTTGAAAATTTGGCCTGTCATCTCGTGTGCCAGAAATACCTTCATCTGCGTATATTTCTACTAAAATCCAATCGTTATGTGCTGATATATATTCGTTGTAGTAGCTAACCTGGGCGGATAATGAATGTATCATTGAATTCTTGCCGGTAGAAACACGAGTATATGCAGCAACTTTTTTCTTAGTTATGCTTGGTATAATCCGCGCTTCTATTATTTTCATTTTTGACATTCCGTATCCTCCTTGTAGTGTGGCGGTCTCCAAAGAAACCGCCACTAATGTACTTATTTGCCTATAATGCGAATACTATCTACGCCATAAGCAACGCCGAGACCTGAGCCATTGTCTCAGGCAACAAATATTGTTCCCATATCGTCAATGACCTTTACTGTACCTTTGAGGCCAGGTTTTAACTTAGTGTAAGGATCGTCCATATGCACAAGCTCAACTCTGGTTCCTGCAGGATACACCTTTTTTAAGTGCTCAAGCTCGCGTTCACTTATTTCTCTGTCTCTCATAGATCTCACCTCCTTTATCGTCGTCATCACATCTATCACTCTCTTCAGAGAAAAAAGCAAGACTTTTTATGAAATTACTTGCAGTTTTTAGATATAGCTTCGTAAAGCATCTGCGGATCAAGTCCACAAGTTTTATAGCCTTCCGCTATTGTTCGTACATAGTACGGCGATGGGTGGTTATATGAAAATGTGGGATTTTCATTCATGATATAAACCATGCCGCTATACTGCTTGTCATTTACCTCCACATCGATAGTCTCTTTGCGATACAGATGAGGATAGCCCTCATAAATATCCAGAGATTTCTCGTCGTTTGGGCATATCTTCCATACAAGTACCGGAACGCTGCCACCTTTTTCTTTTTCAATTGTCGCAACCGCAGAATCATATCTGCCGTAAAAACGCAGACGATAATCCTTTATTTCGCCAACCGCAACAGCAACAGCCGTTCTGCAGCGTCTTTTCATCTGAGCTACGTTCATATTGGAACCGTAGGCAATATAGAGCTTTTCGCGTTTCATAGCATCACCTCCGATTAATCGTCATCTACATCATCGACGGATACAATATTTACATATTCGCCAATAATGCATAGTGCTTCATCGTAACTACCAGATGAGAAGACGCGGCTCTGCATTTCTTTTGCCTGTTCATTTTGGCCATTTCTTCTGAGCGTTCTGGACGCTATGCCTACAAGATTAAAGATGTTGCCGTCTGCGCCGATAAGTGGACAGTTTGGCTTTTTACGAGCATTATTATCCATTACGCAGTTCCTCCTTATCGATGTTGAAAATATCACTAACAAAATCCAATATATCTTCGGTATATTCGGGATAGTATTCATCATACTGCTCGCCGCCGCGATATATTATTCTGCCACAGTCCGCACCGTAGTCCTCATTTGTCCACTCGTGGGTAATTTCTAAATCCGGATACATAGCAGACAGTTTGCGTATAACTATGTGTGGAGCTGCCCAAGCAGAGAGAAATCTAATAGTGCCAAATGTATATGAGCCGTAATCGGTTCCGTCATATCCATAGGCATTCCATTTTGTTCCCCAGTTGTTAACGCTCCAGTCATACCAATTGTTCTTACCGTATTTACGGCGTTCAATAATGCCGAGATCTCCGCGATAGATATTATCCGGCATAGGAACTACCTTATTAAAATCGATAGTACCTAAACCATATTTATCGTTTTTGACGGCCTCATGCATTTTTGCAACAATGTCCTTGTCGCCAACAATGGTAAGAACGTTCGTTACATGATTAGGCATCTTCTGTTCCTCCTTCGTTTTTAGGTCTGTGACTTCTGCAGTTTTCCTTTGATCCATAACGCCATGCTGCGTTACCGCTAAGATGCTCGTAGAGATGAGCGCGACAGCTCTTGAATTCTTCGCCTATAAAGCCGATTCTGTTGAGATAAACTCGCATAGCGAATTTTTCATTCTCCTCCTGAACCTTCTTGTATCTTGCACATTTCTGAGACAGTGCCTGATGATCAAGAGCTAAGGCAAATACTATATAAGCACGTACTTTACCGGCATGAAGGTCGCTGTTAAAGCCTCTAAGCTCAACAGTATGGTTACCATTGAAGAAGCTATGGAGATTGAGAAAATGGTATCTGCTATCGTGATAGTGATGCCATCTGCTTTCCGAGTAACCGGAATACCAGATATCCTCTATCTCTGCCATAGTTTTGGGCTTCTTCTGATTAATCTGCTCGACCAAGTATTCGTCCATTTTCTTGCAGTATCTCGCTCTACCCGGCTTTATTTGCAATGCCTTATAGAACAAATCATTTCGGCTTGCAACTAAATTGATAAAGTTTACGATACTGCGAGGAGTGTGCGGCGCACCATCCAGGTGAATATGTATGCCGCAAGTGCTGTTAGTAAAACCGCCAGCCTTTCTGAGAAGTCTTACCATATTTTGAAGAGTGTCAATATCTTCGCGATATGTAAGAATAGGCGTTACGAGTTCAACTGCGTGCAGAGAAGAAGCAGAACTTCTTCGACCGTTCGACAAGTGCATACATTCAATACTCGAATCGCTCATGACTTTCCATTTACGTCCGTCGGCAGCTTTGATCTGATAAGTATCATAGCCGTCGCTCAGATGCTCGGTTGTGCCATTTACGACTTTTGCAACTATTGTCGAGGCCCTGTTGCGCGTTATGCCCGTAAATTCAATTTCTACGCCAAATTTGTTTGACAACATTTCTCTCGCCTCCATTCGAGATGTGTGAACGTGCGTCTTTTCTACTCGAAAAAGAGACCTGCGACGCACGCAGATATCTCACTGCGCACGTCGTCTGACCTATGTTCGACTATTGATTTTAATGTGCATCGGATTTAATCCGACATAGTTTTGAAAGCCACTAATCCTCCTTTCGCTGGCTTTCTGTAGGTTTATTGCGCGATACTGTTTCTTCAGCTTCGCACAAGGAGCCGATTAACGGCCTATATTCCTCAATCAGCATTTTGCAGACCTCGGTATATTGTTCCTGTGTAATCAGCTCCATAATGAGAAGCTGTTTCGCGAGTGCTTTTTCAATCGCGTACCCAAGTTCATGATCATATTCGTTATTCTTCATTTTTCCTTACCGTTTCGCAGTAGCACTTTCTACTGCAATATCTTTTATTAGGGTTACCTTTGCTTACGAAGGATTGTCCGCAGTTTTCGCATACGAGTTCGTATTCCTGTTCCTTTTTTCTTCTGTTCCAGTAGGAGATGCGGCAATGATAAGAGCAAAAACCTCTTTTCATACCGCGATTATTCTTTTTAAATTCCTTTCCACAGTAGAGGCAATAGTTTTTACCATTTGCCTTGCTGCGATTGCGTCTGCGTCTTGATTTAATAGTGTTTATGGATATACCAAGCGAATCTGATATTTCTCTGTCTGTTGCTCCTTTTAAAATAAGGAGATCTACTTCGTTTCTCATAAATTTTCCTTTCTACCCGAAGGCCTGGGGCATACAAGCCTATAACAAACGCATTGCTATTTAGGCTGTTCGCCGCTTTGTTCCTGCCTTTTCTCCTCAAAACTTCTTGCGTTATTGCAGAATTTGACTAGTTGTTCAGCTTCTACTGCGACAGGTGCTAGCAGTTCGCTTATGTTTTCACCGATATCATCGAGAGCGGATAATACTTGTTTCATGTTCGCGCAGTCTTCTCTGAGCAAATCGAGAGTTTCGTTATATTCGTCGTATAGCTCGAGCATGAAGATTTCTTCGCTAGTCATCTGATTCGTCACCGTTTAGGATGAAGTTGATATAAGCAAGCCTTTTCTCTTCAATAAGCAATACGAGTTCATAAAATTCTTCACGATTGGCGATTTCCTGAACTTTGCGAGTGTCAAACATATTAGTCTCTCCGGAATCGCGTATAGCGATAATTTGTTTCTTTATCTTGTCTGTGATAAGCTTTTTATTATTCGTATTCTTCTTTTCCATAAGATCCTTTCGGATTAAAGTTTGTATGAAGCGTCAAAAAGCCTATACCGCACTTGCGGCCTGCTATGGCTTGTATGCGCCAAGCCTTCGGGATTTTGTTTAGTAAAGCGTACCTGGATCGCAGCCATTTACGATAATATCGTCAAGCTCGTCCATTGTTATTACGCGAAATAGTTTTGTTTGGTTTCTAAACTCGTTTTTAATCTTAGCCTCAAGCTTTTCCTTTCGCTTGATGTCGGGAACTATCCAGAGAGTTATTGGAAATATATTATTTGCCTTTTGCTCTCTGGAAGTCCTGTAATAGTAGTGATATCTTTGGCATTTATATATGACCGTTGCAGGAGATTCTGTGCTTAAATCCACTTCTATAAACCATCTGTCCTCGTACTCGCCGGACTGCGTAGCAATAAACAAATCAGGGTTTAGTGATATTCTTTTGCCTGAGTATATGTACTGCCGCCAGCACTCAGGTTCGAATTGGACTTCGGTTATAGATAGGTCTTTAGTATTACGGCAAAGCTCCACGATGCGAACATAGCATTCTGCGACAGATAATGTGTGTCTCATAAATGCGTATGACGGTTCGATGAATCTCCTGCGCGGTTCGTCGAAGGCATCTTTAAGATTTATAAACCTCATTCCACCTTCAGTTAAATGCCATACATAGGAAGCAGATCCTGCTCTTACGCCTCCTATTTTTCTTTCAAAGGAGCTTACGAGACCTGTGGCTCTGAGCCGCCTCATTGTTCTGGTCGTAGCAGCCCTAGCTGCCTTGATGGATTTTGAGTCGTAGAAGTGAAGTCTCTGAATTTGCCCCGTCATGAGATAACGACACCTGGAAAGCGAATCCAGAATCTCTTTGTCCTTAAGGCTAAGCGAGTCGTGCAATTGTTCCAGTCTTGACTGGCTGAGTCGTATTGCCATATACCTCGCCTCACTTGGTTTAAGTACCGTTGAAATACGGTAGTAGTCGTTTCCCTTATTGAATAGTTTTGCCAGTTTTCCGGCACTTGCGATAGTTTTGTATCGGTCGCGACGGTTCGGTCGATAAATCCTCATTTTTTACGTCGCCCGATAGGTGTTGGAGCTGGTTCCGCTTCTGCTTGAGTCTCATCTTTCTCGAGGAGCTTGAGGAATTCCTCCTCGACTTCCTCAATCGGTCTGCCATATGTAGTTTGACTGAGCGCTCTGAGCTCGGCGGGATTTCTCAAGCTTGCCGGCGGCGGTAAAGTTTTACCATGTATCCATCCGGTACTCTTCCCATCAGACATGATATTTGTATAAATCTCATACCTCGGCAAAGTCATAAAGTCTAACGCTTCAAGCTCAGGAGCCATAGCAGCAACTTCTTTTGCGTCGGAGGAGTTAAGGCCGAATATAATCTTGTTCCTGGCATTCGCATCAATTCCAGCTTTAAGCTCCGGTGGCAGCTGCGCTCTATACTGGTGCGCCATTGTAATACTTACGCCGAGACCTCGCGCCTGAGCTAATGCATCTGCTAAATCTGTCGGCAGACTCAGGTAATCCTGAAGCTCGTCAATATAAAGCGAAACGATATGGCGCTTCTCAGGCGGTATATTCGCGCGAGAAAGCGTTAGTGTCCAGGTTAGGCCAACTATAAGGGAGCCAAGTAGCTTGGCGCTTTCTGCGCCGACTGTGCCCTTGTTAAGCGGCACCAGAACTATTTTCCGTTTGTAGAATAAATCCGTAAGCTGAAACTTTGGCTCAGCTTGCCCGAGAATAGCTCTTAGTCCAGGTCTATACAGGAATTGGCGTATCTTGTTAAGAACCGGCGCGATTTCTTGCTTCCGCTCACTATCGCGCATATTGTCGTAACCGTCCCAGAAAGGTTTCAGAGCAATTCTGTCGCGGATTCTATCTGTGAGACTATGCCTAAAGGCTTCGTCTGTCAGTAACTGCGGCAGCCACAGCAGCGAGGATCCTTTTACCTCCGCCAGCGTTAGTAAAGCTGCACTTAATACATCCTGACTTCGAATACCCCAATTCTCGGCAAATATCTCTTTAAATACCGCAAGTATTGCGTCTGCTATAAGCACGGGATTTCCGGGAAGTGATAATGGATTAAAGCCTACCGGACACGGATCCGATGGATCGATAACGACTACATCGTCATATCTGCTTTCCGGCAAGCGTTCTAAAATACTGTTAACAGGATCCGCTTTCGGATCAATTACCAGTACACTTCTTCCGGCATATATATCCGAAAGAATAAGGTTTTGCATTGCAGTAGATTTGCCTGAACCTGTCGGGCCGAGAAGTATAGTATGTTCAAGCCCGTCTTTCGGGGAAATACTGAGCTTTTTACTATTAACGCCGTCTTGGCTCAATGCAAATGTTCTGTCGTTCATGCGATTAATCGGATCTCTGTACCATAACGGCGGCGAAACAGACTTTGGGTGTAAACCTAATGTTCCCGGAAGCTCATCTTCGCCAATGGGCAGCATTAAGAATGATGCTGCTTCCTTTACGGATAGCCGCATAGGAAAATGCCACGGAACATGAGCGATATTGATATTCTGAGCCTTTTCGCTGTCGGTATATATTCTTACGCCCGCCGATTCTAATGTTCTGAGTGCGCTAAGAACTCCATTGATGCTCGCTCTTGCATATTCGCCACTTGCTCCTATACGAATAAGTGCCTGAAAGCAATGCTGTTCTGATTTTTCTCGCACAGATTTGCGCGCCTCGTTAGTAATCTGCTCCGTACTGCCAAATATGGCTTGAAGCCAGGATGCGTGCGGATCGGGAAATGATTTTGGAACCATTGTCGGCGCATAAGAGCCACCGAGAACGATTTGCAATACCGCACAATCATCTCCGCGAACATTTGCGAGTGCCGCAAGTCCTGCACGTATTGTGGACAACATCACTCCCGTATTTAAGGCAAGTGATGGTTTGCTTATAACTAGCTTTCTTGCAGTTCTAACCAACTGGCGCGTTTGCGCAGGGAGGGGATATATTGCTATATCCCCATGAATTTTAATTGCTTCAGCAATCTTATTCATATTCCTACTTTCTGCGCCGATAATATGCTTAACATATCCTTTGCTGCTGCGTGATTCCCAAACAATCGCTCCTCGATTTTCGAGCGTAGCAAGATGTGTTAGCATTTCGATTACGTTATCTTCGCTGAATGGTCGCTGCCATACGACTTCGCGCCATTCAATACGCTCAATACGGTGCTTCGTCATTGTTTTTGCCTCCTACCACTTGGTATCGTTTTTCTTTTTCCATAGCCGATAAGCTACAATACCGGTCAGTATAAGCGTAACAATTATGACGATAGCGGGCCAAACCTGGGAGAGAAAGCATACACCTAATCTTATAAGGTATGCGGCAATTGCAAACATGATTGCAATCTCTAAAAACTTCGTTATCCAGCTCTTCGGTTCTCGATCCATGCATATCAAGCCTCCTCATTATCGTCACCGACCTTTTTGCTGTACTTAGGCACAGGATAACCAGGAATCACAATATCGGATTCAATCTGATTGCCCCATGCATCCCATCCTGGCTGACTGCGCCTAGCAAACAGTTCGAGATATGGCCCCGGCGAACAGCGCTCAATAATTGCGTACTGTTCTTCGGGTTTGTGCGAGTGATCCTGCAGCGGAGCAAACAACCAATTTGGCTGTGCCTTAAACTGTATAGGTGCTTTACCTCGTGTGCCGAATAGGACTGTTTCACTTGCATTGCGAAGATAGTTTCCAAGTCCGAGTCGAGGCTTAATCCAGGTAAAAATGGATCTATACTCAAATCCCCACGCCTTCATGACTTCGATTCCTTGTGGGATTAAGCCATTTGTTACCCAAAGCCATAAATGCGCATTATCTTCACATAAGTCAGCAACTGGCATATTTTTAATATCTTCAAGTGTCATTAGGTCATAATGACTGGCCGCGCCGCGCTTGCCTTGCTGATTTATATTCCAAGGCGGATCAGCCATAATGGTTGAGTATTTTTTCTTGTTGTCTTCAATCAATACCTATCATCCTTTCGTTTAAGTTTGCTTTGCGACAGTAAAACACAGTTTTTGCTTGACATAAAGGACTTTTTATTGCGGAATTATTAGCGATACAACAGGGGTAAACAGATATATATTGATGAATAATGGCTATCGAAAAACGCTGTTGTTTTCCTGCCGCAAAGGTATTGTTTTTAGTTGATTTTCTCGAGAACAGGTTCGTCGATAGTGCCGTTAATACGATAAATATCCCCGTCATTTGGTTCGATTTCCGTAAACGTCTCGACTAACTGTCCCTCAATTACTGCTTTGAAAGATCTTACGGTTAAGCTATCAGCTTCGGTTACGCGGTCTATGATTCCTTGCATAACCTCCTTAGATATGAATCCGATGCGAATGCCATATTCGAAGCCTGTCTCAATTATCTGCTTGGCGAGTATTCTAGCCTTAGCTTCAGAGCTTAAAGGCTTATACTCCACGAAGCAATGAAAACGGCTTGCGATTTCTGCGAGCGTACCATACTTTATAAACTCACGGCGCGCTTTTTCGGTGTTCTTATAAATCTTTTGTGTCAGATTGTCCTCGGGTTTTTCCTGAATTGTACTTTCCTTATAACCTATTTCGACTGCACCATCTTTAAAGTCGATATTCTCAACGGTATCTGATATGGAAAAGCCGATAGGACGCTTCTTATCATCTACGCCTTCTCCGGAAAGCACATAATTGCTCGTGAAGAAGAATATGCAGTGCTTAAAATCGTACTCCCGGCTTCCGTCGGGGAGTCTTGAGCGTGATGCACATCTTCCTTCGTCCAGTATTGCCATGAAAGTCTTGAGGACTTGCGGATGTGCTTTGTCAAGCTCGTCGAAAATAAAAATCGTATATGGATTGTCTGCTACGGCATCAAAAACAGGCTTATCCTCGTAGCCGACATATCCGGGCGGTGAGCCTAAGAGTCGATAAACGGTATGTCCTTCAGTAAAGGTGTTTAGATCTGTCCATACCGTCGCATAATTATGGCCTGATAATCTCGAAAGAATATCTGCCAAGCCTTTTGCTGTTTCGGATTTTCCTACGCCAGGTGTACCGAAAGCCAAAATAGATAACGGTTTTTTCGGATTCTTTTTTCTAAGAAATCTGTCAACCTGAAAGCTTACCGTTTCAACAGCTTCGTCCTGACCTATAATGACTTTTTTAAGTTCATTATTGATTATTTCGAAGTTTAAGGTCGGCTGCGACTCTGAAGGTGGTGTTTGGATATTATTCCAATCGGAAATATCCCCATTTTCCTCATCGGTTTCCTCTGAATCCCCAGAGCCTTGAGGCTCCGGAGATTCTTCGGTGAATTTTTCGCACTGACTAACCATTTCTGCCCAATCACGTCCAACAATGTTCTTATACTTAAACAGCTTATACATAGTTGGATTATGTCCGCGATAACGAATATCGTCATAACAATACAAGGTGTATCCGTTATCACTTTTTCCGATGCTTATAGTTGCTTCTTTAGGCTCGCAAGTATTCGGGAGTTCGCAGCCTGGGAATTCATATACTCCTGGACTAGCTTCATCAACAAAAATCTTAAGCTCCAAATAATCTGCTGCAGAAGCACACGAAAAGTCAGTTAGCTTCATTTTTGTGTTCATATGAGAGCCCTCCTGGTATCCTTAATCTTGTCCTTGCTCTTAAGAAGATTGCCTTCTCCGCCGCAAAGAGGACAGCTTTCATTGGGCTCTTGAGGTATCCAGACTGCACCGTCGCAGAAGGAGTATTCCTTATCGAAGGCTTCGTCAAAGATATCGTTCTTGATTACGTTATTAAATGGCGCAATCTTGATTTGGATAAAGTTTCTGTCAGCGACACGATCGAGCAATCTGCCGTATCGGCTGGTCTTGCTTCCGTACTGAAGCAACATAAGTGCAACTAATCCACATAATGCATTAACTCTCTGAGTAGAGAATATCGTTGAGCATGAGCTAGTAACATTGTTCTTGAAGCCGCGCTTATATGCCTGGTATCTTGACTCCATCATGCATCTTGGGCAACTCGGAGTTACGCCGGGGTAAGCGAAACATACTTCGGCAGCATCGCCATTCATATACATCTGTGCCGCCAAAAATGCAGTGCCAAGATTAACGGAAAGAGCCGCAGCCCTAGCCTGAGCATAAAAATCGTCAGTAAAAGCAGCTATAAGATAGTTTTCCGGATGCTTAATAATACCTTTTCCAACTAAAGAAATAAACTCCTCATCGGAAATGTTGTTGTCAAACCGGCGCTGAACAGCCTTAACTTTGGCCGACGGATTGATATCAAGAATCTTTTCTTTCGCGACTTCAACTTTACCTCTTCCAAGGTTCGATATCTCAGCAAACTGATTGGAGATATTTTCATCCTTGTACCAGTCGTGATCAAAAAGAGTAAAATTCGACGCGCCACATCTAGCCATATCAATACTGAACATTTGCGATCCGCCGCAACCTAAGACAACAATATGCTTGTTTTTCATCATTTCCAAGTCTATGGCCTGATTTATTCTGTCATATTTTCGGTACGTAATGCGTTCGTGCGTTGCTTTGAGCGAAGACGGAAGTTCCGTATCATAATCTTCGATTACTTCGAAGGGGATCAGCTCCACCTTCTTATGAGAATTTCTCGGATATACTCTGTAGAACCTCAAATCCAAGCTATTATTAGTCCTTCTTTGACCGATGACTACGTCAAAAAACGCAGAATCGTATGCATCGATTATGTCTTGAGCATATTCAATATCTGCGCCCGAACATACCGGGTAACCATCCGGATGAGTATGTGCGCCGCCCGTGATGTACTTATCGCTAGCTATTGCTTTGCCAATTTTAGGGCTCATTACAGCAGTATCGGGTGAATATGCCGCTGCGGAAGTGTTTGCGCTAAAATCATAGATAAAATCTATAACTTTAACATTTTGGCCATTAACCTCAGAAATAAGATAACCGCCTTGTTCAGGTTTCTGCGAACCGAGCGTTGCTACAATCTTTTCGTAAGCTTCGCGCTTTAGTCTGATTACGGCCTTCATTTTTCTTAATGTAAACATCAGTATCCCTCCTTATCTTGCAGCTCTCTGCAGATTTCGTCGAAGGGACGACCAGTATTTAACATTATTGATGTAGAATCAGCCCACAACGAAGCTACAGCTTGAGCTTGCTCGAACGTACTTATTGTGCCGCCCCAGCAGATATAGTCATAATCCTCTCCGGCATCATGAAGCCTGTGAGTTGCATGAAAATCTCTTCTGAGACGAAGACCATAGCGAATATGATTAATGATATATATTCGCCATGTACCTAGATCCGGGTAGTAACAGAAGAGAAAATCAAATCGCATTCTTCCGTCACAGCTCAGATACCACATACGAATGAACTGTTCCATGCGGAACCCTCCTTTCGGAGGACGCCAAGAAGACGTCCTCCTTGGCTAAGTTATTTGAGCTTCCGATTATCTGAAAGTTCCAGGAGGAAGCTCACCCTGTCTGCCGCCCTTAAATACGCCAGGTGGCAGCTCGCCTTGTCTACCGCCTCTGAACGTACCGGGCGGCAGTTCTCCTTGACGTCCACCGAAAAAAGTGCCGTCTGGGAGCCAAAAAGTAAGTCTTTTCATGGCTTTTACTCCTTTCGTAAGATTTTGCCAAAAATACCAGAGCAAAAGAAAAAGATTGCTTGAATAATTATTGTGTTTATGGTATAATATAAGAATTACAGATGAAAATCTTTTTTGCTTTCTGTCTGATTTTTTTGACAAGGAAAGCATATCATACCAAAGTGAAACTGCATATGACTTTTTAGTGCCTAAAAAAGTTTTTTTGGCACAACGAAAAGATTTTAAAAATTCAGGCGGTGATAAGATAATGCGGCATTTTCCCTCGAAATATGGACTTTTTGAAGAGTTATTTAGAAATATATTTTATCCTTCAGAAGATTTGAATACTGTAGCATTAGAATATCTTCTTCCGTCAGGACTAAAAAGAGCAAAGAAAGACGTAACTGAAAGAGATTCTGCTGGAAAGAAACATACACTCAAAGAGGAGCTACTTTTCCAATATGAAAGTGATAAAAACCGGCTTTCAAAGATCCGTAATGAATATCACCAGCAAAGTGGCGAAAGGATACGGCTTACTAATGATATATTGAAGCATTACAGAGACGTCAATGCGCCGAAACGTTGCGTAAAATCCTTCAAAAGATTATGCTCTTTATCGCTTCCAGATTTACTTGATTTCGTTAAAGAATTACATATACTAATGAATAGCTTTATGCTGTCACCTACGGCGCAGGAATACCTAGACTATCTTTACAAACAAAAGAAGAACGAAAAGCAGCAGCCAGGCGAAGAAAAACTATTATTCATATCCGAGTGTTTTATCTATTGCATTCTAGAAGAAGAGCCAGCGCGATGGGCTAAACTACTAGACTACGCAAAAAAGCAGGAAGTAGCGACTACAAATTGTTTAAAGAAATACGGATATATCAATTTTCCTTATAAAAGAAATAAGTATTTCGTAGAGAGACAAAGTAATAGTATAACCGACATCAAAAGCCTTATTTCTAATGAAGGTATAATTGCGCTTTACGGTGTAACTGGTAGCGGCAAAACACAGATAGCACTCGAGTTAGGGTATGATTTGAGCGAAATCGGCACTGTAATCTGGATAGATTCAAGTGATAAAAGCAAATTATCATCATCAATAAAAGCCTCCTTACAAGCAATGGGAGCAATCATAAAAAGCGAATCATCTTCCGGCTTACTCTACGAGTTTAAGTCATTTATCGAGAATTTGGATAACTGTTTTTTGATTTTTGACGATTTGACTGAAAGCTATGCTGATTTTGAAGCTGTGCTAGCGGCCACTAAATCCGCTAAATGCATCATTACTTCGCAAAATTTTATCGAGATAAACGATATTCATAATATAAATATAAAAGAATTTGAGCTCTGCGACTCGATTTCATATTTATCAAAGAGAATAGGAAGCCAGCCGGTAAACGATATAGAAAAGCTAGCAAAGCGTTTATATAATCAACCACTAGCATTAGCTCAAGCGAGTTCGTTCTTAATGCGAAATAGACATATCTCAATTGACGACTATATAGCAATGCTTGACGAGACGGAGCTAAAAATACTTAAAGGAAACAGCACTATTTCCGAACACAAGATTGCCATATATGACTCCATATTAATTTCGATGAATTATATTAAAGCAAAAAGCGAACCGTCATATACATTTGCAAATATAATTTCATTTTTTAAAGATTACGGAATTAACTCAACACTGTTAAATAGAGTCCTGTTCTGGCCCTATGTTTTCAATAAGGGGAACTATAAGTATGACAAGAATAAACAAGTAGCAATCCCTTCTCTCTACTCAAACTGCGGAAAAGGAGCAACAGATGAATTAGCAAAGAGCTATTTCAAAAGCATTAATCTGCCGCTTTACGATATGCAGTCATTCATGAGCATAGTTAAAATCCTTGAAGACTTCGATATTTGCAGAGTCAAATACTACAAAACTCCCACAAAACGATATGGTCTTATGGGAGAAATAAGCTCATATAATCTCTACAAACAAATTACAGGCATAGTAATGCACGGGCTAGTACAAGAAGTCTTACTTTCATCAATTCTGGATGAAGAATGCTCGGAAACTATAAAATGTATAGATATTATCAGTCATCTATTGCTCTTTAGCGGAAAAAGAAAGCCTTTTATGATGGCCTCGGAAGCAATAGCCTCATGCTCGACTCATCTTATATTGACGAGATACATTCTTGATTACAAGGAATCGTTCATGAGTCCAAAATACAGAGATGTTTGCGAGTCATTAGTTTCGGCAAGTACAGTAATGTATTATGGCGAAATTTATCATGCTCGAAACATTGGATGCGAGCCAATTAGGGTTTATCAAGAGGAGATTTGGGACTTTATTATTGAATATTACGAAAAATACGGCAGCCCTAAAGCATACTACATAAGATTACTTGAATACTGCCTCATCTTTCCTTTGTTTGAATTTGAAAAAGCTAAAGGATATTTTGATAAAGGTCTAAGAATTGTTGAGTACTTAGATGAACGTTTCGCGAGCTACATTCTCAATTTTGCCAATAAAATAAAGAAAGCTAATGAGATATTTATGTATGAAAATCTCATTTATAAACTCTTAACTGATATTTATTCCATGGTTGGCATTGATTTTAAGGAACATATGGCTTTCGTTCTTACGTTATTAGGAGACAACACGAGAGACGAGATAGTGAAAATCTTTCTGAATGAACACATACATACTAAATACGTAACATATAACGAAGAATACTTGTCCACTAATGATGTCATAGCCTTTAATCCTTCAAATGATGTCGATGCATCCGACTATATGTTTATAGACGGTGAAAAAATCAACGAAGCTCTATTTAGGGACATGAAAGAAAACCCGAGCGATTATGTAGTAATTTGATGTTAGTCAAAAAAAATACCTCTAGCATATTAAGCTAGAGGTATTTTTTAAGTTTTATTTCATTACCTTGTCTAGAAGTGTTTTGTAACTGTCTATCACATCGTACACTACATTTTCCGAGCTTATTGTTTTGAAGTGCTCTCTTGCGCAGTGAATTTTAGCATCTTCGATCATACGCAACTGCATTGATCTCATTGCTCCTTTTGTTTCTGCTATGAAATAAATGTGTTTTACGCTTCCTTCATAGAAGGCGATAGCCCAGTCAGGATTATACTTGCCTACTGGAGTTGAAATATAGAACCCATCTGGAAGTTTAACATAAACCGCAACATTAGTATCTGTGTCAAGCTGTTCGGCAAATTTTTGCTCATTCGAGGAATCGTACACTATATGGTCATATAGATGCTTCTTGGCCTTCATTGCGTTTGTGCCAAGTTTGCCCTTAATTGTAGGCTCAGTGAATATATCTGTTTCATAGTGCTCATCAAGCGCATTATATGTAATGTGTTGAATAATTGCGGTTGCTTTTTCGTCATTGATAAGTTCGCTGGCTTTAATAATAAAGTCTTCTGGATTATCTTTGAATTGATCAAACACTGTAGGTTGAATGCCTTGTAGTATTCGGACAATCGCTTTTCGTGTAAGACCGGTTTCGTCTACGAGTTTCCCCACGAGGTCATATTTAACGTTACTGCTTGCAGAGATTGTTGCTTTATAATGTTCGGATTTGTCACGCGTAAATGCTTCGCCAGATTCAAGTTCTTCTTTTGATGCTATTTGAGACATCGAGCCACTTTCAACTCTGAAATATATTTTAGGAACGCGAAGTTTAGCGTCTAGCGCAATAATAGAGTTATTTATAAGCTCCTCAGTATCAAAATCAACAACATAGACTGTTTTAGCGTTTATTCGAGACCAGAGCTCCTTAAATTCTGGCATCGCAAGCTTATCCTCATCAACTTGGAGTTCGACATTATTGCTGCGAGCGTTTTCGGGCTGCATAATTCTAGGATCATAGATAGAATCAATAATAGCAATAACGTCTTCTGCGGAATCAGAGACCTCTTCGGCTATTTCAATTTCGCCATTGGCTTTATCCTCATGATACTTATCCGTTAACTGTCCCTTCTTTACATAGCCGTTTTCAATAAGGCTTTCATAAATTGAAGTTGCAATATCTTCGTCAATGACTTGTTCATTTCCGTCGGCATCTTTGATTACTTTATCGATAAACAGCTCGGCAGTAACTTTCTTAGGTCTATCCGCAACGGCTTCAGCAATTTCTGATTGCAATCCTTTCGCAAAGCTATCATAGCTTTCGCTAGCAATAACGGTAAGTATATTGATGTTATGAACATCAGCGCCAAGAACAGTACTATCCATACGATCGCCATCTTGGTTTACGCATAGACGTAGGCCACGTCCAACTTCCTGGCGTTTCCTTACATCGCTTGAGCTTTGCTTTAAGGTGCAGATTTGGAATACATTAGGATTGTCCCAACCTTCACGAAGTGCTGAGTGAGAGAAAATGAAACGCACTGGAGAACGTTTTGGATCGCAATCTAGCAGCAGTTCCTTATTCTTCATAATCAAATCATATGCGTCAATATCATCAGATGTCTTTTCTTTCTTGTCGCCAAGTTTACCATCAATCATATGACCGCTCTTTTTATCAATAGAGAAGTAGCCCGCATGCGTATCTGCTGCGCTTATGGATTTAAGGTATTTAATATAATCCGCCTCGTCAAGTCCTTCCTGTAAGTTTGAGACTATATCTTCATACTCTTCTTCGAACATCTGCGCAAAAATACCATTTGCTTGTTGTCCATTTTCGTATAGCCTATAATGATCAACTTCATCAATGAAGAATAGTGATAGGACTTTAATTCCTTTATAGAATAGCTGTCGCTCGCGCTCAATATGAGAGAGAATGGTTTCCCTAATCTGTATTCTTCTGAGCTGTTCTTCGCTAACCTTTCCAATAACATCTCCGGCGTATATCTTGATACCATTAAGAAATTCAACGGAATCATCACGTCCATCAATATGCTTTACTATGAAGTTATTCTCATATTCAGGTATTTCGCCCGAATTTGGATAAAGATTATATCCTTCATTTACGGTCTTAGTAACCTTGCGAATTCCAGTTGCGCCTTTGAAATCAAATTGTATAGTTGCAGTAGGATTAGCTTTAGAAAGGTTTATGCTCTCAAGATAAACATAGCCTTCTGTTGCTGTAGTTCCTGATTCGGTAATGCCTTTTACGGCAATCTTCTTAACCAAGCGCTTATTGTAGGCTTCCATTGCGTCGAGGCGATAAATCATATTGTAGATACTATCGCTCTTATGAGTAGCAGAATAACGCAAAGTCATAAGAGGGTTAAATTGTTTGAGATTCTCTTTCGTCTGCTTTCCTTCAACGGACTGTGGCTCATCGATAATAACAATAGGATTAGTTTTTGCTATGATATCAATCGGTCGACGCGAACGGAATTCGTCAAGCTCCATGTAGATACGTCGAGCATCCTTTCCTTTTGCATTGAATGCCTGGGAATTAATAATCATGACGTTAATGGAGCTATCCGATGCAAAGCGGTCAATTTCAGTAAGTTGTGCTGAGTTATATATAAAGAAACGGATCTTTTTACCATATTCCTCAGCGAAATGCTCCTGAGTTACTTCAAAAGATTTATATACGCCTTCACGAATAGCGATGCTCGGTACAACTACGATAAATTTGCTCCAGCCGTAATGCTTATTGAGCTCGAACATGGTTTTAATGTAGGTATATGTCTTACCGACGCCGGTTTCCATTTCGATGGTAAGGTTATACTTGCCCTCAAGCTTTGGAGAAGGTGCTAACTGATTTGCACGCTGAATCTTTTGAATATGCTCCAAAATGACACCATCGCTGAGCTCAGGAACTATTTTATGATTGCTCCATCCGGTATAATCCAATTCTTCTGTTAAGGTCTGCTGATAGCCGGTACCGCGATCCATCATGTATGTGGGTGTTAGGTATGGCTGCCCAGCAAATACATCGCAGACCGCCTTAGCTGCATCTGCCTGAAATTTCTGATGTTTAAACTGTAGTTTCATACCCCACTCCTTAAATGACTTTAACTCTTGTATCGGGTGCTAACATCTTGAATATTTCGCCTACGTTAATCTTAGATGGGCTATCTTCAAAGCTTGAATCCCTAAATACTGCACGAATCGGCTGCTTTTTGGCGATGAATTTAATTACGCTTTCAGGAACATTCTCGTCAAAGCAAGCAATAAGATCGCCGTCATTATAGTTATGAACGGAGCATCCATCGATAGTTTCGGATGAATATGGAAGAGAGAGCGGAAGACCCCAGTCGAGAAGGCAACCAAAGAGCAGATCCATATCTGTACGATCTTCCTTAATGTTTGACTCCATTAAAGAAAGGAGGCTCTGATTGTACTGATCGACGCCATAATATACATCATTCATATTGCTTTCGTCAAGCTTAAAAA
The DNA here is from genome assembly GCA_947345935.1 of uncultured Ruminococcus sp. Classification (GTDB taxonomy): domain Bacteria; phylum Bacillota; class Clostridia; order Oscillospirales; family Ruminococcaceae; genus Ruminococcus. The sequence continues at coordinate 29,677 of CAMZZN010000002.1, forward strand.
CGCGGAAGCCTACATCGAGCTTTTGAGCGATCATCGGTTTTTCGTTTTTTATTATATTTCCAGCACGACGTATGCGTTCTCTACCGATATCAGATATGGTCTTTAGATTCTCTTTTACAACGTCACATTTTTCTGGCAGTTGAACCATTATATAGTGAATATTGTTTTCGTTTTGCATATTATCAAGCATTACGGAATGGGCTGTTGTGGCCGAACCTGAGAAAAAATCCATAACGATTTCGTTGTTTAGATTCAATCTAGATATTAGATAGTTGATAAGAGCAGTTGGCTTGGAATAGCTAAATAAACCACCTAATCCCATGCTTTCAAGCATTTTTGCTGCTTGGGTACTAGAGAATTCTTCAATTATACCCATTGGACGCTGTGTTCTTTCAATTGGATTGCCATCATTGTCGCAATTCATATACTGCTTCGTATAAACTGTCCAAATACCTTTTGAATCTTTTTTTATTTCAATAAATCCTCTGTTTTTATTTCTTTCATATTTCTCTTTCGACCAGCGCCAGCAAGCCTTACGTCCATTATTATTGTCTGCTGGCATTACAGTAGTACCATCTGGAGCAATGATTGGATAGTCCAAAGATGCTGAATACTGTATTGATCCCATGCCTAGTTTCTGAAGATAAAACTTTCCGCGCTCGCTTTCGTATTGGTCAGTACCTTTGTATCTTTCGGCGTTACTGATTGGAACTCCTTTAATTTCCAGTTCATCTATGTTTTTGGCGTAGCAAATTATATGTTCGTGCTTGATTCTAAACAACTTAGTGTCTGAGCTACCGCCGCCCTCTTTGTTAGCCCAAATTAAATCTGCGACAAAATTAGCAGATCCAAAAACATCATCGCAAATCTTCTTTAAATTAGCTGCTTCAATATCACTAATACTAATAAAAATACAGCCATCATCCTTGAGTATGTTTCTAGCCAAAAGCAGTCTAGAATAAATCATGGAACACCAATCCGAATGATATCTTCCAGCAGTAACTGAATTTTCTCTTTTAAAATTTACATTTCCTTCGTCATCAAAATAACCCACACCGTCATCGTAATCCTCGCTTTCCATAATGAAAGAGTCAGGATACACAAAATCGTGTCCGGTATTATATGGTGGATCAATATAAATCATCTTTACTTTGCCGAGGTAACTTTCCTGCAAAAGTTTAAGAACTTCAAGGTTATCGCCCTCGATATAGAGATTTTCCGTATTATCCCAATCAACACTTTCTTCCTTGCACGGGCGAAGTGTTTTGCGAATTGGCTTGTTTGCCTCGACAATTGCAGCCTTCTTGCCAACCCATGTAAATTCATAGGCTTCGTCACCATCTAGTGCTTGTTCGGAAAGCATCTGACGGAGCATATCAAAGTTGACGACCTTTTTGTAAACTTTCTTTTCATCTGTACTCTTTTCCTCGTCCAACGCTTCTGTTACGCAGTTAGGAAATAAAGCTTCGATTTTCTCAACATTCTGGGCGGCAATATTAGCCGTTTCCATTTTCATCTTTTCCATTACTTATCTTCCTCCGTACTTTTATCCCAAAACCTATAAATCGGGTACTGTTTTAATACTTCCCGATTCGTCTTATTTAACATTTTATAATAAAACTCTGCGGCTTGCTTATTATCCAACAAAAGATATGCACCTACTTTAACTGAATACTCTTGCATCTTATCTTCTAGACTTGTTCTTTCAGCTATCGCGATAAGTTCTTCCTGCTCTTCTTTCGTGAGGTCGCGGTTCCTTTTTTGTATCTGATAATAGTTTATTTTGGCAATATTTGTATCATTGTTTAATGGCGGCGAATCTAGTATCCACTTCGCGAATTTCTCGGCGCCGGCCAATATGTCTTTCCTTTTATCATTGCTTTGATCGTAAGCTAAAATCATCTGAAGCAGCAGGAAAGTAGCTTCTTCCGAACAATTGGGCTCATCCTTGTATGAAGAAAATGACTCAATAATATCATCATAATCCGTGTTTCCAAACATCAAAAAATGTTCAGCTTTAAAATTAACATATTTTGAAGATGGAAAGCGGTTTTTATTCTCATCAAGTCTATATACGGCATAACTCCTATCGCTAAAGAAATCCGATATTTCATAAACTCCTGGTTCTTCTGTTTTCTTGAAGAGTAAGGCAAGCTTTGTATCGGCGTAGTCCATAGCGACAAAATATGGGATGTCTTTTTTTAGTCCAGAAACTTTTTTGCCTTCGATCAGCGCCTCGTAGAGACGACGCGTATTTTTGTAGTCTTCATCGGTAAATCTTGATAAATCAAAGTTTTCGTTCAACCTTAGACGTTTAAACAACTTGCTTACATATTGACAGAATTCATACCTTGATTTGAGAATTTCAAGTCGTTCTTTAGTGACTTTATCCCCGATTTCTCCTAGACTAATGACGCCGCCATCTATTTCAAAATGCCCATGATTAGCCATATCCAATAAAAATGGGATATCAACAAGCGCATCTCTTAATATAGACGTTGGCTTAATATCGATTTTTAAGGCGAAGCTGTCATTTCTAATAGTAAGAGTCGTGCTTTTTCCCACAGTAACTATGGTTTTGTCTTTTGATTTTACGCGACTAATCGTACTATAGTATCGCTTTCCATTAACAGTTATAGCTTTATTGTCTTGCTCGTATATATGCAGATCTATTGGCATTTCAATTAATGGTTGAAGAATATCTGTTCCTTTAATTGTTGCATACATATATACTTCATCCATTTGTAGTAATATGTCTCTGGCATCAAGATCGTTTTGCCTATATCCAATAAATGGGATAGTAATTGCTTCAATTAGTCCTTGTTTTCTTAGCTCTTCTTCGGACAATAACTGAGCATTACTAAAGCTAGTTTGCTTTTTCATATGCTCATAGAAATTTAACAAAATGCTTGTCTTTTTATTATTGTCCTCTGGAAATGGAAGTAAATCAAATGATTTAGTAGTCTGATTCTTTTTTAGGTTAGAAAGCAAAATTCTCAACTTAATAGGCGTAAGTGCAGAATAGTATATTTGCCTATCAAGCCCATTGTCGCCTATATGCACTACAAAAAAGAAAACTCCACCATCTTGCAGATAGCTACGCAAATATGACACGCCTAGCGAATAAGAGATTTTCTTTGCTTTCAGATTATTAGACTTTTTGCCTTTAACTTGAACAGGAACTTTTTTAATACCATCTTTCTTTTTTGAGCTGTCTTGAAATATGTATATATTTCCATCCCAAACAGGTTCCTTATCGCCTTCATTTATGAAAGGGGACATAGTTTCAGTTACTGATATGCTATCTTTGACTGCGGAAGTTGCAAGTTTTTCTAGGTCCATTATTTACCTCCCATTTGCTTATACTCACAAATTTGAAATATAGCGGCTTTTAGTACCTGAAGACAGATTAATGCAGTGTGTTTATCGGGGTAAAAATTTGTAACCATCTGTGAATATGGATGAATATAGTTTCTAAAATCGCGCAATACATGGCTAAATTTCTTTACATCTTGCTTTAATATTCCAATTTCAGATGCTACATCAATAAAGTTATTTAAGGTCCATTCAGGAAATTTTCTAACCTTACTGCTATTAGCGTCTTTTGGGGCACAGCTTGCTTTATTAAATAATGCTGGATATGACGATGCAACTCCCAAAAGAACGCCTTCTAAAATGCTGCCGATAAGAAAAATAGAGGCTAATGGAGCATCATTTTTTACGCATGATTCTGCTTCATCTAAACGCGATCTGATAATCTCCTTAATGTTTGTGTCTAATCCAAGGAGATCAAGATTAACATCGAATGCAGTCTTCAAGAATTGCATTTCGTCTATTTCGGTAGAATCTTTTTCGTCCGAATCAATTATTACTTTGTCCAATTTGGCAAATGAAATCTCATCATTATTCCTAATGACTTTCCATTTGTCAAAAGCCAGATATTGATTAAAGCGGAGGATAAGGGCATCAAGTTCTGAAATTCTACCTATATAATTTACTACAGCAAAAGTTTGGCGTATGCACTTGTCGAGCTCGGGTGTGCCGTTTATCCGCTGAAGCCTATCATCTGTATATATCCATCTTGATGGGAAACCTTGTCCATATGTATCGTTAAAACCTAACGCGTTGAAAAATGACACAAGTTTCGGGCCACTTCTATATTCCGGAGTTCCATCTCCGTTTATTATTACACGCAATTCTTCAAGGGTACGACTGCTTAATTGCACGATGTTAGCACCTCCAACTCCTTTTTTATTTTTTTCAATTCTGCATTTAACTCTATTTGTCGGTTGAATTGTTTCTCTCTCCGTATTTTTGTCTGCAAGTTTTCAATCTGCTTATTTAGCATCTGGATTTGCTTATCACGCTCTACGGACTCCTTAAGTGTTTCTGATACATTAGCAGAAGCATTTATTAATGTATCGCCAGCAATCTGACGTACATAACTTTCATATACTGAATCCATATTTAGGCCGTCTAGTTTTAAAACAAGTTCATCTTCTGGTAACCATTCCGTATGGTAATATTTCTCAACCTTAAAAGCCTTGTTACCGCCGCTAGTCTTTTCTTTATATGCCGTCCAGGCCTGGCAAAGACCATTATACTCGAGAACAAAAATGATATGGTACGGTATATCCATGTCTATTTGCCTTAAAACCGCCGTATCAAGCGGAAGGCTATTCAGTTTTACTTCAAATACTTCAATTTCAGAAACATTATTTCCGGCTTCAAGATTGAGCGTCGTTGGCGCAATTTTATTTTTCCAGTATATTGTATTGATTTGATCTACAAAAATGCGGCGCATCGCAGGAGTTACGCTTATATTTTCATAAAATTTCTGCTTAGGAATGCGTTTATTAAACTCTGTTGCTTTGGGTAATCCTAGCATCATAACACCGCCTTACTTAACAACGAGGAAACAAATTAACTCAAAATCATCAAGGCCGGACACATTCGACATAAGGGCAGATGTACCGCCAGCCGAGAACAAGCTGTCAATATCGCTTTCTTCTTTTGTGTCGATGATAGACTCTATTGCTTCATTTAAGAGACTCGATATCTTAGACATATCGCGGCCATCGTCAGTCTCGGAATTAAACTTCGCACATAGCTTCGCTATCGGTTCAGACTTGCCGCGACATAATAGCCTGAAAGTATCAAGCATCTTCTTGGGATTTAAGTAATCGCAAATAATCTCACCATCTGCGCCTATATATACCATATAGAATGGATGAATGCGGTTTCTATTGTCTGAATTTACGCTATCATTAATATTCTTCAGTACAAAAACTACGCCTTGAGGGTTTTCTTCCGACTTTTCGACTACGGCATGAAGGCCGGTAGGCTTCTTCTCGATATCCTCATGGTTTTTTACGTATTCAAGCAAATCTAGGCGGAATTCATTCAGGCCGAGATCCATAATCGAAATTCCGTTCGACATATCTTCCAGGTCGACAATCTCTTCTTGCAGGCGTTTAAGCTGCTGTTTACGATATTCGAGATCGCCCTTCTCTTCAGGATTAATTAGGTCGTCATCGCCGGTAGATGTCATAACAGAAATCTTCATGCGCGTTTCGACGCGAGACTTAAGATTAATATAATCATCAAGTGTCATATCTGGCCAGAAGTTTACAAGCTGAATATATTGGTTTTTACTGCCTATACGATCAATACGTCCAAATCTCTGAATGATGCGAACTGGATTCCAATGAATATCGTAATTAATAAGATAATCGCAATCCTGCAAGTTCTGGCCTTCAGAAATACAGTCAGTAGCAATAAGAATATCTATCTCATCTGTCGAATTAGGCATCAATAGATCTTTGCCTTTAGAGATAGGGGAGAAACAGGTTAGCACATTATTAAATGTAGCTTTGAACCCTTTTATTGTCGTCTTTCCATCAATTGTACCTGTAATAACTGCCGTATTAAGCCCATACTTCAGTTTCATATACTTACTGACGTGCTGGTATAGATATTCTGCCGTATCTGAGAATGCTGAGAAGATAAGAACTTTTTTATTGCCTGGATTTATAGGATTCGCCATCTTCTCGTCAAGAAGTTTAAAGAGCGACTGTAGCTTAGAGTCGCGCTCTGGCGTGATATCTTCCATCATTAACAGCAATAGCTCTAAGGCTTCGGCGTCTTGCTTTAGCTCTTCGCGCCATGTCGGATAGTCCATATCTTCGAGATCAATTTTGACTTTTTTGCCTACAGTGAAGAGATCTGAGTTTTCGTCGTCAATATCAAATTCAGACTCATTGATATTATAGGCATCAATAATCGATTTACCATTTCGTTCATATTCGTCAATAGTCTTTATCGTCTCGGTTATGAGGTGATATATTCGCTTGAGAGTTAAATTAAACGAATATACGGAGCTTTCAAGGCGCTTGAGTAGATTTATGCTCATTAGGCGCTTGATACCTTGTTCTCGTCCGCTTTGCGTTAGATTTGCCTTTTTGCCTGATGCGACATCAGTATATTTAGCTATCTTACTTGGAAAGATGTAATTTGACGGCGTATAAATACACAATGATAGAAGCATTAATTGTTCATAAATCTGATTGTAGTTAATAGCCGAATTGAGATCCGTCAGATTTGGACGTTTGGGAATTGGCTTCAGCCTTTCCGGGAATTTGCCAATATCTTCTGTGTTATAGTATTTTTCTATATGCTTTCTGGAACGGGCAATAGTAACACTATCTAGCACCTCAAAGAAATCAAAATCCAGGGTGCGCAAAAGCGCATCTGTAGTTCTATCTTTTGGATCAAGTTTGCTCCATGCATTAAAAGCAGTTTGAGCCTGACGGAATATCTCATCAATCGATTTTTGCGTATTAAGCTTGTCGTTTATAAGATTAGTATCGCCCTCATAGGCTAATGCTAGCTGATTCTTAAGATCAATAAACCTATTATTGACCGGTGTAGCCGATAACATTAAAACCTTTGTCTTAACGCCAGCTCTAACAATCTTATTTAAGAGACGCAAATACCTGTTTTCCTTAGCGTCATCGCCAGTAATTTCGCCGCCATTACGGAAGTTGTGCGACTCGTCAATAACAACAAGGTCATAGTTGCCCCAGTTCAAGCGATCAAGATCTATGCCATTAGATTTTCCGCCATCACGTGATAAATCGGTATGAAATAGAACAGTATAATTGAGTCTGTCCTCTGCGATAGGGTTATTAATATAATTATCTTTGTAAGTATTCCAGTTCTCTGCGAGCTTCTTAGGACACAGTACAAGGACGGATTTATTGCGGTTTTCATAATACTTAATTACCGCAAGGGCGGTAAACGTTTTTCCTAAACCGACGCTATCTGCAAGAATACAGCCATTGAACTTTTCTAGCTTATTAATTATGGCAAGTACGGCATCCTTCTGGAAGTCATAAAGCTTATTCCAGATTTTGCTCTGCTTAAAGCCGGTTGCTTCATTTGGTAGTGTATCTTCTGAGATGTCCTCCAGAAATTCACTAAACACATGGTAAAGCGTCATGAAATAGATGAATTCTGGAGAGTTCTCATTGTAAGCATTGCTGATGTTTTCGATAACAATATCGGTAACATCCTGCATTTTGTTCTGGTCGTTCCAGAGATTATCAAAAAGCTGCATATACTGCATGGCGAAAGGCGCTTCTAGCCCGTGAACCATGTTGTAGCTGTTGTTACCTCGCTCGCGACCAATATCTACAGTAGTAAAGCCATTAATAGGCGCGTAAGCTGTTTGATTGTCATCAGAAGCAACCGTCATAAATCCGCCCATATGCTCGCCAGTCTTGTTTGACTTGAATTTTGCTTTTTTCTTTATCCATTCGGCGCATTCCTTGGCAATAGCACGCTGAGTAAGCTCATTTCGTAGTTTGATTTCAAACTCCGTGCCATATAGGCTGTTTTCTCTATGTAGCCTTGGAATGTAAAATTCGCGTTTTTGCTTCTCGGCCTTTTCCTTAATAAATGTAGGGGAGGTAAAGATAAACCTAAATTCATCGACTTGGTCAAGTTGCTTTTTTAGTTCCTGATACGCATACATGGAAAAACAAGCCGCCGCAACAGAGACCTTACTAGCTTTAGTAATAGTCTTTTGAAGATCGTCACGGACAATTTCTGTAATATTATCAAAAATCTTCATACTAGTTACCTGACTTTCTGGATTTTGATTATTGATTTCTGGCATATTTACTCCGCAACATTATCTGGCACGAATTCCACAATGTCCTCTATGCCGCAGTTTAATGTTTCGCATACCTTTAGAAGGATATCCATACTGACATTTTCATTTTTTGACATTTTAGTAACCGAAGCCCAGCTAATCTGCGCCTGAGCTTGCAAGTCTTTCTTCATCATGTCTCTGTCGATTAGAAGCTTCCAAAGCTTTTTATAGCTAACTTTCATTGTAATTACCTCTATATTTCGGGGAAATTATGATTTCCAAGGTTATATCCTCGGCTGACGTAGATATTATTACATATATTATATCAGAAATTTAGTAATAATGCAAGTATAATCTTCACGAATAAAAGAATAGCTCTTGATATTTCAAGAGTAATTCGCATTTTTTGCTAAATTATTTTTATATTAAAAGGCGTCGCTCAATAGTTAGTAAAGATTTGTTTTATTTGGATTTGGGTGCATCTGAGGTGCGTTTTGGTGCGACCGGGTGCATTTGCTTTTTAGGCAATAAAAAATCGGATCAGTATATCCGTACCGTCCGATTAATATTTTATATTAATTTTAAGGCAATAAGAAAAGCACCCCTATAAATAGCGGTGCTTTTCTACGGGTACTACAAAGTTTTGTCTCATTTGTGAGTACCAAATATGGCAGGGGCAGAAGGACTTGAACCCTCGGCACGCGGTTTTGGAGACCGCTGCTCTACCAACTGAGCTATACCCCTATATTATCCCTTTAACGATAATAATTATATCATAACCACATCATATTGTCAATAGGAAAAATAAATATTTATGTTTTAACTTAAATCTGTTTAACTTGACAATTCCCATATTCCGTGCAATAATTATAATGCATAATCTTGCATTCAAAGGCTGTTTACCGACACTAAAATCACATATGCTTGCCGTTGTTGCATAATTGCTTTATTCTTCTATAAACAGTCAGAATAAAATATGCATAAATAATGAAAGGAAAATAAAAATGAATATCATAAAACCATATCAACGCAGGGTCTACTATTATGAAACCGATAAAATGGGTATCATGCATCATTCAAATTATATTCGCATTTTTGAAGAAAGCCGTGTTTCTTTCCTAATGCAGGCAGGAATGCCTATGGAAAAAATCGAGGCTCTTGGAATTCTTATACCGGTTTTGTCCGCCGAGTGCCGATACAGATCGCCGTTGAGATTCGATGAGGAATTCTCAGTATACCCAAGAATAACTAAATTCAACGGCGTGATCCTTGAAATGGATTACCGCATTATCAGCCGTGAAAGCGGTTTGCTATGCGCAGAAGGACATTCTTCCCACTGCTTTACGGACGCAGACCTTAAACCTATGCGGACTAAAAATAAATATCCGGATGTCTATCGTGTTTTTTCTGATTACAACGGATATGTGATTACGGACTGACTGTCACGTATTGAATTATTTCATTCACCTGTTGCTGTTCAAGAACCTCGATATAATAAATTTCATAGGGATGACTAAAACCGCCGATCAACTCACGCAATTCAACGATTTTCACTGCATATTCTTCAGTAATATACGGCAGAAGCATAAGAGTTTCAACATCAGCCGTATTCAGATCAATGGGAATGACATCTTCGAGAGTCGGTCCGGGAGCGTCCGTAACTTCTTCTGTCTGTTCTTCCGGAAACTCGCTCGGAGTCTCTTCGTTCTGCTCCGGTTCGGAAACAATTTCCGTATCATAAACAGGATCATCCACATAGATATTTTCACAGATCCTTGAAAAAATACCATCCCCGATTCCGTTTACAAGCATGATTTCTTCAATATTTCTAAAATAGCCGACCGATTCACGATATTCAATTATTCTTTCTGCAAGAACTTCTCCAATCCCCGGCAGTTTCATAAGCTCTTCAGATCCGGCTGTATTGATATTTATATACAGCGTCTCCGGAACGTCTGTGACATTTCCGGTAACCGGTTCTGTGGACGCTGTTGTACTGTTATCAGCTTTTGGGGTTGTTCCGGTTTTCGTAATTGCTTTTGTTGTATCAGACTTAGATGTTGTTGCAGCGGCATTTTCCGTAGAGTGTACAACAGTTACACACTGGGTCTGGTTTTTGACCGTGCTCTCACTGATAGAAACAGCAGCAATAAATGCGATAAGAACGAGGACGAAAATGAAAACAGCCAGCTTGTTCTTATCCATAACTGCTATCACTCTTTCTAAATATGGAAAAAATTGTAAAATTTTGTCTCTTTAACGAATTATAGCACATTTATCGACATATGTCAAGTATCAGCTTTCGTTCTGTAAAATGATGTATTTACATCTCAGCCATTGACATTTCAGAATATATGGTCTATAATTTTATTAAACCTTCTCGGAAACGAAGATGCAGCCGTATGATTGTCATACGTAAAAGCATACGACGAAAGCAGGATAACGTCCTTTGAGGAGAATAACGCCGCCATATGGAAAAAGATTTGACAACAATGTGCGTTGGTTTCCGAGGAGATAAAAGTTCTGATAAATAACGGAGGAGCGCAAATGAAAGAGCGTACATATATCGCAATAGATCTTAAATCTTTCTACGCTTCTGTAGAATGCGTCGAGCGTGGACTAAATCCCTTGACAACAAATCTTGTTGTCGCCGATCCTAACCGTACAGAAAAAACTATATGCCTTGCGGTATCACCGTCTCTGAAAGCGTTCGGGATTCCCGGCAGAGCAAGACTTTTTGAAGTGATACAGAAAATTGAAGCGGTGAACTCTCAGCGCCTGAAGAAATATCGGAACAATTCCGGAAACCGGCGTGCAGAATTTTCCGAAAAAACCAATAATTCTGACATTCTGAACAAATTCCCCGATATGGCGGCAGACTATATCGTCGCTTCTCCTCAGATGGCGCACTATATGGAGGTAAGCACACAGATTTACAAGATTTACCTGAAGTATGCTGCTCCCGAAGATATACATGTATACTCCATTGATGAAGTGTTTATTGATGCTACGTCTTATCTTCCCACGTACGGTATGACTGCCCATGAATTTACAATGACAATAATCCGTGACATTCTCGCATCTACCGGAATAACCGCCACTGCCGGGATTGGAACAAATATGTATCTCTGTAAGATCGCCATGGATATCGTAGCCAAACATATGCCTGCGGATAAGGACGGCGTGCGAATTGCCGAACTGGACGAAAAGTCTTACCGACGTATTCTGTGGAATCATCGTCCCCTTACCGACTTCTGGCGTGTAGGCAGAGGCTATTCCGAAAAGCTTGAAGCTGCCGGTCTTTTCACAATGGGGGATATTGCCAGATTTTCCCTCGAATCCGAAGACTACCTCTACAAACTCTTCGGTGTAAACGCCGAACTCCTTATAGACCACGCATGGGGCTGGGAACCATGCACTATTACCGACGTGAAAAATTATTCTCCGGAAAATAACAGCATCAGCTCCGGACAGGTTATGCAGCAGCCATGCGATTACGACCATACTGAGCTTATCGTCCGTGAAATGGCTGATCTCCTTGTCCTTGACCTCGTTGACAAAGGTCTGGTGACAAATCAGATAGTGCTTACTGTAGGATACGATACATCCAACCTGAAAAACAAGGATATACTTAGAAATTTCAACGGAAAAACCGCTGCCGACCGCTATGGCAGAAAAATCCCCAAGCACGCTCACGGTACTATAAATCTGGAATCCTACACTTCGTCCATACGGCTTATTACCGAAGCTGCATTGCGGCTGTACAGGTGTATAATGGATAAAAATCTTTTGTCACGGCGAATTTACATTGTCGCAAACCATGTTATAAGCGAACAACGTATCCCTGAAAACGAACAGTACGAGCAGCTTGATTTTTTTACGGATCACGAAGCGGCGGAACTTCGGCGTAAAAAGGAAAAAGAAGCCCTGGAGCGTGAAAAGCGCAGACAGCAGACGATCCTGAATATAAAGAAAAAATATGGCAAAAACGCTATCGTCAAAGGTATGAATCTTCAGGAGGGAGCGACAGCCATTGAACGCAACAAGCAAATAGGAGGACATAAAGCATGACTGATACGTATGATGATATCATTGATATGCCGCATCACGTCTCAAAAACGCATCCGCAGATGTCACGGCGTGACAGAGCTGCTCAGTTTTCGCCTTTTGCAGCGCTTACAGGTTATGAGGATGCGGTAGAAGAAGCCGGACGTCTTACAAACCGCCGCCATGTTCCGGATGAGGATAAAACAGCCCGGCTTGACCGCATCATGGGGGAAATTCTGGAAAATTTAAGCGTTCATCCGTTTATTTATGTAACATATTTTATTCCGGATATACGAAAAAGCGGCGGAAGATATGCGGAATACAGCGGACGCATAAGAACGTTTGATGAATATAATAAAATCCTTATCTTTGAGGACGGAACGAAAATTGCCGTATGTGATATATATGATCTGGATTTTCCGCAAAAAAATTGCAAAAATTAAAAAAAACAGTTGCAGTAAACAATTTTTTTTGATATAATAATTTTGTATATGATACAGAATATATGTCACAGGAACAGTTTGGTTTATGTTATATTAATACGACAGATCAATAATATTATAATGTATCTTTACATCCTGAGACAATACATTGCGTTTTGTCTTGAGAACTTGTGCTCATGGTGAAAACATACAGCTTATCCCATTAATACAAGTTGAAAATACGGATCCCGCTGCCGTTAAGTGCGGAAGCCGGAAACGGCTTATGGAGATAGAATATGAAAAAACAAAGTAAATTAATTCTCTGCCCGGTGTTGGCAGCTGCCGGATTATGTGCAGCTCTTCCTTTATCGGCATCAGCAGCAGACAATGAAAACACTGTTGTATCCGAATGGTTCACCGACATCGATGGAAAAATCTACTACTTCGGAGCCGACGGAAAATATGTAACCGGAGAGGAAATCATTGACGGTCAGTATTATCTTTTCTCTTCCAACGGAGTTCTGAAAACAGGCTGGCGCACAGTCAACGGTCAGAGATGCTATTTCGATCCGCAGACCGGAAAGTCCGTTACAGGTTGGATAGACTACTGCGGTCAGAAATACTATGTAGCTCCCGGTACCGGAAAAGCGTCCGGAAAATTTTCGGACAGCGATAATAATACATATATTGCGGACGAATACGGTTCGGTGATAACAGAAACTGGCTTTACCGTATACGGCGGCGATTGTTTTTACATAAATCAGGACGGAAAGGTACAGACCGAAAACGCCGTTATCGGCGGAGTTCCGTACAATATCGAATCCGACGGAACAGTTGGCATCGGCTGGCAGAGCGTTTCCGGTCAGCTTTACTATATAAACAGCGACGGTTCGGTCATTACAGGCGTTGCCGATATAGACGGAATGAAATACGGATTTGACAATGGTCAGCTTCTCTATGGCTGGCTGGAATCAGACGGAAAAAAATACTACGCCGGCGAAGACGGAATACTTATGACCGGTCTTTTTATGGTAGACAACGAGCTTTACTGCTTTGACGATAATTGTGAAATGCTCTCCGGCATACAGAGTATCGGCGGTAAAACATATTATTTCAACAAGCAGGACGGTACGGCGGAAACCGGCTGGAAGTCTGTGGGAAACGATATGTATTATTTTGGCGAAGATCATGCCGCCGCAACGGAGCTTACATCTATTGACGGAAAGTTATACTATTTCAGCGGCGAAGGCGTTATGCTGACGGGGCAGTATACTGTCGGCGGAAACAAATACTGCTTCGGCGACGATGGTGCGGCTCTTACAGGTCTCCAGACCATTGAGGGCAAGACATACTATTTCAGCGATGAGGGCGTTATGCTCACAGGAAGATACATAGTCGGCGGAAATAAATACTGCTTCGGCGACGACGGTGCGGCTCTTACAGGTCTTCAGACTATTGAAAACAAAACCTATTTATTCGGCAGCGACGGCATAATGCAGCTTGGCTGGCAGACCGTCGGAAACAATAAATACTTCTTTACATCTGACGGCTCTGCTGCAAAGGGCTGGGCATCCATAAGCGGAAAAACATACTTCTTCAACAATGAGTGCATCATGCTCACCGGACGTCAGATCATTGAGGGAAACAAATATTATCTCGCCGCTGACGGTTCGGTTCAGACAGGATTCCAGACTCTTGACGACGGCACTTACTACTTCGGCTCCGATGGAAAAATGCTGACCGGCTGGCAGACTATTAACAACAAAAAATACTACTTCTACAGTGACGGAAAAATGGCGAAGAGCACCCGCATAGACGGCTACAATCTCGGCGGAGACGGCGTTGCAACGCCAATGTCCGATGTTCAGAAAAAAGCGGCAGCCATTGTCGCTTCTATCGGTAAAACTCCTGACGCCGTTTATAATTACGTAAGAAGCCACAACCGGTATAACTACATTGAAGCCACAAGATCGCTTGCACAGATCCAGGCTATGGGCTGGAGCTATTTTGCCAACTATGCAATGAATAACAGAAACGTTGTCTGCTACTATTTTGCAGCTATTACCGACGTTCTCTTCCAGGAGGCGGGTCTCCGCTCAAGAATCGTTTACGGTACAGGTACGGGTACAGGCGAGCACTACTGGAATCAGGTATATATCAATGGCGGATGGACAAATTACGATACCTGCAACGGATTCGCCAACGTTACCGACGCATATCTCAAATCGCTTACATACGAATTTAAGCAGTATATTAACGCCGACTTCAGAAAATAACCGGAGGTTTTAAAATGAATTCTAAAAAAACAATGTTTATCGCAGCCGCTGCATTTCTTGTAATTTCAGCCGCTGCCTGCGGAAAAGTAGATAAGGAAAGCTCTGACGTTGCTCTCGATATCAATACGGCGACCAGCACAGTTACTGAAACATCGGAGGACGGAAGCAATGCTGTTACCACTACAGCTGTTACGACATCTGCCGTTACGACCAAGGATGGGGAAACTACCACGAAAAAGGGGCATTCTGCAAAGCCCAACGGTTCGACGCACACAACGGCAGCTCCGAATGCGGCAGATCCTACCCAGGCTGCTCCGGAACCGGATAATCAAGAGCCGCAGACGCCTCCGGAACCCGAACCGGAACCAACCGAGCCACCGACTGAACCTCCCACAAGCGCTCCTGCTCAGGATGTGAAATTCAGCTTCACAAGTCTTCAGGACAACGCTGCAAACTATATCGCAGGAATTCCTGTACAGTTCACAAGAGGCGGCGGTGATGCCTGCACAAACGGCGGATATGATGTTGTTTCCTACAGAAGCCCCGAAATCGTTATCGACTGTTACGTTGACGGAGACGTTGAATATATCTTCAGCGTTACAATAAACGAAAATGTCTGCTCAACGGCGGAGGGAATCACCATCGGCAGTTCGAGAGCGGATGTTGTGGCAGCTTACGGAGCAGGCACGGGCGAACCGGATTCTGTTCTCTATAACGACGGAAGCAAGGAACTCTGGATTGATTACAGCGGCGATACTGTTTCCTGCATTCAGTACTATATTGCCGTATAAGGAGGAACTGTTTTGGTTTTCAGCAGTCCCGTATTCCTTTTTATATTTCTGACGTCGGTATATATCCTTTACAGAATAATCCCGACGATCACCGCAAAAAATATCCTGCTGCTTGTTTTCAGCATAGCTTTCTATACCTACGGCGAACCGAAAGCTGTCGTTCTCATGATAATATCGATCTTTATGAACTATTTCTTCGGTCTTGCCATGAAAAAGCGAAACAAATACCGCAAGCCCGCTTTAGGACTTGCGGTTACAGCCAATCTCCTTATGCTGGGAATATTCAAGTATGCAGGTTTCGGCGCACAAATGCTGAACAAGCTTCCGTTCGTCAGCGTTTCAATACCTCATATCGCCCTGCCTATAGGCATATCGTTCTATACGTTCCAGGCTATGTCGTACGTCATTGACGCTTACAAAGAACCGAGATATATCCAGAACAATCTGTACAAGCTGGCTCTTTACATAACTTTTTTTCCGCAGCTTGTTGCCGGTCCTATCGTAAAATACTATGACTTTGCACATCAGATCGACAAAAGAAAATGCACCCCGGAACGCACGGCTCAGGGTATACGCCGTTTTATAACCGGACTTTCAAAAAAGCTCCTTATCGCCAATACAATGGCTTTTGCTGCAGACTATGTATACGGTCTGGACACGGCGGAGCTGACGCTTCCCCTCGCATGGCTGGGCGCAGTATCGTATCTTTTCCAAATATATTTCGATTTCAGCGGATACAGCGATATGGCTATCGGTCTTGGAGCAATGTTCGGATTTGATTTTCGTGAGAACTTCAATTACCCGTATATTTCCCAGAGTATTCAAGAATTCTGGCGGCGGTGGCACATTTCCGTCTCCACTTGGTTCAAGGAATATCTCTATATTCCTCTGGGCGGCAACAGAAAAGGAAAATTCCGGACTGCTGTCAACAGGATAATAGTATTTTTCTGTACAGGTCTCTGGCACGGCGCAAGTCTGAATTTTATCGTCTGGGGACTCCTCAACGGAGCTTTCCTGCTGCTGGAATCG
This sequence comes from uncultured Ruminococcus sp., assembly GCA_947345935.1. Taxonomy (GTDB): domain Bacteria; phylum Bacillota; class Clostridia; order Oscillospirales; family Ruminococcaceae; genus Ruminococcus. The sequence continues at coordinate 46,397 of CAMZZN010000002.1, forward strand.
GCAAAGATCATCAACGTACAGAAACTGCCCCGATTTTTCAGGCACTTCTACACAATATTTGTTACGATCATCGCATTCGTATTCTTCCGTGCCGATACGTTAAGCGAAGCCTGCCGGTTTATCGGCAGAATGTTCACCCCGGACTTCGGAAAAACAGGCTATGCCATGTTCATGAGTCAGCTTACGCCGATGTATCTCATAATGCTGGCGGCGGCGGTTCTTTTTTCCCTGCCGGTCATCAGAGCGATTCCGGAAAAGCTGAAAGCCTCCGGTTCCTCCAGAGCGCTTGACGTAACTGAAACCGTATCATACGTTGTTTCTCTTGGTCTGCTGGCGCTTTGCATCGTCACACTTTCATCGTCGTCATACAACCCGTTCATTTATTTCAGGTTTTAGGAGGCGGCATAATGAAGAAAAACTTACTTTATACAATTTATTCGGCTGCCTTTATAGGAATGTGCCTTGTTCCCTCGGCGCTTATGCCGTTTGTAAAAAGCGACACGGATAAGGAAAAAAGAAGATCTGCCGAAGCTCCCAGTCTGACCGATGAGAACGGAAAACTTAATTTCGGATTTTTTGACGACTTTGAAAATTACTTTTCCGATCATTTCGCTTTTCGGCAGCAGTTGGTGACAGCAGACGGCAGGATCAAGACCGCTGTTTTCGGAACATCACCAAACAAGGATGTCATTGCCGGAAAGGACGGCTGGCTCTACTATGGCGAGACGCTTGACGACTACCTGCATATCAATACCCTAAGCGATCGTTCCATTTCTAATATAAGCCATAACCTCGATATGATAAACGATTACTGTACGGAAAACGGCGCACAGTTCGTATTTACCTCAGCTCCCAACAAGAATTCCGTTTATCCCCAGTATATGCCGTCACACTACGTTGAAAGCGGTCAGCCCGGCAACTACGACAGACTTGCGGAAGCTCTGAAGAGCAAGTCTTACTGGGCCGATATGAAAGAAACGCTGAAAAATACAAAATCCGGCATTCCGCTGTATCACAAAACCGATACGCACTGGAACAATATGGGCGCTTATGCCTGTCATGCACGGATTATGGCAGCACTCGGCAAAGAAGTCTGTCCTGCCGGAACTTCGTGGTACACCAAAAACAACGCCCGTCTGGGCGATCTTGCGGCTATGATCTATCCTGCGGAGGACGCAAAAGATACGCAGGTATACAACGACTATCAGTTTACCTACACCTATGGCCGAACTTTCCGCCGCCTTGACGATATGACTATAACAACAAAGTGCAGCGGCAAGGAGGGCAGCCTGAAAATGTTCCGTGATTCCTACGGAGAAGCCATTCTTCCTTACATGGCAGAGTGCTTCGGCAGCGCTGAATTTTCACGTTTTGTTCCCTATGAGCTGTACACTGTCAGCGGCGGCTCGGTAATCATCGAGATCGTTGAACGCAACCTGGGCGATCTCCAGAAGTATGCGCCGATCATGCCCGCTCCGGAAGCTGAACTGAACAATATTTCAACCGTATCGTACACCGGTGACCATATTATTGCCGAAACCGAAACAAACGGCGGTATGATACATATCTTCGGTGAACTGCCTCCTGAGTTTTTCAGCGGAGAATTTACCGAAATCTACATCAGCTGCGGTGGACAGACCTTCAAAGCCTTCAACTGCTTTGAAGATAAGCTTCTTGACCGTGAGGACGAAATAAGCGACCGTGGATTCTCCCTTTATTTGCCGCCGGAACAGCAGTTTCCGGAAAACGGCAGAATAACAATAACGGCTGTAAGCAGCGGAAAATCTGTTTCGGCTGATGTACAGTTATAATAAAAGAAAAGAGTAGTGATATATATGAAATCAATCAGAGCAGCGGCATTCTTTACCGCAGCGATCATGGCGGCTCTGCCGGCAGAAACTATATCCTTCGCAGAAAGTTCTGCCGTTCAGTCTCCTATTTATACCGATTTTAATGCAAACGATGTGAACGGCAGAGTAATTATCGAACTTCCGGACGATGTGACAGCTCACGTAGAGATCACTTTTGACTCTCCGGAAGGAAAAGGTCTGACATATTACAGCAGTGATATATCGGGGTCTGCCGAATCGGGAATTTTCGATATTGAAGGCAGAGACAAAACAGACGACGATTACCGTACATATAATTTGTCTCTTTCTTTCGAGGGCGGTCAGTATGGCAGAACCGGAGAAATTACTGATACATTCACGGTTTATGACCCGAACGATAATCCCGACAGCTTTACCAATTTTGAATACGTATTTACCGCCGATGACGCTTTTGCCACAGAACCGGCTGAACTTACAGAAGATACTTATTTCGGCGGAGATGCCGGAAATTATGTCAGTCACAAGGAATATACGCTTCATCTGGGATTTATGCTGGGCGACGTTACCTGCGACGGGGTAATCACAGGCTCGGACGCTACAATGACACTGGTCGAATATACTTTACTTTCGTCATCTGATAATCCCGAATTGACGTTCAGTACATATCAGAATCATGTAGCCGACGTAACTCATGACGGCATCATTACCGGTTCGGACGCTACAAAAATTCTTCAGTACTACACCTTGCTTTCTTCAAATGAAGGTGTTGTTCCCGACTGGGACAAAATTTAATCCGGAGGTAAAAAAATGAAGTATACATACAAGCCCTCGATGGTTTGCGCTCAGCAGATCAACTTCGATATTGACGGAAATGTAATTACAAACGTTTCCTTTGTAGGCGGCTGCAACGGCAATCTCAAAGCAGTTTCAAAGCTGATCGACGGCATGACTGTAGAAGAAATTGAAAATAAGCTCAAAGGCAATCTATGCGGCAGAAAGCCGACATCATGCGCCGATCAGCTGGCAATAGCCGTTCGCAAGGCATATGAAGAAAATATGTGACTTAAGGTGATCCGGAAAGTTCTGTTCTTCAGATTATTTTTGAAAAATAGTCATATCTCCTTGACGAAAAATATATAATGTTGTATAATTAAAATGTATTCACATCCTTTTTGTGGAACGATATAAAGATAATATGGAGAAAACAATGAAACATAGAATAAAAAAAACAATTGCGGCTGCGTTTTCTGTACTTATGCTGTCTGCGGCAGCGTCCTGTACATCAAGTGTCAACCGTGCAGACAACGGAAGCATTGAAAACAATGATGTTTTCAATTCCGTATCAAGATACGACGGAAATATTCCTACTACCGGAAATGCAGAGCCGGGCGGCGAACCTGTCTCCACAACCGTGACTACCACAGTCACTACGAAAACCACTACGACAACTACTACCGCTCCGCCGGTGGCAAAAGGAAATCTCTACGATTCAGACGGCGATCTGCTGATGTTCAGCCGGCGTGACGAAACCGGTAAAGAAGTACGCTCTTCATCAGAAAATCAGGGATATAAAATGGCTTTCGGAAATATTCTCAGCGAAACTTCCGGCGGATTTGATTGCACCTTTGAAGATATCCTGAGAAAAGACAATCCTTCAGCTGTGAACGGCGATCCGGATGTCGGACAATCCGTGCAGCTTACCCTGGATGCGGACGTCCAGAGCGCAATTTATCAGTATATGCAGAATAACAATATTGTAGGCTCTGCAGTTGTTATGCGGAATGACGGCTCAATACTTGCCGAAGTATCATACCCGTCCTACGACCCTGATCTGCTTATTTCCGACCCGAATTACATCAACACCCTTCCCGGAGGCGCCTGCGTGAATAAGGCTTTCCAGAACGCCACCCCCGGTTCATGTTTCAAGATAATGTCCGAGGTTCTTTGCGACAAACACGGAATAACCTCTCTATACGATGACGGTACATGGACGGACGACGGCTCGACTATTGTAAACTGGGATCACGATACCGGATATTATCCGATCCCGGAACGCACCCTTAATGCGGCTTTTGTCAATTCCAGCAACATATTTTTTGCAAAGGCGTTTCAGCAGATAGGATCACAGGCTGTTCTTGACGATCTGGGAAATATATTCAATTTTGGCCCTGGCTACGAAATCTGGTGCGATTTTGGCTCGCTGGAAAATAACATTGAGATCTATTGCAACGACGATCTGAGACGAAGCGCTTTCGGTCAGTCATATGTCCGCACCTGCCCGGTATACCTTGCAGCCCTGGGCAGAGAAGCAGTTTTCGGCGATATGGTAAGGCCGTTTGTTATAAGAAATATCGTTGATACAAACGACTTCTATTCCGTACTTGAACCGGGAAGCGCTCCGTTTGAAATTATCGGCTCTATTCCACAGGAATACAGGCAGAATCTTCTTAATGGCATGAACGGCGTTGCTTCAAATCTGGGAATTTACGTTCCTGACGGCTACCAGCTTTACGCAAAGACCGGAACTGCCGAAACAGGCGCCGGAGATTACCTTTACATAACAGGCTGCGTAAAGAATGTCAATGACAACGGAAGCTGCATCGGCTCAATGAGCGACTACAGCGACTACAGAGCTGCCGGAGGTTCGTACACTATAGTTATGCAGGTACAGAACCCCAAGGATCACAATTTCACGTTTGCCAGTGAATCAGCTTATTTCTATAAAGGAATAATTGATATTATTTTTAGTTACTGAAACTTTCCCCGCAGATGCGGGGAATTTTTTCTTTACTCATCAAGTATTGACGCAATACGTCATTTGTGGTACAATATGATTGATGCAACGCCGAATAAAGTTTTTTGGTTCTGCATTTAAACAGTGACTAAAGGCAATCTCTAAAAGGAGTTCAGTATGAAAATAAGAAAATTTCTGGCAATTATGTCAGCAATAACGATGGTAACGACGGCGACCTCAGCAACAAAAACATATTTGGCTTCGTAGGACATGAAGATTCTTCAAGTAAAGAAATTAAAAAAAGCAGAGTAAAAGTCGCTCCCTCAGAAAAGAAAGCGGAGAATTTTCCGGAAGAAACGGATGAAATGAAAATGTATAACACCGCCATGCAGCTTTATGACACTTGGATGACGGGCAGACTGGAGGGAAATCAGAAAAAAGCGGAATCTGTTTTGTGTCCAAATAAGGAGATTCGTGAATGGTGTGACGAGTACAGCCCATTAAATGAATATTATAACGATTACCAGATTGTTCAATTCCTTGTTACGGATATAAGCGAAGATATAGAAAAACATAGGAGAGATAATGAGGACGATTATGAAGGCTTTCCAGAAATAGCAAGAGGCTGGCAGTTAGATTCTCAGTTGATGCTTTTTAGTCCGGACGGCTCTTATGAAGACGACACTTGTTCTGATGCAATTCTCGAAATTGACGGTAAATTATATTTTTGTCCGGATGTTGGTTACTTCAAAAAGATTGAACCGGAACGGATTGGTTTTTCCTGTCCTACCTTAGATCTGGATGTAGAATCTTATGGAAGCAATTTTTCGTACGACGAAAACGGCAATATAATAGATAAATCCTGGGTCACTTTTACGGACGGCACTAAAATGTCAGAGGAAGAATATGATTCGCTGTATGAGGATTCTTTAGTTACAGTATACGGCTATAGCGTTGAAAAAAAGCCGGACGGCACTTTCAGCTTTCATCCTGTAAGCGTAAACGGTAAGGTTATTTTCGATGATGGATCGACAGCCGTTGTAAATGGCGCACGCTGGGCAGAAGAAGAGGAATAAATATAACCGCTCTAATCAGAGCGGTTTTGTTTTATTACGAAATAATGCGAAAAATTAAGAAAACAAAAGAAATAAAAGAATAAATCGATAAAAACTGCAATTTTTTATCCAAATCATCCTTAGACGTTATTTGAAGTTCATATGAACTTGTGATATAATCATATTATCGTCAGAAAGGAGGTAGTGACCATGCATCAGATAATTCCGGGCACAACGCTTAAATATTCGGATGCCGCAAGAAACGAAGCGTTTTCTCTTGTTTCGCCCGTTCTTGAGGCAACAGGCGGACTTACACTTTCCCAGCTTTCCAAACTTACCGGTCTGGAGGGCACTACTATCCAGAATTGGATCAAACGAGGGTGGGTAGCGGCAGCAAAGAGCAAAAAATATTCCGAAAAACAAGTTGTGAGGATCCTGCTTATCAATATGCTCCGAGGTGCAATGAAACTGGACGATATAGCAAAACTCATGTGCTTTGTGAACGGCGATGTAGAAGATACATCCGACGATATTATTTCCGACATTCATCTATACAATATGCTGTGCAGGATCATCTTCACCGCTGAGGAACAAGGCGCCTTTGATCCGGTACAAATAGGGAAAATAATCGAACAGGAGCATTCAGCCAACAGAGAATGCATAACCGATCCTGTAAAGCTCAGTCAGGCGGTCTATGTCATGGTACTGGCATACAGAAGCGGTTATTTAAAAACAGAAATGGAAAAAAAGCTTTCCGAAATGAAAATACTTAAAGGAGAATAAAAATGGCAATTAACGTCAGGGAGCTGCATCAGAACAGCTCCGGAAAAAAAGAATTCAAAGGAGTAAAATGGATTGTGATAGGAGCAGCAGCAATTTTTATCGCAGCCAATTCCTTCACTATCGTACCTGCCGGAAATACGGGCGTTGTGCTCACCCTCGGAGAAGTATCCGACAAAGGGCTTGACGCAGGCTTTCATCTGAAAGTACCGTTTATCCAGAAAGTACAGGATATGTCAAATAAGATTCAAGTGTATGAAACACCGGCATCCGCTGTTTCAAAGGATCTCCAGACCGTAAGCAGCAAAATTGCAGTAAACTACAAGCTGGTTTCCGACAACAGCCCGAAGATGTACGAACAGGTTGGAGCAGAATATCAGACTATACTCATAGCGCCTGTTGTTCAGGAATGCATGAAATCTGCAACGGCAAAGTATACCGCCGAGGAGCTTATTACAGAACGTGCCGCTGTAGGCGAGGAGGTAAAGGCAAGCCTTGACAGCAAATTGAACGCATACGGCATCTATATAGAGAAGTTCAACATTGTAAACTTCGACTTTTCCACTGAATTCAACAGTGCGATTGAAGCTAAACAGGTTGCCGAGCAGAATCTTCTCAAAACAAAGACTGAACAGCAACAGGCTATAGAAATAGCCAATGCCGAAGCAAAAAAGAAAACTATTGCCGCCGACGCCCAGGCTCAGGCAACGCTTACCGAAGCACAGGCACAGGCAGAAGCCAATAAACTTCTTGAAGAATCGCTGACAGAAAAGGTAATCGCATACGAACAGATACAGAAATGGAACGGAGTAATGCCGAAAGTTACCGGAAGCGACAGCGGGCTCCTTATCAATACGAATATTGACGACAGCTCTGCCGTACCTACTCCGACCCAGCCATCAAGTGAAAATGAAGGTTGATAAGCTTATCTGCTCATGATATAGTGAAAATCATACGTATAAACAATATAACGGAGTTTTTGGGGAAAAACTCCGTTATACACTTTTTAAAATCAATATGAAAATATTATCGACAATAATAAAACTGACTGCCTGTTTACTTTTTCCGGAGGCAGCAGATGTCGTGGAAACAACCGTTAAAGAGAGCAGCACTGATTGTAACGCTCTCGGTCATATAGAAGTTCTTCGTCAGGAAATTGACTACAAAAAATCAATTGAGAAAAAAGTTGAAGCTCAGCGCCGTGAACGTTGGGAGGCCGGAAAAAACAATGGAAAAATGGACGAAATTTAATCCTTAATAGATAATAAAGCAGACCTGCCGGAATATCCAACAGGTCTGCTTTTTGCGTTAAATCTGATTAATTATTCCTCACTGACTCCATATCTGGAAAATTCCTCATAGGGAGCCATATGCCACAATTTCTTAACTACCTTACTCTGCGATTCATACAGCTCCGCAAGCTCCGTTTTATATTTCAGCCGTTCGTCACTGATACGTTCCATATCCTTTTCGTGCGCTCCTATATCGACTGCCTTGTAATACTTCCCAAAAAACATAAGCTCTGCATCGCTTTTAACTGATAAATATGATTCCGTTACCAGCTCATGAGTCATGATGTGATGCTGATGTCCGTATTCTCCTCTTTCGTTGTGTGTAACAATAGTTTCCCAATCCTTGTATCCGATTATCAGATCAAGATCGGCAGAAATCTTATCGTTCACCCTTTTCCAGTCGTCACGCTTACCGTTTACCTTATCGGGATATGATAAAATAATTCCCTGATTACCGGATTTTTCCACAACTTTTTTAAACTCGCTGCTGCGTTCTGTGTTTTTGCCGTTAGTTATGCACACTATAAGATAGTCTCCATCCATAAGATGTCCTCCTCCGAAAATCACCTCGTCGTCAGGATGCGCTACAATCATCAGCTTATTCGCCTTGTCGAAGTCGATATTTTCAAGAGACTTCTCCGTAAGCGGCGCAACGTCATATGCCCTTATAAAATTAATGCCGAAAATTATTCCTACTGTTCCCAGAACTGTAAGAAAAGTCAGCAGCAATATCTGCCATTTTTTTAGTTTTTTCATATTTTACCCCTTTTAATATGTATAAACATATTTATTATAGCATCTATCGGAGAAAAAGTCAAATTAAAGTTTATAAAATATAACAATTATTATTTATTAACAAAATAGAAATGTTTGAAATTGTATCTATATTAATGAAATATGAACAGATTTTAACGGCTTGAACGTTCTAAGAGAGATTATACTATTAGTATATTTATTTTTGTGAAAAATGACATTTAATATTGTGCAATATGTCAAATAATAACGTGTTTTCTTGCTGAAACCATTGAATTCTGATATTATGTAATCAGAAAAGAAATACAAACAGTAATCAATGAAAACAAAAATCTATATGATTACTTAAATAAAAAAGGAGTTGTCTTTATGAAAAATATGTTTAAAAAAATGGTTTCAATGATTTCAGCAATGGTGATAACAGTCGGCTGCTCGATCAGCGTTATTAAAAACACAAATAATACTTCTGTAACAGCAATGGCTTCCAGCGAATCTGAATATACTGAACTTATAGAAGATATGGCTGTTAAGTTTAATGAAGCAAGAGAAGAACTCGGACTGGAACCTCTATACATTGTTCCATATCTCAACGATATCGCTCAGGTTCGTGCAGAAGAACAGCCTACAGCATATTCCCACTATCGTCCTGACGGTTCTTTTTTCGATACAGTTATCGACGTTAATAAAGTAGATTATAAAACATCCGGTGAGATACTTGCAAGAGGCAGCTCCGATGTAGACGCTATATTCACTGCATGGAAAAATTCTCCCAAGCACTGGGCAAACATCACAAAGGAAGCTGCAACTCACGTTGGCATCGGTCTTGTGTACGATCCCGACAGCGACGGCGGCTGGTACTGGGCAGCTATTTTCGTAGGAATGTGGGAAGACAGCGCTCCCCTCGACGGACAGAGAATGCCGGGCGCAGATGATGAAATAATACTCGGCGATGTTACCGGAGACGGAATCATCACTGCAAGCGACGCAACTTATGTACTCATTGCCTATACCAACATAAGCTCCGGTATAGACTCAGGACTCACAGAATCTCAGGCAGCAGCAGCAGACGTTAACGGAGACGGATTAATTACAGGAAGCGACGCAACATTAATCCTCAACTATGTTACAACCCTGTCAGCAGGAAAGACAGCTAAATGGAACTAATGCTTATTCCAATTTCTCCATAAAAACTTGAACTGCACCCCTTCTCAGAGGTGCAGTTCGTTTTTTATACCGTATAACCCTGTGCTCTGAATTCATCGATCGCCTGACCGAGAATTTCGGCATTCGTTGAAGATACGGAATGAAGAAGAAGAATTTCTCCGCCGTGCGCAGATTCTGTCAGCTTTTTCAATCCCTCTGACGGGGCGGGCTGACTGTCTGTTTTCCAGTCAACGTATGCAAAACTCCAGAAAAGAGTTTTATATCCGCATTTCTGAACCGTCTCAAGAGACTGCTCGGAATATTCTCCGCATGGACATCGAAAATACTGCATCTGATAGCCATAATTATTCATTACAAAATCGTGCAGCGACATTATTTCTTTTTCAGCCTCAGCCTCGGAAAGCGTCGGCAAACTTGCGTGCGTCATTCCGTGGTTTCCCAAAACGTGACCCTCATCTATCATTCTTTTAACGAGAGCAGTTTCCTTTTTGGCATAATCACCGGTTAGAAAGAATATAGCCTTAACGTTCTTTTCCTTCAGTGTATCGAGAATTTTTTCGGTATATCCGTTTTCATAGCCCTGATCAAAGGTAATGATAATTCTCTTATCATCTTCCGACAGGGCGAAGGCATCAAGGTCGCCATATCGGCTGTTGAATGCGGCTGCATCGACAGGACGATTCTGGGCGTCCACCGCCGTTCCCTGACCGTAGCCGATCTTTGTTGTATCTGCGGAATATACCGCCGTACAAGGTATCGCAGCTGCAATCATAAGGGATGCCGCAGGAGCTATTATTTTCATAGATTTTATAATTCCTTCCGAAATTAACTGCGGATCATCTCCGCAATAGTATTATGGCATTAAGTCAGTAAATTATTTATGGAAAATTTATCAAAAAACACCGGTGCATTGTCCTGCTCCGGTGTTTTTGCATAAGTTTCTTCCATGTGCGGAAGTTCTGAAACCTTTCCGGACGGTAACCGGTCAGGTATTTAGATACGCTCTCACAAGAACCTGCAAAAGTTCGTCACGGTCAATATGACGTATTAGGTTTCTTGCATTGTTATATGTGGTTATGTAGGTCGGATCCTCGGAAAGGATGTAGCCTACTATCTGATTAATGGGGTTGTATCCCTTCTGCGTAAGAGCATCATAAACGATGGTAAGGTTTTTTTTCAGTTCTGCTTCCTTATCCTCATTAACTGCGAAGGTCATTGTTTTATCAAACATTTTTTATCAGCCTCCTGATTGTAGAATACGAGTGACAATAAATATTTTCTCAATACTAATTATACTATAAAAAGAGTAATTTTGCAAGAGAAAATGCTAAATTTTTTCATATAACTATATCCCATGAAAAAAATCGGGATCAGTGCCATATAATTAAAAATATGTACTGCCCTGTTGAAAGCACAGGGCAGTTCTGCATCAGACCGCTTATGAACAGCAGCCTGTTCTCTTTACGAAAGAATTGCAGTCTGTACACTCGGGAACAGTAGGATTTGATTCGTGAGTGCCTACGGAAATGCAGTCAAGGGAACAATAATTCTCTGTCACACAATTGTGCTGACACTGAGTTACCGTACACTTGATGTTGTCATTTTTCTTCTTGTTTTCCATAAGATGATCTCCTTATAAGCCGACCTGCTCCGAAAATTGCGGATAGGTCTGATAAATTCTGTACATTTCTGCACAAGGATATTATGGACATCTGTATTGATAATATTCACAAAGCTATTGATTTTTTTCTTCAAAAGAAGTATACTTAATATTAGAAGTTTATCAATATAAATTATTTTAAGGTGAAAATTATGATATATATGCTTGAAGATGACAGCGGAATAAGAGGCTTCGTAACTTACGCCTTACAGAATTCCGGCTTTGAGACTATGGATTTTGAATCTCCTTCCGATTTCTGGAACGCAATAAAGCATAAGCTTCCGGAACTTGTGCTTCTGGACATAATGCTGCCAGAGGAGGATGGCATGAGCATACTGAAAAAACTGCGGTCGGCAGCAGAAACCAGACATCTTCCTGTTATCATGCTCAGCGCTAAAGGAACGGAATACGACAAAGTAACCGGTCTTGACTGCGGCGCTGACGACTACATTGCAAAACCGTTCGGAACTCTTGAACTGATCTCACGCATCAGGGCGCTGCTCCGGAGATCAAATCTTGAACAGCAGAAAAATTCATCAGGTATATGCATAGGGCATTTGAAGGTATATCCGGAAAATCATGAAGTATACGCCGATGACGTACGTATTGTCCTTACACTAAAGGAATATGAACTCCTTATGACTCTTATCACCAACAAAAACCGTGTTCTATCCCGAGACGCTCTTCTTCGGAAGGTCTGGGGATATGACTTTACCGGAGAAAGCCGCACAGTAGATGTTCATATCCGGACGCTGCGCTCAAAGCTTGGCAGCTGCGGCGATATTATCCGCACCGTCAGGGGAGTTGGATACAAGGCGGGTGAAGATTAATTGTCAAGGAAAATATTTATCAGCATACTCATCTGGTCCGCCGCCGCCGCCGTTATTTCAGTCATAATAGTAACAGAAATAGGCAATATTCACGTCAGCGCCGAATTCATAAGAAATATCGCATTGTTTCTTGCAGTATTTACGGGACTGTCTGCACTTATTTCATCTATAATATCACGGCGCATTGTCAGACCGATATCAAGAATAGATCCGGACAAACCCACGCCAAGCAGAGACTGTCCGGAACTTGATTTCCTTGTGGATAAACTCCGCAGACAGAACAACCGAGTCAACCGTCAGGTCTACGAACTCAGCCGGAATCACGACCAGTTCAGCCTGATAACGGAAAATATGGACGAGGGAATTATAATTGCAGATAAAAAACTGAATATACTGACCTGCAATTCCGGTGCAATGAAGCTTTTAGGTATTAAAGAAATTTCTGCCGGTCAGAGCATATATGCCGTCAACAACAGTGAAGTTTTCCGCAGATGCATACAGAACGCCGCCGGGGGACTAAACTCTGAATGCACGGTGGAGACCTCCGCAGGCGAGAGTGTTGTCATAGCCAGTCCTGCCGGAAGAACAGATACGTTTAACGGTATTTTTATTCTAATTATGGATATCACCGAAAAACGCAAACTTGAAACAATGCGCCGTGAATTTACTTCCAATGTTTCACATGAGCTCAAAACGCCTCTTACAACTATATACGGCATTTCAGATATGCTTGCCGGAGGTTTGGTAAAAAGCGGAGACGCAGCAGAATTCGGCGCACGTATACGAAACGAAGCCGACCGTCTTATCAAGCTGATAAACGATATCATGGCTCTTTCAAAGCTGGATGAAGCCGCCAGACTCAGCGATGCAGAAGAGATAAACCTGTACGTTCTGTCTGATGAAATACTTGAACGCCTCAGTGAAAATGCACTGGAAAGAAATATAACCTTGAAGCTTTCGGGAGATCGTATATTATATACAGGAAACCGAACTGTTCTGGACGAAGTTATATATAATTTATGTGATAACGGCGTTAAATATAACAACGACGGAGGATTTCTGGAAGTAAAACTTTTAAAATTGCACAAAAACGTCGTCATTACCGTTTCAGATACCGGAATCGGTATTCCAAAGGAACATATTGACCGTATTTTTGAACGTTTTTATCGTGTTGACAAAAGCCGCTCCGGAAAAATCAAGGGCACAGGGCTGGGACTCTCGATCGTAAAGCACGGAGTAATGTATCACGGCGGAACAGTCAGGGCAGAAAGTACTCTGGGAAAAGGAACTGTTTTTACCGTAACTCTTCCGGATCAATCTAACTGAATAATCTTTTCAGGCAGCGCTGCACAAAGCAGACGCTGCCTTTTTTCAGTATCCCAACAGAGTTACTGCTGCTTTTTCCTCTGCTCTGCTATTCCTTCATATTTCCGTTTGGTGGCAAGACCGCCTCTTATATGACGCTCCAGTTTGTTGATCTCAAGAATATTCTTGACCTTCGTATACAATTCAGGATCTTCCTTTCTGAGACGCTCGCTCACATCCTTATGTACTGTACTTTTTGATATTCCGAATTTTTTAGCTGCGGCACGGACTGTTGTTTTGTTTTCCAAAATATAATTTCCGAGAATTACTGCTCTTTCATCCTGCCGGGATTTCAATTTACCGCCCCCTTCACAGTCTGCCTCGTTGCCGGGACAGGCTTTTTATTTGCAGCTTTCTATGTCCGCCGCTGTAACGAAGCCGACAACTATGCTTTGTACAACGCTGAATAAAGGCTGCAATAGATTATATGCCGCAAGTTTTATTTTTAATGCAAATTTTTTAAGGGAACAGCGTTTACTTTTTATTTCCTTAAGGAAATTCAGGGCGGCGGTCATGGTGCAGGCTGCGTCGTTCCGATGATGTATAATTTCTCGAAGAATAGATCTTCAAAGCATAATAAAAAGGCCTCCTGCCGTCACATGGCAGAAAGCCTTTTTATATTTTTTAAATGAGTTTATCTAACACCGTTTACTCCTGCTCTCCGAAAAGTCTGATCGCTTTCATCATTATAGCACATTCAAGACGTTTCTTTTCAAGCTGGCAGGACAGCTTATGAGCTGTACGGATATCCCCCATATACTGGTAATTATTTGCATTGCATCCACCGCTGCAATAGAATTTTGCCCAACATTTTTTACATTCAGGCTTGGAATAAACATGAGCCGCAGCAAAATCCGCTTTCATTTCCTGGTTGAAAGTTCCTTCGTCAATGTTGCCCATTTTATACTCGTCCATGCCTACAAACTGATGGCAAGGGAAAATATCTCCGTCAGGCGTGATAGCAACATAGTCGTTTCCGCAGCCGCAGCCTCTCAGTCTCTTGATAGCGCACGGTCCCTGATCCAGGTCAATCATAAAATGGAAAAAGTTGAATTTTCCGCCCTTTTTTTCATTTTCCAGAATCCTTCGGGCAAGAACCTCATATTCCTTGAAAACAGCAGGAAGCTCCTTTTCCGTCAGAGCAAATTCATCAGAATCACCTACTACAGGCTCAATTGATATCTGATCGAATCCCTCGTTATAAAGAGCAAAAACGTCCTCGGAAAAATCCAGATTCTTCTTTGTAAAGGTTCCCCTAACATAGTATTCCTTGTCTCCTCTTCCGGCAACAAGCTTTTTGTACATGGGAAGAATCTTATCGTAGCTTCCCGTACCGTCCACACGTATACGAAAATAATCGTTGACTTCTTTTCTGCCGTCGATAGACAGTACCACGTTAGACATTTCCTTATTAATAAAGTCGATCTTATCGTCGTCCAGGAGAAGTCCGTTTGTAGTTATAGTAAAGCGGAATTTCTTGTTATACTCCGACTCACGGCTTCTGGCATACTTAACGATCTGCTTTACGACCTCAAAATTCATAAGCGGTTCGCCGCCGAAGAAATCAAGTTCCAGGTTTGGTCTGTCTCCGGAATTTTCAAGAAGAAAATCAATAGCGTGTTTTCCGGTCTCAAAAGACATCAGCTTTCGTCCTTTTCCGAAATCTCCGGTGGAAGCAAAGCAGTATTTGCAGCGGAGATTACAGTCGTGAGCTATATTCAGACACATTGCCTTGACAGGCGAAGCAACGGAATACTTTGCGTATTTCTCATAATCGTCGTCGGAAAAAAGAATCTTGTCATTGTAAAGCTCCACGATTTCCTGATAACACGACTCTATATCCTCTTTCGCATAGTGCCTTGAAAGCTTTTCAATCACCTTTTCGCTGCAATGTTCTTCAAAGGGAGGCTCGATGTTATCAAGAAGATCATACGTAAGCTCGTCCACAATATGAACGCCGCCGCTGTTTACGTCAAGAACGATGTTGAATCCGTTAAGCTTATATTTATGTATCATAATTAACTACCTTTCAATAAAGATCTCAATAAAGGCAACCTCTAAAAACACCGTTTTTTAAAAAGCTGCCTAAAGAAAAACAGAGGCAGCGTAAACTGCCTCAAAAGCATTAGAACCTGTCTTCACAAGATCAGTGTGCTGAATTTCAAAGCTTACAGTAAACTCAGACAGTTACTGTAATTATCTCTCGCACTTCTGGTTAGCAACTGTGCATGAAGTTTTGCAGGCAGACTGACATGAAGCCTGGCACTTGCCGCAACCGCCCTTCTTAGCGGACTCCTTGAGATTAGCCTTATTGATAGTCTTGATGTGTTTCATTTTAAAAACCTCCTGTTTTCCAATTATCGACGCCGTATTCACAGAGCCGTCATATCTTTATGACCATTATATCACAATACCGTAAACTTTTCAATACCTTTTTGTTTTTTCGTTATTTTCGACAAAGCAGATATTATGTTATCGTTATTTTTGACTGAATACCCAAAAATCAAGAACTGTTCCCGACTACTCATCCAATTCTATAAGACGTTCAAAATTTTCGTCGATCTTTGCCTTTAGAGTCTCTATTTCGGAGCACTTGGAATTCATCAGTTCATAGTCGCTGTAGATCTCTTCACGGCTTATTTCTTCAGTGAGCGCATCGATCTTCTCCTGCAAGTCGTCTATTTCCTTTTCAAGAGCTTTCATTTCATTTTTTCTTGCCGCATCAGCGCTCCGCTGCTGTTTGCTTCGGTATACCTTTGCCGATTTTTCTCTTGAAGCTTCCGCAGCCTTTGCAAATTTTTCAGCGTCGGCAAGACGCTTCTGCTCCGCTTGCTCTTCACGCAGAACATCAAGGTATTTATCAAAATTATAATTGTGCAGCCGGCATTCGCCGTCTGTAAGCTCGATCAGTCTGTCGGCGATCTTACTGAGAAGATAACGGTCATGCGACACAAAAATAATGGTGCCGGTATACTCGGTAAGAGCCTCCTCGATAGCCTCCTTTGAAGAAAGGTCGAGATGATTGGTCGGCTCGTCAAGAATAAGAACGTTGCCGTGCTCCTGCATCATAATGGCAAAGCAGAGTTTAGCACGTTCGCCGCCGCTTATCACTCCCGTTTCCTTGAAAACATTCTCCCCGACAAGGCGCACCTGAGCCAGAAGTCCACGCACCTCCAGTTCTGTCATTGAGGGATATCGGCTGTGAAGCTCCTCCATAACAGTAAGCTCCCGGTTAAGATTGGCGCTTTCCTGTTCAAAATAGGATATCTTGACATTGCTGTTCCAGCGCACAAGTCCCTTATGCGGAAGCTGCTCCTGGATTATTCTGAGGAGCGTGGATTTTCCGATGCCGTTGTCGCCGATAATGCCGATTTTTTCTCCTCTGCGGACATCGAAGCTGAGTTCTTCGACAAGAGTTTTCCGTGAATCTCCATCTCCGACAGAAATGTCCGCACCCTTGACTTTCAGCACGTCTATGGGAGGTTCTACAGCATATGTAAACCGTATTTTAGCCGATCTCGTATCATGAAACGGCTTTTCAATCCGTTCGATCTTTTCCAGCTGCTTCCTGCGGCTCTGCGCCATTTTAGTGGTAGACGCACGCACAAGATTCCTTGCAACGTAATCTTCAAGCTGAGCTATCTGCTTCTGCTGCATTTCATATTCTTTTTCACGGCGTGCGTCATTTTCACTTCTCTGGCGGACAAACGCCGAGTAATTGCCCCTGTATCTCGTCAGCACGCCACGTTCTATCTCACATATGGAACTGCACAGCCTGTCCAGAAAATACCGGTCATGAGAAACGATAAGCACAGCTCCCCTGTAAGAGCGCAGATAGTCCTCAAGCCACATTATGGTCTTGAAATCAAGGTGATTCGTTGGTTCGTCCAGTATAAGGAGATTAGGTTCTTCAAGAAGAAGCTTTGAGATACACAGACGAGTTTTTTCTCCGCCGCTGAATCCCGAACAGGTACGTTCCAGATCGTTCCCGGAAAAACCCATGCCGTTGAGGATCATGCGGATTTTAACGTCCGTATTGTAACCGTCGTTTGCTTCTATCCAGGAAGAAAGACGCTGATATTCGTCATCAGACGAGTTATCGCCAAGTTCCATTTCAAGCTCGATCTCACGCAGCCTGTCTATGGCGTCAAGAACCGGTCTGAAAACGCTCCTCATCTCCTCAATGACCGTTTTTTCAGAGTCAAGACCGTTCATCTGCTCCAGATATCCGATAGTAGTCTTTGACGCAATGGATACGATGCCGTCCTTTTCGGTAAAGCGGTCAGGCTCAACGGAACCGGTAAGGATTTTTAGCAGCGTGGTCTTACCGCAGCCGTTGTTTCCCACAAGACCGATCTTGTCGGATTCGTCTATGGTTAGGGATACATTATTAAGAAGCTGATTTCCATTATAGAATTTATTTATATTTATCAGACTTGCAAGCATAAAAAACTTCCTTAAACAGCAGCACTCTGCAAAAATTAAAGCGCTGCCAAAAATATTTTTGTGTAAACATCGGATTTCACGGATAGAAAAAGTTCTCCGCTATTAAAATTTACAAAAAAATGCCGGACGCAAATTAAAAATCCGGCAGTTTTGATAAATGTTTCCAAACCCTATTGACACGCCAGGCGTTTTGTATTATAATTATATAATGTATCAATATAGGAAAGTATCACTATTCTGTTAAGATATTATAGCATACAGAAAAGCTTTTGTCAAGAGCTTTGTGAGATTTTTTCCGTAATCCGCTCCGTACGGTACTCTGCGGCAGCCGATTCCGGACAAAGTGCAAAATCCGTCCGGACTCCGTACCGGGGCAGGACAGGTAAAATATAAGGAGGTTCCGCCTATGGTGAATGTCACACCTAAGCAGTTGGGAAAAAATGTCAGAATGAGCTTCGGTAAAATTACCGAGCCTCTCGAAATGCCGAATCTCATTGAGGTTCAGAAAAACTCCTATGAGTGGTTCAGGGGAGAAGGTCTGCGTGAAGTTTTCCGTGATATGACTGCGATTACCGATTACAACGGAAATCTTGTCCTTAACTTCAAGGATTACCGCTTCGACGACACCCCCAAATACACTCTTGCCGAGTGTAAATCAAGGGGCGCAACATATCAGGTTGCCATGAGAGCTACCGCTACGCTCTGCAACAAGGAAACGGGAGCAGTCAGCGAAAGCGAAATCTACATGGGCGATTTTCCGCTTATGACAGAAAGCGGAACCTTTGTTATCAACGGTGCAGAGCGTGTTATTGTTTCGCAGCTTGTACGTTCGCCCGGCGTTTACTATGCCTTTGAAAAAGACAAGACCGGAAAGGATCTTTTTAATACCACCGTTATTCCTAACAGAGGCGCATGGCTGGAATATGAAATGGACTCAAACGACGTTATATACGTCCGTATTGACAAAAACAGAAAGATTCCGCTTACCACCTTTATTCGTGCTCTCGGCGTTGGTACAGACGAGGAGATATACGAGATGTTCGGCGAGGACGAGCGTCTTAAACAGACTATCCTGCAAAAAGATCAGACCAAGAACAATTCCGACGCTCTTATCGACGTTTACAAGAAACTCCGTCCTGGTGAGCCTCCTACGGTAGAAAGCGCTTTATCGCATCTCAACAACCTCTTTTTTGATGCAAAGAGATATGATCTCTGCCGTTTTGGACGATATAAATACAACAAAAAGCTCGGCATTGCTTCACGCCTTGCAGGTCATATTATCGCACAGCCTATCATCAACCCCAACACCGGTGAGATCATGGCTGAAGAGGGCGAAACTATTTCCTACGACAAGGCTCTGGAGATTGAACAGGCAGGCGTTTACTACGCATTTGTCAACGTCGAAGCTAAGGAATACGTTACTGATGAACACGGTGAAACTTCTATCAGAATGGTAGAAAGAACAGCTAAGATAATCGGCAACGGCATGGTTGATATCGGCGGTTATATCAGCTTTGACGCCACAAAGTACGGCATTAATGAAAAAGTTTCTTATAAGGTTCTCAGGGAGATAATGGAAACTTCCGCCGACGAGGATGAACTTGAAGAAAACATCAAGAAACGTGCCGACGAGCTCGTTCCGAAGCACATTATTCTTGACGATATATATGCGACAATCAGTTACTTCCTCAACCTTTGCGAGGGCGTAGGAACGGTTGACGATATCGACCACCTGGGCAACAGACGTATCCGCAGCGTGGGAGAACTTCTCCAGAATCAGTTCCGTATCGGCTATGCTCGTATGGAAAGAGGCATCCGTGAAAGAATGAACATCCAGACGCAGGATGTGAATACTCTTACTCCGCAGACACTTATTAATATAAGACCTGTTTCTTCTGCTATGAAAGAATTTTTCTGTTCCTCGCCTCTTTCGCAGTTCATGGATCAGAATAATCCTCTTGCCGAACTTACACATAAAAGACGTCTTTCAGCCCTCGGTCCCGGAGGTCTTTCAAGAGACCGTGCCGGATTTGAAGTACGTGACGTTCACTACAGCCACTACGGAAGAATGTGTCCTATCGAAACACCAGAAGGTCCTAATATCGGTCTTATCTCTTATCTGGCTACTTTTGCACGCATTAACGAGTACGGATTTATTGAAGCGCCGTACAGAAAAGTTGACAAGACTACCGGCGTAGTTACAAACGAAGTTATATACATGACAGCCGATACAGAGGACAACTACATCGTGGCACAGGCAAACGAACCTCTCACCGAGGACGGAAAACTGGCAAGACCTCGTGTAAACGCCCGTTACCGTGAACAGATCCTCGAATGTCCCAGAGAAATGGTTGACTTCATGGACGTTTCGCCTAAAATGGTCGTTTCTGTCGCAACATCAATGATCCCGTTCCTTGAAAACGACGATGCTAACCGTGCCCTCATGGGTTCAAACATGCAGCGTCAGGCAGTTCCGCTTCTAAAAACAGAGCGTCCGTTCGTCGGAACAGGAATGGAATACAAAGCAGCCGTTGACTCCGGCGTATGTATCGTTTCCAAATATGACGGAACTATTTCATACGTTGACGCCGACAGCATCCGCCTGATCGACGACAACGGTCTTGAACACAAATACGATCTTATCAAATTCAAGCGTTCCAACCAGGGTACGTGCGTAAACCAGCGTCCTATCGTTTCAGTAGGCGAAAAGGTCGCAAAGGGTCAGGTGCTGGCAGACGGCCCTGCAACGGCAGACGGCGAGATCTCACTCGGAAAGAACGCACTTATCGGATTCATGACATGGGAAGGCTACAACTACGAGGACGCCGTTCTTCTTAACGAAAGACTTGTGCGTGAGGATGTATTCACTTCCGTTCATATTGAAGAATACGAGATTGAGTGCCGTGACACAAAACTTGGTCCGGAGGAAATCACACGTGATATCCCCAACGTAGGTGACGACGCACTGGCAAATCTTGATGAAAACGGAATAATCCGTATTGGTTCTGAAGTAAATTCCGGCGATATCCTTGTCGGAAAGGTAACCCCCAAGGGCGAAACGGAACTTACTGCCGAAGAAAGACTCCTCCGTGCTATTTTCGGTGAAAAGGCAAGAGAAGTGCGTGATAATTCTCTTAAAGTTCCACACGGAGAATCGGGCGTTATCGTTGACGTAAAGGTATTTACAAGAGAAAACTGCGACGAGCTCAGCGCAGGCGTAAATATGCGTGTTATATGTTATATTGCACAGAAGAGAAAGATCACGGTCGGCGATAAGATGGCTGGCCGTCATGGAAACAAGGGTGTTGTGTCACGTATTCTTCCCGAAGAGGATATGCCTTTCCTCCCTGACGGAACTCCTCTTGACATCGTGCTTAACCCTCTGGGCGTACCTTCCCGTATGAACATCGGTCAGGTACTTGAAGTTCATCTTGGCATGGCATGCAAGGCTCTCGGCTGGCATATCATGACACCTGTATTTGACGGCGCACACGAGGATGATATCCGTGATTGTTTCCGCATGGCTGACGAGCGCAGCAGGGAGCATCGTGACGATATGTTCGAGCTGAACAGTATGGATAAGGTCATTAACCCAAACGCACTCACGTTTAATGAGGACTGTAAGTTTACACTCTACGACGGACGGACGGGCGAGAAGTTCGACAACAAGGTAACTGTTGGATATATGTACTATCTCAAGCTCCACCACCTTGTTGACGATAAGATCCATGCACGTTCCGTAGGTCCGTACGCTCTTGTTACACAGCAGCCTCTGGGCGGTAAGGCTCAGTTCGGCGGTCAGCGTTTCGGAGAAATGGAAGTATGGGCTCTTGAAGCTTATGGAGCCGCCTACACCCTCCAGGAGATCCTTACCGTTAAATCAGACGATACCATTGGACGTGTCAACACATACGAAGCTATCGTCAAGGGTCAGAACGTTCCTACTCCGGGAATTCCTGAATCCTTCAAGGTTCTTATTAAGGAAATGCAGGCTCTCGGTCTGGATGTTCGTGTTCTTGATGAAAATCAGCAGGAGATCGATCTTAAACAGAGCTTTGATGACGACGATCCCATGCCTTCCAACGACTCTTACTCCGATGAAAATACCAATGATCCTTCATCATATTCCGACAGCGACATTGAGGACAGCGGATTTACCTTTGAGGACGGCGATGACGACGACTTCAGTTCTCTTGACGACGGACAGGATTTCAGATTTGACGACGAGGAAGACGAGGACGATCTCGGACTTGACGACGATGATGACGATGATATTTTTGGCAGCTTTGATCTTGACGGCTCCTCTGACGAGGACTAATATAAATAGATATAAACCAGTGATCCGGACCGCAAAGGCGGTATTCATCGCTTTTGTAACCGCCGGATCTTATACCTACTAAACAGGAGGTAGCAGTTTGGAATTTACAACTTTTGAATCAATTAAAATCGGTCTTGCATCCCCGGAAAAGATCAGAAGCTGGTCATACGGAGTTGTTGAAAGACCTGAAACCATAAATTACAGAACCCAGAAGCCTGAACGTGACGGCTTATTCTGCGAAAGGATCTTCGGACCGACAAAAGACTGGGAATGTCACTGCGGAAAGTTCAAGAAGATACGCTTCAAGGGCAAAGTCTGCGACCGCTGCGGCGTTGAGGTAACAAGAGCAAGAGTCCGCCGTGAAAGAATGGGTCACATTGAGCTGGCAGCTCCCGTTTCCCATATCTGGTACTTCAAGGGTACGCCGTCACGTATCGGACAGGTTCTGGAAGTTTCACAGAAGCGTCTGGAAGAGATCCTGTACTTTACAAAGTATATCGTAATCGATCCCGGCAACACCGAACTCATAAAGAAGCAGCTCCTTTCCGAAAAGGAATATCTGTCATACCGTGAAAAATACGGCGATGATTTTAAGGCTGAAATGGGCGCTGAAGCCATTAAAAAACTTCTTAACGAATATGATCCCGCAAGATATGACACTCACAAGAACCGTCTTTCTGAAATGGGAAAGATATCTCTGGGCGGCAGAAAAATACAGTGCTTCAACAGACCGGATCAGTGTAACTGTGAAGAATGCGAGATGTTCAGAGAGCTTGACGATATCGATTGGAAAAACAATCTTGAGATAGTTGCAGACGACCTTAAAGCAGAACTGGTAGGTCTCCCCGCAGGACAGAAGAAAGTAAAAATTCTCAAGAGACTTCAGATAATTGAAGCTTTCCGTCTCTCCGGAAATAAACCGGAATGGATGATCCTGGACGTAGTTCCGGTTATTCCTCCGGATATCCGTCCTATGATAATGCTGGACGGCGGACGCTATGCTACATCTGATCTTAATGATCTTTACAGACGTGTTATTAACAGAAATAACCGTCTTAAAAGAATGCTTGAGCTTGAAGCTCCCGATATCATCGTGAGAAACGAAAAGAGAATGCTTCAGGAAGCCGTTGACGCTCTTATCGACAACGGCAGACATGGCAGACCTGTTACCGGTCCAAGCAACCGTGCTTTGAAATCTCTTTCGGATATGCTTAAGGGTAAGCAGGGCCGTTTCCGTCAGAACCTTCTCGGTAAGCGTGTTGACTACTCCGGCCGTTCGGTTATCGTCGTAGGTCCTGAACTTAAAATGTATCAGTGCGGTCTGCCAAAGGAAATGGCTCTTGAACTCTTCAAGCCATTCGTCCTGAAAAGGCTCGTTGACAAAAAGGCGATCGCCAATATCAAATCAGCAAGAAAGCTTATCGACCGTGCCGACAACAAGGTCTGGGACGCTCTGGAGGACGTTATCAAGGATCACCCTGTAATGTTGAACCGTGCCCCCACGCTTCACCGACTTGGTATCCAGGCGTTTGAACCGGTTCTTGTCGAAGGACGTGCGATCAAGCTCCACCCTCTCGTATGTTCCGCTTTCAACGCCGACTTCGATGGCGACCAGATGGCTGTACATCTTCCCCTTTCCGCAGAAGCTCAGGCAGAAGCACGTTTCCTTATGCTCGCTGCAAACAATCTGCTTAAACCGTCAGACGGAAAGCCTGTAGCAGTTCCGTCACAGGATATGGTTCTCGGTTCTTACTACCTGACAATGGATAAGCCCGGCGAACCCGGCGAGGGCAAGATATTCCGTGACGTAAACGAAGCGCTTATGGCATACAATGAGCACGACGTATCCCTCCACGCTAATATCAAGGTAAGAATAACCAAGGATATTGGCGACAAAAAGGTATCAAAGATAATCGACGCTACAATAGGACGTCTTATTTTCAATGAAAATATCCCCCAGAATCTGGGATATGTTGACCGAACAAACTCTGACAAGCAGTTTGATCTTGAGATCGCTTTCCTGGTAGGCAAAAAGCAGCTTTCCGACATTATCGAACGCTGTATCAAGATCCATGGTACAACAACTACCTCAGAAGTTCTTGACAGGATCAAAGCGCTGGGATATAAATATTCTACAAAAGCCGCCCTCACTGTTGCAGTTTGCGACGCTACTATACCTCCTCAGAAAAAGGAGATCCTTGCCGCAGCCGACAAGGAAGTTGAGCAGATCACAAACGAATACGAGTACGGTTACATCTCCACTCAAGAAAAGACAAAGAAGATAATCTCTCTCTGGACGAATACTACGGACGACGTAACAAAGGCTCTTAAAGCAAACTTTGACAGATATAATCCTATCTGGATGATGGCTGACTCCGGCGCCCGTGGTTCTATTTCACAGATCCGTCAGCTTGCCGGTATGAGAGGTCTTATCGCCAATACTTCCGGTACGGTTATCGAGATCCCGATCAGAGCCAACTACCGTGAAGGTCTTAACATTCTGGAATACTTTATCGCATCACGAGGCGCCCGTAAGGGACTTGCCGATACCGCTCTCCGTACCGCCGACTCAGGTTACTTGACACGTCGTCTTGTTGACGTTTCACAGGATGTTATCATCCGTGAGGAGGACTGCGGAACTACAGACGGCATCGAGGTTTACGAGATCAGAAACGGCAACGAAGTCGTTGAGCCTTTCGCAGAGCGTCTTGTCGGAAGATTCCTTTCGGAAGATCTGCGTGACGAATCAGGCGAACTTATCGTTTCACGCAACAAGATGATAAACGACGCAGACGCAAAGAAGATCATCGACGCAGGCATTGAAAAGATCAAGATCCGTTCCGTACTCAACTGCAAGGCAAGAACCGGAGTATGCGCTAAGTGCTACGGCGCTAATCTGGCAAACAATAATATCGTATCCGTCGGCGAAGCTGTCGGCATCATTGCCGCTCAGTCAATCGGCGAACCTGGTACTCAGCTTACAATGAGAACTTTCCACACCGGAGGCGTTGCTTCTGCCGATGCAGAAGATATCACACAGGGTCTCCCCCGTGTTGAAGAACTCTTTGAGAGCAGACGTCCCAAGGGTGCGGCTATTCTTTCAAGACTTTCAGGAAAGATTCATATTGAAGAAATCAAAACCACCAGAAACATTATTGTTACAAGTGATGAAACAGGCGATTCTGAAAGCTATATGATCCCCTATAACCTCAAGATCCGTGTTCAGGAGGGCGGGTACATTGAAAAGGGTACACGTCTTACCGAGGGTAACATCTATCCTGCCGACATTCTCAATATCCTGGGAACACAGGACGTACAGAACTATATTATCAACGAAGTACAGAAAGTTTACCGCTTACAGGGTGTTGACATCAACGACAAGCATATCGAGGTTATCGTGCGTCAGATGCTCAGAAAGATCAAAGTCGAGGAAACAGGAAGCAGCTACCTCCTCCCCGGAACTCTCGTTGACCGCAAGGAGATCGACATTATCAATGAAGAACTCCAGGCAAGAATTGACGCTGGAGAATACGATCTCCAGCTCGTACAGACCAGTCCGGTTCTCCAGGGTATCACAAAGGCTTCGTCCAACTCCGACAGCTTTATGTCAGCAGCTTCATTCCAGGAAACAACAAAGGCTCTTACTGACGCAGCTATCAGAGGAAAGAGCGATAAACTGCTCGGTCTTAAAGAAAACGTTATTATCGGTAAGCTTATTCCTGCCGGTACCGGTATGGAGTGCTACAACCGTGTTGAAGTCGTAAAGAACGAAGGCTTCAATGAACACGCTCCGCAGCAGATGCCCATGCCAATAACCAATCCAATAGTCTGATTTAGAAAAATTCCCCGGTACTTTGTATCGGGGAATTTTATGGTTCTTGACAAATCACTTTTATAGTGATAAAATAATATACAGATCATACACGCATCAGAAATCAAGAAAGGACAGACAAATGAAAAAACTTACAGCTATTTTTATGGTATCAGCAATGATTCTTTCTTTTACTTCATGCGGAAAGAACGAAAGCGATAAAGAAAGCAGCGGAACATCCTCAGCAGATAAAGGTACTTCAGCGGCGGAAGAAACATCCGGAACTACAGCAGAAGAAGAAACAGAACTAACGACAGAAGAACAAACCGATTCTCCAGATGATAAAAATAACAGCGAAACTCCGGACATAAACGACTATATAACGGTAGATACTCCCACCCCTGCACTCTGGAAAGCTACAGATCCGGATTCCGGCAACGAGCTTTATCTGATGGGCACTATCCACGTTGTCAGCGAAGAAAAATTTTCGCTGCCCGACTATATCACAGAAGTATATGAAAACAGCAGCGGTGTTGCCGTTGAATACGATATTCGTCAACTGGAGGAAATATCAGGCGCACAGGAACTGCTTCAATACACGCTTTATACTGACGGTACAAAGATAAGCGATCATATTTCTGACGAAGCATACGAAATCGGAAAATCATGTCTTACAGATCTGGGAATGTATGCAGGCGTACTTGATTACTATATGCCGGGACTCTGGCTAAATCAAATAGAACAATCAGCGATCATGAGCATAAAAAATCTCTCCAGCGACGGCGTTGATTCAAAATTTATTGACATGGCGGCAAAAGACGGCAAAGAAATAGTCAGCATTGAAACACTTGAGATCCAGGCGGACGCTGTAGTCGGATACTCTGACGACTACGCCGACTATTGTCTCAGAATGCTGCCGGAAGATCTTCAGGATATTGAGGGACTTGCCGAATCATTAGGAAAACTTTACGATTTGTGGGCGTCAGGAAAGATAGACGAAATGGAAGAATTTTCCGATGACGAATCTGACGATATTCCTGAAGATCTGCTTGACGACTATGAGGAATACAACGAAAAGATACTCTACTCCAGAAACAAAGGTATGGCGGACAGAGCTGCTGAATTCCTGGAAAACGGCGATAACTACTTCTTTATGGTCGGAGCAATGCATTTTGCTGGCAGCAGGGGCGTTGACGATCTGCTTGAAGACAAGGGATATACCGTTGAAAGACTTTATTGATGAAGGGGAAGAAAAATGAAAAAAAAATTATCCGTAATTCTTTTATGCGGTCTTATGGCGGTCTGCGGAACCTCGTGCAGCAGCAATAAAACTACAGAATCCGACAGCACGGTAATTTCCTACGGTGAAGCGCAGAAGGGAGATTCCGCTGAAGAGGCACTTAAAGAATTCTTTCGTATCAACTACACCAGAGATTCCGGAGAGACTGCTTTCAATTATATGTACATCCAACCGATAATTGACAATATGATCGAAAAGGACGAGTACAGACAGCGTGTACTTGAATATAATAACGGAAAAAATGAGTATCTTAATCTTGTAAGCACCGTTCCGTATATCAAAAGCGTTAATGAAACGACGCCGTTTACTGAAGAACAGCTTGGCTGGGCAAGTCGGTATTTTATTGATTTTGCAGCTTCCATGGATGTTACTATCGACAGCGTAAACGTTACCGAGGGGTACAGTTTTCAGTGTACTATTGTAGATCAGAACGGAAACGAAACGCCTGATACGGAATATTTCGTAAAAGTAGAGAACGACGGCTGGAAATATATACAAAGCACTAAAGTTCTCGAATCAATGTATGGCGGCGGAGCGGAAACGACTTCTGATGCTGCCCCCTGACCAAAATCATGAAAAAATCCGGGATTACCTGAATAATTATGATAATTATAGCCTGTGAACATAAAAATAAAATGCACATTTTTCCGGCGAGTTTTGACGGCTACTGCGTTAAAAACATTTGACGGGCGTCAGCCCGTCTGCATATTTTCGAGTCTCGATTCAGGAGTGAGATGGAGTATGATTTATAAGGCTGAACAAAACGATTTGCAAGAAATATTACGGCTTCAATACCTTGCGTATCAAAGTGAAGCTGAATTATTTGGAAACAAGGATATTCCTCCGCTGAAACAGACATTAAGCGAGATCATTGACGAATTTAATAAGGGAATTATTCTGAAAATGGTCATTGACAATAGAATCATCGGCTCTGTCCGTGCAAAAGAAGAAAACGGTACGATATATATAGGCAAACTTATGGTACATCCTGATTATAGGTGCAAGGGATATGGTTCAGGTCTTCTTTCAGAGATTGAACGATGTTTTCCTAAAAAACGATATGAACTTTTCACAAGCACACGAAGCGTAGATAACATTCGCCTGTATCAGAAAATGGGATATACCATTTTTAACCGTAAAGCAGTTAATGACGAATTGGTATTTGTGTATATGGAAAAAACATTATAAAGTCAACTTTGAATCAAATGTATTCAAGGTTTCTGACAAACGAAAAAGGACGGTCACACTGATGACTTTCTGTGAGTATTAAACAAACTGACAGTTCAGAAATTATACATATTGACGAATTTTTTAAAATCACTTGACTCTGACCTTACGTAATAGTTTATACTAATTACATACACGGAAGGAGTGGTCAAAATGATGACTATAAAACAAGTTAGCGATTTCACAGGGGTAAGTGTGCGCACACTGCAATATTACGATAAGATCGGTCTGATGAGTCCTACTGAACTTACAGATGCCGGATATAGGCTGTATGACGATACAGCTTTGGAACGATTACAGCAGATACTTCTTTTTCGTGAACTTGAATTTCCGCTCAAAGAGATCAAAACGATTCTTGACAGTCCGAATTTTGACAGTAAAAAGGCGCTTTCTCAACAGATCGAACTGCTTGAATTAAAGAAGCAGCACTTAGAAAACCTGATTCATTTCGCCCGTGGTATAAAAATGATTGGAGTGAGAGCTGTGGATTTTTCAGCATTTGACAGGACAAAGATGGACGAGTATGCCAAAAAAGCCCGTGAACAGTGGAGCGATACCGATGCATACAAGGAATTTATTGAAAAGACGAAAGACCGTACTCAGGAGGAAGATGAGCTTCTTGCTGAGGGATTTATGAGCTTATTTGTGGAATTTGGAACTATGAAAAATGAAAATCCCGATTCAGATAAGGTACAGTCGCAGGTAAAGAAGATCCAGGACTACATTACAGAACATCTATACACCTGTACCGATACGATACTTGCTTCGCTCGGCAAGATGTATGCAGGCGGCGGAGAACTTACTGATAACATCGACAATTCCTGCGGAAATGGTACGGCGGCATTTGTGACAAAGGCAATAGAGTGTTATTGCGCAAAGCGAAAAGAATGATAGAAAAAGGACGGTTTCGCTTACCGTCCTTTTTCGTTATTTATAATAGTGTAGACAAATCCACGATTTTATGGTATAATGACATGAAATTAACACTTGAAAAGGAGAGAGCGTTATGAAACGAAAATTGAATCAAGATATAAAGTATTTTGCAGTAATTGACACCGAAACAAACTGGTATAATGAAGTCATGTCTATCGGTATAGTTATTGCAGACACAGTTACTTTTGAACCGGCTGCTAAAAGGTATTATATTATTACTCCGGAATGCAGCGTTGGCGGAATGTATTCCGACGTCATGATCGTAAAAGGCATCGGTGTTGACTTGAAAAAGTCACGGGACGCTGTGCTGGAACAACTTATAAAGATATTTCAGATGTATGAAATAAAGTCTGTTTTTGCGTATAATGCAACCTTTGATTATAAGCATTTGCCGGAATTACAAGAATATATGTGGTTTGACATAATGAAACTTGCAGCATACAGGCAGTACAATAAGAAGATCCCGGCTAATGCTGAATGCTGGGCTACCGGAAGATTGAAGCGGAATTATGGTGTAGAGCCGATCATGCAGATGCTTTCAGGAGACTATACTTATCACGAAGTACATAATGCTGTTTGCGACGCCGCTGATGAACTCAGAATTATGAAGCTTCTCGGCTATGATATAGATGAATACTTCTGTACTCAGATTAAATCAGAAAAGAAACTCATAGCTCGATAATCTGCAAACAGATTCATTACAAAGGTATCAGCTGTTCTTTATGCGGCGTTGTCAAAAAGGATGATTATTTGGTTCAGATTAAATCAGAAGGTATGAATCATCGGCAAAATAATAATTATCGTTCATAGATAATCTCCAGTAAAAAACGTTCCGTGGATCGACGCTCAGAGTCTTGCCCGGAGCATATTGTTCTATTTTGTCGTATCCGTGATCTATAACTCCTGTTTCGCCGCTGTCGTCAAGGAAAACATAAACATACGCTGCATCGTCGTCGAACTCCTCTTCAAATTCTTCCGGCATGGGAAGTTCGAGTCCGACCAGCATTTCTCCTCCGTTTTTTCTGAATGCGTCCAGCGCATATCCAAAACGTGCTTTTGAACATTTATCGTCGTTGGCATAATGAACGTTCGATTCTTTAAACGCCAATTTCTCTCTTTCTTCATCAGGAAAATCATTTATATATATACCCTTTTCGCTGTTGCTGCGGTGCAGAAAAGGAACAGCATATTCACTGAACGGAGCTTCCTCATACTCAGGATAAACTTTTTTTACGGGAACCCATGAAAATTGTATATTGGACTCTTCGTTGTATATTACTCCGAACGGTGCCGTAACGCCCTCGTCGCTCATTTGTCTTACACTGATGACGCTTTTGCATATCTGAGCGATAACGTTTCCTACAAAATCAATATCGTTTTCCCTGATTCCCAAAACAGCGAGATTCCTCGAACCAAACTGGGGGAGTCCGGCAGTGAACAAGTCGTACAGTTCTTCGTTTTCGTCCGAGTGGTAAACGTCAATTTTATACAGATATTTTTCGGGAACGGGCATGAAGTCCTTTGCTTGCAGACCGACCCAATCAGCTGAAAGCAGCTTTCTGTTTTCAAGATCGGCAAAAACGGGAGCAGAGTTGGCGTTTATGGCGTCAGCCGCCGCAAGAAGCAGATTATAGCAATACATTTCCTGGTTTTTAATAAATTTGCAGGTAATTACTATCATTGCTTCATAGCTTTCGATGTTCTCGATTTTTTCATCGGGAATATAGTGCGCATGGAACAGCTCTGCAATACTGTCAGCTTCTCTGAAAAATAAAGAAAACTCTATTTCCTCATCTATCAGGGTATTTTCTGTAACAATGTTTAAAACGCCATTTTCTTTATCAAGCGACACGTCTTCGATCTTAGTATCGGGCAAAGCGCTGAATTTGTCGATTATGCATTGTATTTCCGGAACGCTTTCTGTACTTTTAAAAAGAACAGCGATAGCGGCAGGCTCTGTAGGTACGATGCTGTGGGCAGGCAGATAAAGTTCACCTGTAGGTTCGGTGGGGTATTCGTAATTCAGCAGATCGTTGTAATGACACGAGCCGTTTCTTTTGTCAAATTTATCTGCAATGTCCTTTGCAATCTCCGCAAAATAATCTCTCATCTTTTCAAGTTCGTATTCGTTATCAGCGTTATACAGTGGAAAAGACGGCGACAGCTTTATTATTATCTTTTTATGGTCATTATTAATAGCAGCATCAAAAAATCGAGCGGCAGCATGAGCAAAATGAAATCTCATGTCCGGATTTTTTGAGTCAACAAATATATTTACAGAACGCTTGAAGATATCGTAAGCCTCGTTTGGCGAGGTAAGCGCCTTGAGAAGAAGAACGTTTGATATCTCTTTAAGAAAATTGCATTCTTCTCCCTTTATCATCGGCATCATCATTTCGGCATAATATTCCGCTTCTGCAATATTTCCTGTCTGAGTAAAGTGCTCCACGCATTCGCCGAATGTTGCCTCAGGAATTTCGGCGCAGCTTATTCCACGGTGAAGCATATCAGCCAACATTTCCATTGCCTTTTTTTCCGAGCCGTAACGAAGTTCCATGCGGATATCGTTGTTAAGCTCGCAGGCAGCACAGTCGCTTAATTCGTCACGTTCAAGCCTTCTGAACTGCTTTTGACATTGTTTCATCTTTTCGATATCCATGTAGGAATAAAAATTCATCTTTTTCATATAGTACGTCCTGAGGGAATAGCCATATTCCTCACAGCGTCTGCGGAATTCCTCGAAATATTCTTCGATCTTTTCACATGACACCTGATAGAAATCTATCACGTCCTCCAGGATCCACTTGAAGACCCACATAAGCGAATGATGTTCGCACACATCGCTGTGAGCGTCGTAATATGCCATAAATTCGGGAAACATTATAATTCCTTTAAATAAGTCGTCGTGCATTACCGATTCGGTTATGTATTTATAACGAAGATCGAACGCTTCGCTGTAATTATGTGCAGCGTCCTCCTCGGCTATAAGTCTTTTGAGGTATTTGTACCTTTCTTCACCATGTTTAAGCTGATCGTAAAAAATTTTGTCGAACATTTTTATATCCCCCATTCTATAAGTTTTATAAGATTTTCATTCATGATATTCATTTCTGCTGCACGTATCGGAAAGCCTCCGGATATAAGCGACTGAATATACATTATTCTTGCATATACAGAAAGCTTTTTGGCGTCGGTTAATTCGGACAGTTTCATTATCAGCGGATTTTTGCTGTTCAGATAGAGAACAGCGGAAGCGCTGCATTCGATCTCTTTTTCAAAATTATCCAGCATTTCTGAAAACATATCGTTTGCAGTTTCTTTTACCCTGCCGATATCTCTTTTTATCTCGCCGTCGGCATTTATGCTGTATATGGCGGCAAGCTGGCTGGGTGAGAAACTTTTCAGCTGTGCAAGACAGTCATAGTCTGCAAGTGCGGAGGAAAACGTATTGAGCATAAATTTAAAATCTTCTTTATTTTCCGCATCTTCAAGCATATCGTCAAGCAGAGACTTATTCATTTGCTCAACGGCGGCTTTATTTGTTTCGCCGAGTTTTTCTATCAAAGCCTTTTCGTAAACATAACAGGTGTTTACAAGCATCTCATTTTTTTCGGCAAAAACAGGTCTTAGCTGACGGAAGGAATTGATGTCCGACGTATAGAAAACCGTATTCTGATAATGGGATAATCCGGCGCCGCTGAAAATTCCAAGGCTTGTTTCAAAAGTAAAATACGGCATGAAAATGTCAAACAATCTATCGTTTTCTGTGGCTATAGATTTAAGCGCCGTTCCGTGCAGCGAAACTATTTTTTCGAGAAGCGCCGGTTTTTTTATGGAAAGTCGTTCAAGATATGAAGATATGCACTGAGAAATCTCTTCCCTCGCCTCAGAAAGCAGATCGTCTTTGTAAAAATCCTCTCGTGACGCTGTCGGACGCAGTTTATCGGTATTGAAAAAGCACTTTACAAAGAACGCCCATTCAGGAAGAATAGAAGCTCCGTCCTCGGTCAGCAGCATATTTTTCAGATATATCCGATGCTTGTTGACCGAAGCCGCCGACTGAGAATAAGGCAGAATATAGGCTGCACCGCTGAATAGTCCGTTTTTTGAAACGAGTGGGATATAGTCAAGAAAATCGTACTCCACTCCGAATATCCTTCGTCCCATTTCAAGCGCATTTTCATGCTCGTCACTCTTAAAAGTTCCGAATAATACGTTTGCACGCACCTTAACGTTATCGGCTGACGAAATATAGATAGGATAGGGGATAGGCATACCGTAATATTTTATACTTTCCAGCACTTCGTCAAATGTGCAAAGATCGGCATGAGATTCGGAAACGGTTATTATTATCTCCGTTCCGATCTCCATATCGCTTTGTATCTCCTTTACGTCATATCTTCCGTCGGAAAAACCGTGCCATTCAAGTACCTTGTCGGATTGCTTGAACGACCGTGTTCTGAGTATGATTTCATCGGTCACTATAAAGCAGGAAAGCAAACCTATTCCGAAACGACCGATAAAGGCTCCGTTATCCGAGCGTTTTGAGGATTCTCCTATTACTGAAATAAATTTATGTATTTCTTCCTCGGTAAGTCCGCAGCCATTGTCTCTGAAGCTCAGAGATTTATTGGTTTCAACAAATATGTTTATTTCGGGGGAGGAGTAATCCTTGTCGATATTTTTCCTGAGACTGACGGCGTCAACCGCATTTTGCAGAAGTTCACGCAGAAATACCTTTGGCGTACTGTAGAGATGATTGGAAAGGATATCTATCATTCCGCCGAGATTAACATTAAAATGATGTTCGTTCATTTTTTCACCTTTTTACTGTAGTTTACTGACAACGTTATATAATACTAATCTCCACAATAACAACAGACAAACTTTTGGCACAAATTCCGTCATGCTGCGTCGAACATCCTTGATAGACGGAATCCTGCCTTGCGGCGTTCTCCTTGCCTGACAAAATTTCTGCCTGTAATTTTGTCTAATAACATTTTGGGGATTAGTATAAATTTGCTGTCAGTAATATTTTACCACATTTTTTGTCAATGTGCAATAGTTTTTATTTAATTGTTAAAAACAGCGCCGCACAATGAAATGATATCACAATTGTGCGGCGCTGTTTTGTATTTATTAACCCGGCAGGTTTTCAATAACTTTTATAAACTCTCTGTACATATAGAGAGAACCCAGGGCGATAAGCGGTATATTCTGCTTTTTGGCGTATTCGTATGCGGCGATGACGCCTTCTTCAAATTTTGTAAAATAGATTGCCGGAATCCCTTTGGCATTAAACGAATCTGCCAGCAGTCTGCTGTCAAGAGCACGTGGATTATCCGGTGTGACGGCAAACGCTTTGTCGGTCAGATCGCCCAGCATATCAGCGTAAAGGCTATACTCCTTATCAGCCATTACACCAATGAGAAGAGCAACTTTTTTCTCTGAACAAAGGCGAATGCTTTCGGCGGCACAGTTTATGCCGTCTGGATTATGAGAACCGTCAAAAATCACAAGGGGATCGTTTTTGAGTACCTCAAATCGTCCGTGCCATTTTGCTTCTTCAAGACCTGCTCTGACGTCATCGTCGGTTATATCCATACCACGCTTCCTCAGAACTTCAACTGCTGTCAGTACATTTGCAGCATTATAAAGTTGATAAGTTCCGGTAAGGCGAATATGCATTCTGCCGAATCCCCTAAAGCAGAAATCCGTGCCGCCGACAGAACAGTAAACATCGGATATCCGGCTGAGGTCTGTTCGGTAAAGCTCTGAACCGGCTTTTTTTGCGGCTTCGGCTATCACTCTATCTGCATCAGGATCATTTCCCCCGAAAAGAACAGGGCATCCTGGACGTATGATTCCGGACTTGTGACTTGCAATCTCCTCGGGAGTGTTGCCGAGAAAACTGCAATGGTCTTTTTGAACGTTTGTGATTACGGAGAGCAGGGGGGATTCAAGGACGTTGGTAGAATCAAGATCACCGCCCATTCCGCATTCGACAACAGCAACATCACAGTTTTTTTCTGCGAATAATTTGTAGGCGGCAGCGGTAAGAACTTCAAATTCAGTTGGTTTGTCATTTATGCTTTCGCAAAGGGGAGTAAGCGAGCATATGAGTTCTCCGAATTCCTCACGGGAGATCTCGGCGCCGTTGATGCGAAAGCTGTCAGTGACTTCTGTAATTGCAGGGGAAGAAAAACTGCCTGTAAGATATCCGGCTGCTTTCAGGATGGAACAAAGCATAGCTCCGAATGAACCTTTTCCGTTTGTGCCCGATATATGAACGGTCTTTACTTTGTTCTGCGGATTGCCCAACAGCGACAAGATCCGGCTGATGCGTTCAAGACCCAGCTTGCTCCCTCTGAGTGAGGCGGTTTTCAGATATTCCAGGGCGTTGTCGTAAGCTGTCACTTTTTCACTCTTTCAAGCTGATCTGAAAAAGCTTTGTTTTTCAGCAGCAGATAAATAATATAGAATTCTAGTATTCCTATTCCAATGTACAGCGGTATTCTGAGAAGCAGCACTTGTACAGGCGTATGAAAATATAAATACATACCTATTGATTTTAACAGCATAGAGCCTGTTGCATGAGCGGCAAGAACGGAAAGAGCTGTTCTGGGACATTTATTCATCTTTGAAAGAAGAATAGATACAAGTCCTGAAACGAATCCGATAGAAGCCGCACCTATAGTTATGACCGGGTTAATAGAGTAGCCCACCAGGAGACATCCGATCAGGTCTGCGCCGGCGCCGACGGCTGCTCCGATAAACGGTCCGAAAAATATTCCTGCCATGAGAAGCGGCAGGTTCTCAAAGCTGATTCGGATGCTAGTTCCGATGTTGAAAGCCAGCACCTTTCCGAGCACGATGCTCATGGCGATGAACAGCGCTGATACAACCAGCACACGGGTGTTGCCGAAGAGTCTGAGACTCTTAACAGCGGAAGTTGTCTTGTTTGTTGAATTCATAAAAAATACCTCCTTTTCCTCACTCATATGACAAGAAAAGAAGGCATAATGCTTTTAATTGTCCTATGAAGCGGGATGCAAGATGCGAATCGCAGCCGCATGGCTTTCGTCCGCCGGACAACTCCCCGTCCCGGCAGCACTGGAATACCGGATCTCCGGTATAGCGAACACACCTTTACTCTTCAGTGATAATGTCGGCATAATTTTTAATGCCGCATATTTATTATACTCCCGCAATTATGAATTGTCAATACGGAACATTGGTGAAATCATTCGTTTATTACGTATCTATTTTGTGCGTTTTCGACTATAAAACGGAAAATTATGCAGTATGCAGGAAAAATCTGTTGACAATACGTAAAAAAAGTGATATACTAATTCTTATGTAAGCGTATACGCAAAGTATACAATATGTATAAATTCAGCATAAAAATCAGCTGATTTTACAGAAAGGAGCAGGCTTACTATGAGTAATTTATTAAATCCGGAATTTAAGATAAGAGAGGTCGCTGAGCGAATTAGAGCTACACGTGAGTCGGTAGGTCTGACCCCTGAGGAAATGGCTGAAAAAGTAGGAATGACATCCTTTGAATATCTTGCCTATGAGGGTGGGGCAAAGGATTTCAGTTTCTCGTTTATCTATAAATTCGCAGGCGCAACAGGCGTTGAGATCACTGATCTCATGGAGGGCGAATCCCCTCATATCAATAGTTTTGATATTACGAGAAAAGGTGAAGGTCTGCCCATTGCACGCCGAAAGGGTCTTACCTATCAGCGTCTTGCCCCGAACTTCAGAAACAAAATCGGAGAACCGTTCCTTGTTACGATTCCATATGTTGATGAAAAGTTCAGAGTTGCCCATCCTCATACCCATGAGGGACAGGAAATGGATATTGTTGTAAGCGGTCAGCTTAAAGTTCAGGTCGGAGATAATATCGAGATCCTGAATGAGGGAGACTCTATATATTATGACAGTTCAGAACCCCACGACGAATGGGCTGTAGGCGGCAGCGAGTGCAAATTCTATGCCGTTGTATTCGGTGCAAACGCTCCGCAGAGAGCTATCCAGCACCTTGATCCCGTTATTCTGCCCGGTGTTACAAACTTCGATCTTGCAAAGGTGGAAAATCCTGTTGCAGATAAATTTGTGGAAGTTGAAACCGATGAAAACGGCGCAATGAAGAATATCCGCTTCAAGAACGTTGAATCATTTAATTTTGGCTTTGATGTTGTCGATGTTCTTGCCGAAAAGAATCCTGACAAGTGCGCTCTCATTTATGTTTCCAACGAAATGGAAGAAAAGCGCTTTACGTTCAGCGATATCAAGAAATACTCCAATCAGGCGGCTAATTATTTCCGTTCAATGGGAATCCGCAAAGGCGACAGAGTAATGCTCGTCCTCAAAAGACACTATCAGTTCTGGTTTGCAATCAATGCGCTCCATAAGCTTGGCGCTATAGTAATTCCGGCTACAAATCAGCTTGTTCAGCATGATTTCACATATCGTTTCCAGGCAGCCGACGTAAAAGCTATCGTCTGCACAGGAGACGGCGATGTTGCACATCAGGTCGATCTTGCCGTTGAGGAATGCGGTATGAACATCATTAAGATGATGGCGCACGGTCAGCGTGACGGATGGTTCAGCTTCGACGAAGGCATTAAGGGTTGCAGCGACGTATTTGAACGTCCCACTGATCCGAACGAACTCTCCTGCGGTCATGAGCCTAACCTCATGTACTTCACTTCAGGAACCACAGGCTATCCTAAAATTGCGGCGCACAGTCATCTGTATGCGCTCGGTCACTTTGTGACAGCCCGCTACTGGCACAATGTCGATCCTAACGGCATTCATTTTACTATCTCCGATACGGGCTGGGGTAAGGCTCTCTGGGGCAAACTCTACGGTCAATGGCTCAGCGAGACCTGCGTTTTCGTTTATGACTTTGACCGCTTTGACGCAAATAAGATCCTGCCTATGTTCGCAAAGTACGGTATAACTACTTTCTGCGCTCCACCCACAATGTTCAGATTCTTTATCAAAGAAGATCTGTCAAAGTTTGATCTCAGCAGCATCAAGTATGCGACAGTAGCCGGAGAAGCTCTTAATCCGGAAGTATACAATCAGTTCCTCAAGGCAACGGGAGTAAAGCTCATGGAAGGCTTCGGTCAGACTGAAACA
Organism: uncultured Ruminococcus sp.; assembly: GCA_947345935.1. GTDB lineage: Bacteria > Bacillota > Clostridia > Oscillospirales > Ruminococcaceae > Ruminococcus. The sequence continues at coordinate 85,047 of CAMZZN010000002.1, forward strand.
ACTCTCGTTATAGGAAATTTCGTAGGTATGACGGCTCGTCCCGGTTCTATGGGCAAGCCTAATGTACAGTATGATGTTGACATTGTTGATCCGGAAGGAAATCCTGTAAAACCCGGCGAGACAGGTGAGATAGTTATACGCACCGACAAGAATACGCCTCCCGGACTTTTCCTGGAATACTATAATGACGAGGAAAAGACAACGGAAGCATGGCATGACGGAATTTATCATACGGGCGACACCGCCTGGAAGGATGAGGACGGCTATTATTGGTATGTCGGACGTGTTGACGACGTTATTAAGTCGTCCGGCTATCGTATCGGACCATTTGAGATCGAAAGCGTTATTATGGAACTTCCGTATGTTCTGGAATGCGGCGTAAGCGCTGCTCCCGATCCTATAAGAGGTCAGGTCGTAAAGGCTTCTATCGTTCTCACTAAGGGAACTGTCGGAACTGATGAACTGAAAAAGGAGATCCAGAATTACGTCAAGGAGCATACTGCTCCTTATAAATATCCGAGGATCGTTGAGTTCCGTGACGAACTTCCAAAGACTATCAGCGGAAAGATCAGAAGAGTTGAACTTAAAGGTTAAATAATATAAAGAAAAGCGGCGGTCATTAACTGACCGCCGCTTTCCTATTGGAGATATTGTAAATTGAAGATGTCTTATTTTATCCGAAATTTTCCGAAAGGTAGATAGAAATACGATTTTGTAACATATATGCACATTCATCCGGAGTTATTTCATTGTGGAATAAACGCTGAAGCTCTTCATGATAAATGTCATATACATCATTATACTTTTCCTTATCTTCATTTGTGGCATTGTCAATATCGTAAGATAAAACAGCGCCGGCAATGTATTTATCAACAATTGCTATGTCATCATCCGTTAAATTTCCAAGTTCGATATACTTCACGTTACCGTTTTCGTCCAAATATCCGGTGGGGTAGAGGTAGCCGGTATAATTTTCGTATCCGACTGAATATTCATTGTTCTGCGGTTCCTGGTCATTTTTCCTGTATATCTCAAGACCGCTGTTCGTGACCGGGAATCCGGCTCCTGTATTATATGCGTTCTTACAGCATTTGTCGCTTAGTTGATACTTTATGAACTCCCAGGCAAGTTCTTTGTTTTCCGAGCATTCCGGAATAGCAAACTGACGATTCCGAAAGCTGAATACAGCCGTATCCATTTTTCCGTCTACTTCGCCAAGTACGGTAACGTCTTCATTGCCGAAAGTTCCTTTTATTTGATATAAATAATTCATGTATCTGCTGATGTGGCTGTTGTTTAAAAGCACCTTATTCTCGATATACCGGCATTGCTGATCTATCCACTGCTGCTGTCTCTCCTCCTCGGAGGGTTCTTCATAAACGTAATTTTCATCAGGTTCAGGATCGGGCTCGCCTGCCTGACAGTATTCAAGAAATCGGAGGAACTGCGGCGAATCAAAGTGACATTCAGCTTTGTCTATGTCCATCCAGTGCCAAAGGCTTATAATGCCTGATCTGCTATACTGCGTCTTATAGCTTTCGTCCTGGGCTTCTCTGCCAAGTATATTGCTTTCGTTTTCGATATAATCCATGTAGGTATCAAAATCCCATTCTTTTACATCCTTGACAAATTTTGTTTTTGCAGTATTTGGAAGTAAAAGGCTGAAATTTGTCGGAATTGAATAAATATGACCGTCAAAGTATTCGTCTACGGCGTTCAGCAGACTGGGGACAAAGCTTTCACGGGTAAGGGTATCGTCCTTGTCCATAAAATCGTAAAGATCGCATAGAGCGCCCATGCCGGCAAGATCAATTCCGCCGCAAACTCCGGTGGGGGAGTTTCCGCCGTCAAGAACCAATATATCCGGCAGATCTCTTTTTGTAACATCTTGTCTGAATTTATTGACGGCTGCGTCGTGAGCGTCATCTAATTTTTTAAAGTAAGCTTCCATCGCTTCGTCGTCGTTGAAGTCCATATTCTGCGGAACAGGATTATTTTCATTATAATATTTTACCTTGATGCGGCAGTTGCTGTTGTTGTCGTTAAAATCTTCAACGACGGAGCTGAAAAATTCATCTTCATTGAACATTCCGACAGTTATTGTCAGAATATTTTCAAGTTCTGCCGGATCGCACTGCGTGAAGCTTTTGAGACTGACCGACCAGTCACTGTAATTGGTGATCGGAACAATAAATTCACCGTCAGAGCCAATGGCAAAGTCTGAAAAATTGCTGGAATTAAGTCCGGCTGCGTTAAGGCTGAAAAGTGATTCTATGGTATTGTTATCTGATCTTATGCCGTAGATCGTTGTCATAGAGCTGACATACATCGAGTAGTCTCCAGAACCGGGAACGATATCGTACGATACAGTTTCCGGAAACTTATATGTCAGATCTGTTTTTTCAGCTTTTCCCTCAGAATTTACTTTACAGAACTGTACGATTTCGTCGTTGGTACGGACAGCGCATATTATATTTCCGTCCTTATCCAAACCGATACTTTCGGCAGAACAGCCGTCATCAACGGTAAGTTCATTGATGTAAGTACCGTCGATTGAGAATACCTCGTATGTTCCGTTGATGCTTACCACTAATGTTTTTCCGTCCGAAGCCATTCCGCTTATTGCGGTATCCCTTTCAGGCGTTACTGGACAGCTTATTATATCGTTTGCAGTGACCACGTTTCCGTCGGGGGCGTAGGTGTATATCCGGAAACTGTAGCTTGCGGCTACGTCATATTCTTCCTGGCTGTAGTCGGGGGATGATGTGTCAGGGGCGGGGAGATCGCCGTAATCCACGTTGTTTACAAAAGCCACGGCAGTTCCGTCGTCAAGTACGGTGATATTGTAGTTTGCACCAACGTTAAAGTCGGGATAATCTACTTCTTTGAATTCCGTAAAGTCACGGTCAGTGATCCAGAACTGCGGAGATTTTTTTCCTGCGCCTAACAGAAGATAATTGCTTCCGCCGTTAAAAACGTTGGAGCAGTAGATCATATTCATATCCGTAGGAATCTCAAGAGATTTTCTTTTGTATGCCACATCCGTAAGCTTTACGGCAGACATTCCCTCAGCGTCCGGAATTTCATTTCAGGAAACGCCGCCGCTGTTTTTGTTTTTATCTTTATTTTTGCTTTCACATGAAAAGCACGCTGTGCAGACTGTCAGTGCAGAGATAAATGCAAGTAATTTTTTCATTCTAATCAACCTTTCTTAATTATCCGAACTGCTCGGAGAGATAAATGGATATACGACTCTGTATCATTGCAGCGCAATCCTCGGCAGAGGATTCACCGTGGAAGAACTTTTCAATTTCATCGTTAAAGATGCGCATTGTTTCAGAAGTCTGTTCGTTGGTGAAGGCAGCGTAGATGTAGGACTGATCGCTCGGCTTTGCGGAATCTATAAGCTCGTTTACTTCTGCAACGACACTATCATCTACATAGCCGAGACGCTCGTAGATATAATTTCCGTCTCTATCCTTTATCCACGTATTGTAAACGCAGCCGCCGTAATCTTTGAGAGTAGGTTCGTGTTTATGATCCTCCGGCTGTCTTTCATATTCCTCTAAAATCTTCATGCCGCTTTTAGTCGGAACAAAATATTTTCCCCAGCCGTAGTTTTCTGTTAAGTAATGATTTTTGTAATAATCGTCGCTGAGCATATGCTTTATAAATTCCCATGCAAGCTCTTTATTTTCCGAAGCTTTTGTGATTCCGTATGAATTAGATTCAGTCTCTATGACCGGACCGCCGTTTTCCGATCCGGGTTTACCGAGAACGGTAAACGGTTCACCGCCGAACTCGCCTTTGGTCAAATTAATGTAATCTTTATAACAGAATATAGAACCGTTTGTAAAAAGCTCACGGTTTTCTCTGATAGCATAGGCATATTTGCGTTCTTCGGCGTCCTGGTCGTATTCTTCGCCCTCGGATGCATATGTGTACTGATTGTCCGGAATACCCTCATATGCATATTTCAAAGCACGTATAAAGTCAGGAGAATCAAAGTTGCATGAGACATTTTTAAAGTCAAGATAATCGCTGAAACTGTCAATACGAAGCCGCTGCCATTGAGTTTCTTCCTTGTTTTTAAATTCGTCAGCCATACCTGCCGGAGGATCTTCAAGAAGATCCAGATATGTATTGAAATTCCAGTTTTCTATATCTTCCACAAGTTCGGTCTTTGCTATATATGGGAGACGAACTCTGAATGATTCCGGCATCAGGTACAAATGACCGTTAAAATTATAGTCAAGATGTTCAAGCAGACTTGGTACAAGCGCATCACGGTTGAGGTTTTCGTCATTGTCCATGAACTCATAGAGATCGCAGTAAATATCCATGTTCAGAGTGTTGAAATCGCCGATCATTCCGTTTATTTCGCTTGAAACGATAATGTCGGGAAGATTACCGCCAAGAGCGTCCTGCTTTATCTGTTCCGTGGCGTCCTCATATTCTTCGCTGTCGCCGCCGTATGATTTCAGCGTGATCTGGTAATCCTGATTTTCGTCATTGAAGATTTCAATATATTCTTCCAAAGGCCAGTTCCTGCCGTAAAAGCCGATTGTGAGCGTCGGGATATTTTCAAGCTCTGAGGGGGCGCAGGGAATAAAACGATTTATTTTGCAAGTCCAGTTGCTGTAATTGGTAATCGGAACTGCAAAATATCCGTCCGGACACATGACAAAGTTGGAGAAGTTGCTGGAGTTAAGTCCGGCACGGTTGACGTTGAACAGAGGAACGATGGAATCGTCCCCGGATCTTATGCCGTATATCGTAGTCATGGAACGTATGAACATAGTATAATCGCCCCAGCCCGGCTCTATTTCCCCGTAGACAGTTTCGGAAAGTCCGTATGTCACAGAGCTTTTCTTTGTCTCGCCCTTGTCGGTTATCTCACGGAGCTGCACGCTGTCGGCATCGGTGCGGATGGCTGCCATAAGCTTTCCGCTGTTGTTCTTGCCGATATTCTCGATCGTTTCGCCGTCGTTTGCGGTCAGTGCGCCGATATATGTACCGTCTACAGAGAATACTTCGTAACTTCCGTCGATATTTGCGATAACTGTTTTTCCGTCTGAAACGCAGTCGGTTATTTGCGTCATTTGTTCCGGAAGCGTTGAAAAGCCATTGACTTCGCTGTCGGAGATAAGCTTGCCGTCGGTGGAAAATGTCATAATCCTGAACGTGTACTCCGCCGCCGCTTCGTATTCTTCAATGTAACGATCATCAGAATTTTCGTCAGGGGCGGGAAGATCGCCATGAGTTATGTCGTTCAGAAATACCGTCAATACCCCGTCATCTGAAACGTCCGGCATATAGGAAGCACCGTATCTGAAGTCGGGGATATCCACCTTTTCAAAGGACGAAAGATCTGCATTTGCGATCCAGAAAGCAACGCCGTCTGATGATGCTCCGGTGATAAAATATTTTGAACATTTGTCAAAAGCATCGACCCTAAAAATCATCTTCGTGCCGTCCGGTATCTTTATCAGTTCTTTTTTGTAGGCGGTATCGCTCATTTTTTCAGCGTTAAATGAGAGTTCTTTATCCTGTTTTTCATTTTTTTTTGCGCATGATACAGCGGAAGCACAAAGTGTAATTGCGGAAATTATTGCGAGTATTTTTTTCATATAAACACAACCTTTCATAAAAGTGTTTTCACAAGTAAGTGATTTCATCGTATGAAAAAGACGAAATATTTTTGATAATTGTAGATATGCACAAATAACGGCTTGTCGATGTGTGTAATATCACGAATTTTGATTTAGGTCTTTTATTTTTTTCAAGGTTGTGTTATAATTAAAGAAATATACGGAATGCACTTTAAGGCGGTCAATATATGACTGCTTTGATAAAATTTTTGTTCAGTAGGTGTTGAAAATGGGTAATTTAATTAATATTGCGGTTATTGTTTCAGGTCTGGATGAAGAATACCAGAGCAACATTATAAGCGGAATCAACAGGTTTGCCCGTGAAAACGAGGTGAATGTTTCCTACTTCGCCGCTTTTGGCGGAATGCTGGCGAGCAAAAGATTCGATATAGGCGAGTACAGCATATATAATCTTGTGGATTTCACTAAATTTGACGGCGTTCTTCTTATGACAAATACTATCTGTGACCCGGATGTAAAAGAACGCATAGTTAACAAAGTAAGAAAAGCAGGCATCCCGGCTGTGGTTATCGACAATTCGGAATATTCAGATATGTATGATATATGTATTGACAATACCACCGCTATGGAGGAAATAGTGCATCATGTTATATCTGAGCACGACGCAAAGATCATAAATTATATTTCAGGTCCGCTTTCAAATCCGGAGGCTAAGGAAAGATATGAGGCTTTTCTCAGAGTGATGAGTGAAAATGATCTTGAAGCCGACCCGGCAAGAATATTTTACGGCGAATTCAGAAGCGGCGACGGCAAAACGGCTGTGGACGAGTTTGTTAAATCCGGCTTATCTCTGCCCGACGCTTTTATCTGTGCCAATGACGCAATGGCTCTGACCGCCGTTTCCGCTCTGCAGAAGCTTGGATACAGAGTGCCGGAAGATGTCATTGTGACCGGTTTTGATTATACGTACAACGCACGAAATTTCTGTCCCGCCCTTACTTCGGTAAAAAGACCACTGTTTACGTCGGGATATAAAGCCTGCAGCATTGTTTATGATGTAATCAGCGGGGGCAAACCTCACAAAAGCACGATGCTGGAGGCATATCCTGTATTTTCGGAAAGCTGTGGCTGCCTGACAGAATCCCCCGACGATTTCAGGGATTTCAAGAGACGTACATATAAGAATACGGAAACTTCAAATTCCAATGTTTCCATGCTTAACCGCCTTACGGCAGGGCTGGCTGAAACTGAAACAGTTGATGAGCATATGAACGTTATCGGTGATTTTGTGGAGGAACTCGGCTGTGAGAAATTCTGTCTGTGTCTTGCCGACGATTGGCAGGACGCATATGGCAGCTCTACTGTTACTGAGGACGGCAGCAGTTCTTTTTCCTCGTATATGACGGCTCCTATTATCTGGGACAAGGGAGTAAGGAGAACGGTCAGCTGTTTCCCGAGCAGCAGTATGTATCCGGAGGAGCAGCTTACGGGAGGTAATATCAGTTATTTCCTGCCGCTTCATTTCCGTGAAAGATGCCTGGGATATTACATAATCACTAACGGAGATTTCCCTGTCAGCAGTCTTCTCTGCCATACTCTTACAATGACGATAAGCAATTCTATTGAAAATATCCGCAAGCTTTTCCACCTGAATAAAGCTATGGAAGAGCTTAACAGAATATACGTTATCGACCCGCTGTGCAATATCTATAACAGAAACGGATTTATAAATCAGGCTGACGATATGTACAAGGAATGTGTGAAACAGAAAAAACGCATTATGCTCAGCTTTATTGATATGGACGGATTGAAGTTTATCAATGACAACTACGGTCATAACGAGGGGGATTTTGCTATACAGCGTCTGGCAGGAGTTATAAGCGACTGCTGCGATCATTCTGCAATATGCGCACGTTTCGGCGGCGACGAGTTTGTGATCTTTGACACAAATGCGTCGGAGAGCAGCCCTGATACGCTGGCAAGAAAGCTCTGTGTGAAGTTGGATAGTATAAACGCTATTATCAAAAAGCCATATACTCTTTCTGCAAGCGTAGGAAGCATTCTGTCAGTTCCGGGAGATAACGATACCCTGTACAGCCTTATCAAACAGGCTGACGACAAGATGTACGAGATAAAGAAAAAGAAACACAACGCAAGAAAGTCTGAAAAAATATCATAAGAAAAACGGCGTCTGACTAATTTAGTCAGACGCCGCAGTTGTTTTGCCAGGCTTTATCGACAATCTGGAACGATAGGATAAGCTGAATGCCCTTGCCTTTTTACAAACAATAGTATGTATTTATATACTTTTTTCTTGTTTGATTCGTTTTTAGGAACATATTAATAAAACTGATTCACTATCATATAATCACTTTCTTGCATTATATTTTGTTCCGGTTAGAAAACATAGAATAGGTATTTTTATACTAATTTCACAACAAACAAAGGTTGCCAAATAAGACAATAACATTGTAGTCATAAACAAGACAAAAGTTTTATTTCCAATAAAACCATATAATATGTACTGACATAAAACAACCCATATAAAATGGTATATGTAAAAAAGGAATGACCTTTTGTTCATGTAATTTGATATTTTTCCATTAAAGTTCAAATGTTTTTTTCCCAGTCCTATTAAAGCAATTATCATAATCCACTCGGATATATATTTAGTAATGAAATTAAGAAGAACGGATTCTTTTTTTATCCAAATAAAGAAATACACATTTAAAATAGTTGCTTCTAACCCAATACCGAACAGCCACCTACTATTCTTCTGTACTGTACTTATTATCCTTTCATCAGCAAATACGTAATAACCCAGCATAAAGAGATAGGTATATTCTACAAGGCTTTTTCCACCTATGGAAAGTAACTCATTTAAGAACGGTAGAGGTAATCCCAAAACACATACAAGCCAAAATGGGATTGTTGCTTCTGTTTTCGAAACGAATTTTTTAGATAGGGTTATTATCTCAACACACACAATAGAAATAATCAACAGATATAATATAAACCAGAACTGTCCTAACGAAAATCCTCCATCTGCACCTGTTAAATCCGTATATTTTGTAAAAAATACAACATAATGTTGCAAAAAACTGCCATGGTAAGAACAATTAAACTTATCAGCTATATATGTCATAATTGGCATTAAAGAAAGCGTTCCAAACAAAAACGGAATAAACAATCTTTTAACTCGCTCAACCAAATATTGCTTTTTTGTTCTCTTTTGCAATGCAAATTTCGTACTTATTCCTGACAACACAAATATCAAAGGCATAAAAAAAGGACTAAAAAATACAACGATGCTGCTAATCAACCTGTTTGCTTCAAAGAAAACATAATTGGCTTCACCCCAAGTATTCCACGCCATTGCAGTGTGATATGGTATAAGTATTAAAAGTATTATCCATCTTAAATTGTCAATATAATGCTTTCGTATATTTGAAGTCATATCCTCCCATCACCAATTTTGAATTTATATGCGGCGTCTGACTAATTTAGTCAGACGCCGTTTTCAAGGAATCATTCATTAATTCTTTTTAAAGCCGAGAATTTTTACTGCGGCTACGGGATTGCCTGCTTCGTCACTTACACTCACGTTGTAGCAGCACGTGGTTCTGCCGTCTTTTATAAGTTCGGTTTCAGCAATGATGCGTTTAGTTTTTGGAGTGCCTACAAAAGAAATGTCTGTGTTTATAGATACCGTGCCGATCTTCTGCCAGTTGGCAGCGACAGCAAAGGCAAAATCAGCCAGTGTAAAGTATACGCCGCCCATAATGCCTCCGGCAGCGTTTTTGTGATGCTCGCTGACAGTAAGGCTGACCTTTGCATAATGTTCTCCGACTTCGTCGATAACAGCTCCGGCTTCCGTTGCAAAGCGGTCGTTTTTGAATACTTCACGGATTCGCTCAAGTTCCTCCGGGGATACCATATAGTTCCCCTCCTCAGTCTAAAACGGCGGACATATCGTAAAGTCCGGGTTCCTGATCTTTCAGGAAAACGGCGGCGTTTATTGAGCCTTCAGCGAAAACCGTTTTTGAAGCGGCAGAGTGCGAAAGCGTGATTACTTCGTCATGTCCGGCAAAGATAACGTCGTGTTCGCCTACGATAGTTCCTCCACGGATAGCGTGCATACCGATTTCCGACTTTTCACGTTTCTGACGGCGTGAATGACGGTCATATACGTAGTGCTTTGAGTTGCCAAGGGTTTCGTTGACAGCGTCAGCCAGCATGATGGCTGTACCGCTCGGAGCGTCAATTTTCTGATTATGGTGCTTTTCAACGATCTCTATATCAAACTGACCTCCCAGAACGGAAGCAGCCTTTTTGGCAAGCTGTACAAGCAGATTGATACCCAAGGACATATTGAAAGTAAAGAAAACGGGGATCTGCTCAGAAGCGTCTTTGATTTTTGCGACCTGTTCCTCGCTGTATCCTGTAGAAGCAACAACAAGCGGAACTCCTGTTGACAGGCAGTAGTCAAGAAGTCCGTCAAGAGAGGCAGGGTTGGAAAAGTCGATTATAACATCAGGCTTTATTGGAAGTTTTGCAGGGGAATCCACAATGGGAAAGTTGGCGTACTGCTGTGTGTACAGATCGATTCCGGCAGTGACAGTACAATCGTCACGATTCTGGACACAGCTGTAAATGGTTTTGCCCATTTTTCCGTTAGCGCCGCATATAGCAATATTTGTCATGTTTTACACTCCTATTTTTTGATATCACAGTATTCGGAACCTGTCTCTTAAGACGGATTCTTATGGTAAATGATTATTTGATAAGACCATGCTTTTCCATAGAAGCACGAAGTACAGCCTTATGTTCCTCGGACATTTCACAGAGAGGAAGTCTGCACGGTCCTGCGCCCATGCCCATCATATTTACGGCTGCCTTTACGGGAATGGGATTTACTTCTATAAACAGGTTGTTTATAAGATCAAGATATTTTATCTGAAGCTTTGCAGCCTCGGCAAAATTATTGTCAAGGCAGAGTTGCACCATATCGTGCGTCTCTTTCGGAAGAACATGGGAAAGTACGGAAATTACGCCCTTTCCGCCAAGAGACATGATAGGTACAATCATATCGTCGTTGCCGCTGTAAACGTCGATCATATCGCCGCATTCTGCAATAAGCTTAGCGGCATAGCTGATATTTCCGCTCGCCTCCTTGACTGCCACGATATTTGGATGCTTTGCAAGCTCCTTAACGGTGGCAACATCCATGTTCATGCCTGTTCTGCCGGGGATATTGTAAAGAATTATCGGAATATTGACAGCGTTTGCAACAGCAGTGAAATGAGCTATAAGACCGCTTTGAGTTGTTTTGTTGTAGTAGGGGGTGACAAGGAGAAGTCCGTCAGCGCCGACAGCCTCAGCTTCCTTTGAGAGTTCAACGGCATAGGATGTATCGTTGCTGCCCGTTCCTGCAATAACCGGGACACGTTGCGCTGTTCTTTCAACGGCAAAACGAATGCATTCAAGATGCTCTTCGTCCGTCATTGTAGAAGCTTCGCCTGTAGTACCGCAGATAACGACAGCGTCGGTGTGATTTTCTATCTGGAAGTCGATAAGTTCTCCCAGCTTTTCATAATTTATAGAACCGTCGGCGTTCATAGGGGTGATAATTGCTATAGCTGCGCCGGTAAAAATGGTATTCTTCATAAATAAGTTCCTTTCATATATGCGGACGTTTATCAGAAATCAGTCGAAGTATCCCTTAGCTGCAAGAAGCTCGGCAAGAAGCACGCCGCCGCCTGCCGCACCTCTTAATGTGTTGTGTGAGAGACAAACAAACTTGTAGTCGTACTGTGTATCTTCACGGAGACGTCCTGCGGAAACTGCCATGCCTCCTTCAAGGTTTCTGTCAAGCTTAGACTGCGGACGGTTGTCGTCCTCAAAATAGTGGATAAACTGCTTCGGAGCGCTGGGGAGTTTAAGTTCCTGGGGAACACCCTTGAAATCAGCCCAGAGCTGAAGTATCTCTTCCCTGGATGGTTTGTTTTCAAAGCTTACGAAAACAGCGGCTGTATGACCGTCTGAAACGGGAACACGGAGACACTGCGTCGTGATAGAGGGCGTCTCAGCCTTGACGATCTCATTGCCCTTGATCTCTCCCCATACTTTGAGAGGTTCCTGCTCGGATTTTTCCTCCTCGCCGCCGATAAACGGAATAAGGTTATCTACCATTTCAGGCCATGTCTCAAAGTTCTTTCCGGCGCCGGAAATAGCCTGATATGTACAGGCAAGAACATTTTTGAGACCGAACTTTCTCAGGGGATGAAGCGCCGGAACGTAACTCTGGATCGAGCAGTTTGATTTAACGGCGATAAAGCCCTTCTTGGTGCCGAGACGCTCTCTCTGAGCTTTGATGATCTCAATGTGATCCGGGTTTATTTCCGGAACAACCATTGGAACGTCCGGAGTGAATCTGTGGGCGGAGTTGTTGGAAACGATAGGACATTCAGCTTTTGCGTATGCTTCTTCGAGTGCCTTTATTTCATCTTTTTTCATATCGACGGCGCAGAAGCAGAAGTCTACCATTCCGGCGATCTTGTCAATATCCGACGTTGCGTCCATAAGGATCATATCTTTCATGGATTCGGGCATTGGAACTGCCATTTTCCAGCGGTTGCCAGCGGCTTCCTGATATGTCTGTCCGGCGCTTCTTGGTGAAGCGGCAAGAACCTTGACGCTGAACCAGGGATGATTTTCAAGCAGGGTAGCAAATCTCTGACCTACCATGCCCGTTGCGCCGATAATACCAACATTGTACTGTTTCATAAATGATCTCCTTTTATAAAAAATTACTGAAAATAACAAAAACCGGTTGCAAACCGGTTCATCATACGTTATAATAGAAATATTGACATCGGTATAAACAATGCCGATAGCTCTCCACCATAAAGCATGATGACAGTCGCAGACCTGTTGAGCCTGTGACCAGAACTGAATTTACCGGAGACAGTCCTTCGGCGGAATTGCCTTTCATCGGACTTCAAAGGAACGGTCATCCTCTGTCCGCTTACTGATCGCATCCGCACCTCTACCTTGTTACTATAATAGCACTTAATTTTTGATATGTCAAGAGTTTTTTTACATAATTGCAAATTAAACGAAAAGGAGAATTCCATGCAAATTTTAAAATCTGATTTTTATTATGATCTTCCCGAAGAGCTTATAGCTCAGACGCCGGTGGAGCCGAGAAGCGCTTCCCGGATGATGTGCGTTGACCGCCGAACCGGAGAGGTCAGCCACGACCGCTTCTATAATCTATGCGATCATCTGCGGGAAGGTGATTTGCTTGTAATGAACGATTCCCGTGTTATTCCCGCCAGACTGTACGGAGAGAAGATCGGGAACGGTACGTTTATCGAGTTCCTGCTGCTGGAGCAAAAGGGCGATAAAGTCTGGGAGATAATCTGCCGTCCCGGCAAAAAGGCAAAGGTCGGCACAAGGTTCAGCTTCGGCGGCGGACGTCTTATTGCCGAGGTCATTGAAGTCAAAGACGACGGAAACAGAATAGTCCGATTTGAGTGTGAGGGGAATTTCTTTACCGCTCTTGACGATGTGGGACAGATGCCTCTGCCTCCGTACATTACGGCAAAATTGGAGGACAAGGAACGTTATCAGACTGTTTATTCCAGAGAACTCGGCTCTGCCGCCGCCCCCACAGCAGGACTTCACTTCACGCCTGAGCTTCTCGACAAGCTTCATGGAATGGGCGTAAAGACGGCGTTTGTAACTCTTCATGTGGGACTTGGAACTTTCCGTCCGGTAAAAGAAGATAATGTTCTGGATCATAAGATGCACAGCGAACATTATCATCTTCCGAAAGAAACAGCCGATCTTATCAACGAGACAAAGGCGAAAGGAGGACGTGTTATTGCCGTCGGAACTACATCCTGCCGGACTCTTGAAAGCGTGGCAAGCTTTTACAATGAGATCGCAGAACATGAGGGATATACGGATATCTTCATTTATCCCGGCTATGAATTCAAATGCATTGACGGACTTATAACCAATTTTCATCTGCCTGAGAGTACGCTTATCATGTTGGTATCGGCGTTTATGGGCTATGATAATACGATGAATGCATACAAAAAAGCCGTTGAGGAGCGTTACCGCTTTTTCAGTTTTGGAGATTCTATGTGTATTTTGTAAAGGAGCATTGCAAATGGATATTTCAGTATTTTTTAGGAGTATAGTCGAGAACGACCCGGCACGGGTGATCGTCTGCGACCTTGGGCATAAGATAATCTATATGAATCCGGCGGCTTCCGCATTTTATGAGAGGAAAGGGGTTCATCTTCTCGGCAGCTCGCTTCTCGACTGCCACAGCGGAGAATCGAACGGCAAGATAAAAGCCGTTGTAAGGTGGTTCGGTGAAAGCCGTGATAACAACAGAGTTTTCACGTTTCATAATTCGAAAGAAAATAAGGACGTCTATATGATGGCTCTCCGTGACGAAAGCGGCAGGCTTATCGGCTACTACGAGAAGCATGAGCACCGTACGCCGGAAACGGACGAACCATATAAGGATATAAAATAAGGAGACATTATGTTTACATTATTAAAACAAGAAAATAAAGCAAGACGAGGACAGGTCACAACTGTTCACGGTACATTTCAGACGCCGTGCTTCATGAACGTGGGAACATCTGCTGCTATCAAGGGAGGAATCTCATCTGTTGATTTAAAGGGTCTGAAAACTCAGGTGGAGCTGTGCAATACGTATCATCTGCACCTGCGTCCCGGAGACCATATAGTAAAGGAAATGGGCGGTCTGCACAAATTTATGAACTGGGACAAGCCAATTCTTACGGACAGCGGCGGATTCCAGGTATTTTCCCTTGCAAAGCTCCGTAAGATCAAGGAGGAGGGAGTATATTTTGCCTCCCATATCGACGGTCGGCGTATTTTCATGGGTCCGGAAGAAAGTATGCAGATACAGTCTAATCTTGCGTCCACTATTGCTATGGCGTTTGACGAATGCATTGAAAATCCTGCACCGAGAAAGTACGTTGAAGCTTCTGTTGACCGCACCACACGCTGGCTGATACGATGTAAGGAAGAAATGAAACGTCTTAACGGACTTCCGGATACGATAAATAAAAATCAGATGCTTTTCGGCATCAATCAGGGTTCGACCTACGACGATATACGCATAAGGCACATGGAACAGATAGCCGCTCTTGATCTTGACGGCTACGCTATAGGCGGTCTTGCAGTCGGCGAAGCAACAGAGGATATGTACCGCATAATCGAGACGGTTGAGCCGTATATGCCGATAGATAAGCCCCGTTATCTCATGGGAGTGGGAACGCCGTCAAATATAATCGAGGCGGTCGCCCGTGGAGTGGATATGTTCGACTGCGTAATGCCAAGCCGCAATGCACGTCATGCCACGGTCTTTACCTGGAGCGGCATAATGCATCTTGGCAATAAATGTTATGAGACTGATCCACGGCCTGTTGACGAGCAATGCGATTGTCCTACCTGCCGGAATTTCAGCCGTGCATATATCCGTCATCTTTTCAAGGCGAACGAGCAGCTTGCCGGACGTCTTGCAGTTCAGCACAATCTTTATTTTTATAACACTCTTGCAGAGAAAATCCGTGATGCGATCGAACAGGGAAGATTTGAAGCGTTCCGCAGGCAGTATTCCGAACTCCTTGCATCAAGAATATGAGGTGATTTGTGTGATAACAGCAATTTTTGATCTTGACGGCACTCTTGCCGATACATTGCAGGATCTTGCCGACGCTGTGAATTACGGTCTGAAAGAACTCGGATGTCCTATACATTCCGTAGAAAGCTATAAGCAAATGGTGGGAAACGGAGCACGGAAGCTGTGTGTTCGTGCGCTTCCGGATGACGTCAGTGACAGGGCGGGGGAACTTTACAATATATTTTGCTGCCGCTACGGAGGCCATTATCTGGATCATACCCGGCTATATGACGGAATTGCGGAAACGATAAAAATCCTTTCCAAGTCCGGAGTGAGGCTTGCAGTGGCTACAAATAAGCCGCAGGACGCCGCCAGAAAGATAATTGCCGCACTTCTTCCGGAAGCAGGTTTTTTCAAGGTGCTGGGCGGCTGTGATGAACGTCCGAAAAAGCCTGATCCTACTGTGATAAGAGAGATACTTGACGGGCTTCCGGATAATAACAGGGTCTACATGATAGGCGACAGCAATGTGGATATACGGACGGCAAAAAATTCCGGGATTGTTTCCATAGGATGCGTATGGGGATTCCGTGGACGGCAGGAGCTCGAAGCGGAGGGGGCTGCGTTTATTGCAGAAAAGCCGCAGGATATCGCTGAAATAATACTTGGGCGGAAAGTATGACAACGGCTCGTGCAATAATAAGTTTCGCAAGATGTGAAGTAGGTATTGACAAATGTGCTGATTTGCTGTAAAATATATTATATGTATTTATATCTTAAAGAAATAATCATCAATACATGAAAAGGCGGTATACAAATGGGTTTATTCAAAGGAATTTTCGGCGCTAACGGCTACAGCAACAGAGAGTTGAAGCGTATCGAACCTATTAAAAATAAAGTCCTTGCACTTGACGAGGAGTATCAGCAGCTTTCTGACGCTGAACTGAAGGAAAAAACTCAGGAATTCAAGGATAGGCTTGAGGACGGCGAGACACTTGACGATATTCTCCCCGAGGCTCTTGCAACGGTAAGGGAAGCAGCCTGGCGTGTTCTGGAAAAAAAGCCTTATCCTGTACAGATCATCGGAGCTATCGTTCTTCATCAGGGACGTATAGCCGAAATGAAAACAGGTGAAGGAAAAACTCTCGTTGCCTGCGTTGCTTCGTACCTTAATGCCCTTTCCGGTCTTGGCGTTCATGTTGTAACGGTAAACGACTATCTTGCAAAAACTCAGGCTGAGGAGATGGGAAAAGTTCATCGCTGGCTGGGGCTTACTGTAGGATGCATCCTTCATGGTCTTACTAATGATGAAAGACGTGAAGCATATAACTGCGATGTGACATATGCAACAAACAACGAACTCGGATTCGATTATCTCCGTGACAATATGGTAACTCATAAGGAAGAACGTGTTCAGCGTGCTCCTAATTTTGCCATCGTGGACGAGGTCGATTCGATACTTATCGACGAAGCACGTACTCCTCTTATCATTTCCGGACGTGGGGACAAGTCTACGGATCTTTATTCAATAGTAGACCGCTTTGCCAAGACGCTTACGCCTACGACCGTTGTTGAAATGGACGACAAGGCAGACCAGGACGCTCTTAATGAGACAGCCGACTATATTATTGACGAAAAGGCAAAAACGGCAACTATCACTCAGCGAGGCGTAAAAAAGGCGGAGACTGCTTTCAATGTTGAAAACCTTATGGATCCTGACAATATGACGCTTCTTCACCATATCAACCAGGCCATAAAGGCAAACGGTATTATGAGAAACGATATTGATTATGTTGTCAAGGACGGAGAAATTATAATCGTTGACGAATTCACAGGACGTCTTATGATGGGACGACGTTTCAATGACGGACTTCATCAGGCAATCGAGGCAAAGGAAGGCGTAAAGATCAAGAGCGAGTCAAAAACCCTTGCAACGATCACTTTCCAGAATTTCTTCCGTCTTTATACAAAGCTTTCCGGAATGACCGGTACTGCTATGACCGAGGAAGCAGAGTTCAAGGAGATATATAAACTGGACGTTATCTCTATCCCGACAAATAAGCCTGTTATAAGAATCGACCATAACGATCAGGTTTTCAGTTCTGAAAAGGGAAAGTATGCCGCTATCATAGAAAAGATCATTGAATGTCACGATAAAGGACAGCCTATCCTTGTAGGTACGGTTTCCATTGAAAAATCTGAACTTCTTTCCGCTATGCTGAAAAGAAAGGGGGTTAAGCATGAAGTGCTTAATGCCAAGCAGCACGCCAAAGAAGCTGAGATCGTAGCGCAGGCAGGTAAGTACGGCGCTGTTACTATTGCCACAAATATGGCAGGACGTGGTACCGATATCATGCTGGGCGGAAACGCAGAATTTCTTGCAAGAGCAGAAATGAGAAAGCGTCAGATACCTGAGGAGATAATCACTGAGGCTATCGGTTTTGCAGATACTGATAATCAGGAAATTTTGCAGGCAAGAGAACTGTATCGCCAGCTTTACAATAAGTTTAACGAGGAAGTAAAGGAAAAGGCTGTAAAGGTCAAGGAAGCAGGCGGACTTTATATTCTTGGTACAGAGCGTCATGAATCAAGACGTATTGACAATCAGCTGCGTGGACGTTCGGGACGTCAGGGCGATGAGGGCGAAAGCTGCTTTTTCCTTTCGGTAGAGGATGATCTCATGCGAATCTTTGCCGGCGAGCGTCTTGAAAACATGATGAGAACACTTAATGTGGACGAAAGTATGCCTATTGAAAGCAAGCTTCTCACAAAGATCATTGAATCCTCGCAGAAGAAAGTCGAAGGCAACAATTTCAGCATCAGAAAGAATGTACTTAATTACGATGACGTTATGAACACTCAGCGTGAGATCATATATAAGCAGAGAGCGCAGGTTCTGGACGGAGAAGATCTCCACGAGAGCATTCTCAAGATGATGGAGGAGCTTATTACTACTACTGTCAATACCTACCTTGTTGATGAAACGGTAAAGGAAGAATGGAATATCGTAGGTCTTAAGGATCATTTCCAGGGATGGCTCCTCGGACCGGAAGATCTGGAATTCACTGATGAGGAGTTGGAGGATGTCACCAAGGAGGACATAATCGAAGCTCTTAGTGAAAAGGCAGGAGAGATCTACCAGGCTAAGGAAGAAGAATACGGCGAAGAGGTAATGCGTGAGCTTGAACGTGTTATTCTGCTTAAGGTTGTTGATACAAAGTGGATGGCTCACATCGACGATATGGAAGAACTGAAAAAAGGTATCGGATTACGCTCCTACGGTCAGAAGAATCCTGTAATTGAGTACCGTTTCGAGGGATTTGAAATGTTCGACGCAATGGTTGAGGCTATCCGTGAGGATACTATCCATATGCTTCTTACCGTAAAGGTGAGAAAGGACAGTATGCCGGAGCGTGAACAGGTTGCCAAGCCGGATGCTCCTAATGCCGGAGCAGGCGACGGCAGTTTTTCCAATCAGGCTAAGGCAAAGAAGATAAAAGATAATGATCCGTGTCCGTGCGGCAGCGGCAAGAAGTATAAGAAGTGCTGCAAGGCAAAGGATATGGAAAATAAGTAATACTAAAGTTCACAAAGGCGGATGCATAGTCCGCCTTTTGTTGCAGAAGGGTCAGGTAAGGATCAGATGAGAAAGTATTTTATTTTTCTGATAGCAGCCGGAATCTTATCTGGATGTTCTGACAGAGAAAAAAGCTCTGCTTCAAGCGAAAAAGAAAAAGCTCCTGTTTCGGACATCAAAGGGGAAATAACAATTCCGGAGACATCTGAATCCGCAGCTTTGAAAGATTCGGAGTATAAATTCAAAGTTGAAGACGCTGGCATCTTATATTACAACGGAGGTTCTGTTTTACAGAAAATAGAGATCGACTGCACGGAACTTCTGAGAATGGCGGAAATTTATGATAAAGATCCGGCAAATCTGCTTGTTGTCAGTGATTTTGATTTCGACGGCTATGATGATCTTTTTGTGCCAAAAACAACGCTTGTGGCAAATATGCCGGGAACTTATTATCGTTTTAACCCCACAGTGAATTTTGATCCTTTTGAAAAATGGGATGTGCTGAATGAAGTTGGTTTTCTGATGAAAGCCGACAGTGAAAACGGAATTTTACATTTTTCATTACGTGGCAGCGCTGTGGATCACGACTGGATCATCTATAAATGGGAAAGCGGAAAACTCCAACCTGTTTCCCGTGAGCTTCAGTATATGAATGGCAGCGATATCTACATAGACTGCTTTGAATATGACAATGACGGAAAAGAAACTCTTGTAAAAAGAAAACGTGCTGTTCTTGGAGAAAATAATGAATGGCTCGGTACGGAAGATGTTGAATTAAAGTGAAAGGAACTTATCAATTATATGTCGGATTACAGCGCTTTTGCACGATTTTACGATAAGCTTACGGCGAATATTGACTATCGTAAGCGGGGAGAATATTTTCATGAGATAATAAAGAAATTCAAGACAACAAGCGGAAACATCCTCCTTGATCTCGCCTGCGGAACGGGCAGTATTTCAGAGGTAATGGCTGATCTCGGGTACGATGTTATCGGCGTTGACAATTCCGATGAAATGCTGGGAATAGCCATAGAAAAGAAGTTTGACAGCGGCAGCAGCATACAGTATCTTTGTCAGGATATGCGCTGCCTGGATATGTACGGAACAATAGATGTAACGATATGCGCTCTTGACAGCATAAATCATCTGTCGTCTATCGGGGATGTCCGGAAAGTTTTTGAAAGCGTGGCTTTCTTCTCGGAGCAGAACGCTTTGTTTATCTTCGATGTGAACACACTATATAAGCATCGTAATGTTCTCGCCGATAATACTTTCACCTATGAGGCAGAGGGCGTTTATTGTATCTGGGAGAATACTCTCGACAAGGAAACTGACGAGGTACGGATGAATCTGGAATTTTTTGAAGAGCTTGACAGCGGTTTGTATGAACGCAGTTCAGACAGCTTTTCCGAGAAAGCGTACAGTGAATCGGAACTTGAAAAGCTGCTGGCAGAATCGGGATTTGAGCTTCTTGTAAAGTACGGAGATGATACATTCGCACTGCCTGCTGATAATACGCAGCGTATAGTGTATGTTACGAGATGCATACGAAATGGTCAGAATATATGAAAGGATAATACAATGAGTAAATTATATAGAGCGATTTCAGCGGACGGTTCTGCATTTGCGGAAGTTCTTGACGCTAAGGATATCGTATCAGAGATAGAGCGGATACACACAACGTCTGCGGTTATAACCGCAGGTCTGGGACGTCTGGCTATAGCCGCTTCCCTTATGGGATATATGCTTAAAGGAGAGAATGATACTATTACTCTCCGTATAAACGGAGGCGGTCCTGCCGGACAGCTTACCGCTGTTGCAGACAGCCGGGGAAATGTAAAAAGCTGCGTGACGAATCCGGTAGTGGAGATCCCGCTTAACGCTCAGGGAAAGCTTGACGTTGGCGGAGCTGTCGGACGTGACGGTAATCTTTCCGTTGTGCGTGATATGGGACTTAAAGAACCATACGTGGGAGTGATCCCCCTCGTTTCCGGTGAGATCGCCGAGGATATTGCAAATTATTATGCAGTCAGCGAGCAGATACCTACAGTGTGTAGTCTTGGGGTTCTGGTAAATCCTGATCTGACGGTAAGGTCGGCAGGAGGATTTTTGGTACAGCTGCTGCCGTTTGCCGACGAAAAATGCATAGATATCATTGAGGAAAATGTCAATAAAATGCCGCCGGTGTCAAAGCTGCTGGATGATGGAACATCACCGGAAGAAATTGCCGGAATGCTTCTTAAAGGTCTTGATCCGAACGAGCTTGATACCGCTTCACCGGAGTATCACTGCGATTGCAGCCGTGAGAGAACGGAAAGGATTTTGCTAAGCATCGGTGAGGAGGAACTTTCAGATATAGCTGCGGAAGAAAAGGACACGGAAGTGTGCTGTCATTTCTGCGGAAGGAAATATGTTTTTACTCCGAATGAGATCAGAAAACTGATGGGAAGCTTAAGAAAGGAATCCTGATGTACGAAAATAAAACTGAAAATATTCCGGTCAAGGCGGTTCTTGCCTGCGTAGATACCGGAGAATTTGACGCAGAAATATCTATTCGTGAGCTGGAGGAGCTTGCTTCAACTGCCGAAGCCGAGGTTGTCGGTACTGTCATACAGAAACGTCCGTCGTACGATCCTGCAACCTGCATGGGCAGCGGGCGCCTTGAAGAACTGAAAGAACAGCTTGAAATATTTAAAGCCGAGCTGGTTATCTTCGATCATGAGCTGACAGGCGTTCAGGTGCGTAATATCGAGAATATTCTTGATGTACGGATAATCGACAGGACTACGCTGATACTGGATATCTTTGCCCAGCGTGCCCGAACCAAAGAGGGAAAGCTGCAAGTTGAACTGGCGCAGCAGAAGTATCGGCTGCCTCGTCTTACCGGAATGGGAACAGCTCTTTCAAGACTTGGCGGCGGTATCGGCACAAGAGGGCCGGGTGAAACAAAGCTGGAAACGGATAAGCGGCATATCAGAAAAAGGATCTCCTACCTTGAGAATGAACTGGAAGAACTTAAAAAGCACCGTGATTTTTCACGCTCACGCAGGAAGAAAGACGGAGTTCTCTGCGCAGCGATCGTTGGATATACCAATGTGGGAAAATCGACCCTGCTCAATGCCATGACAGATGCCGGGGTTCTGGCGGAAAATAAGCTTTTTGCGACTCTCGATACTACTTCCCGCTCGATAGAACTTCCCGACGGACGAAGCGTTATGCTTATCGATACGGTCGGACTTATACGCAGACTGCCGCATAATCTGATAGAGGCTTTCAAGTCAACGCTGGAGGAAGCTGCTTCTGCGGATGTAATTCTGAATGTTCAGGATCTTTCCTCTCCCGAAAGGCAGGAACAGGCTGAGGTCACCGAACAGCTTCTCACGGAACTGGGCTGCGGCGATATACCGAGAATCAACGTAATGAATAAGATGGACGCTGCTCTTGATGCCGATATGGTCTTTGAGGATGATTCAACAGTTATGATAAGCGCCAGAGAACGTTGTGGATTCGACAAACTGCTTGAATGTATTGTAAGGAAGCTTCCTGTGACGGCAAGGAGGATGCAACTTCTTATCCCATATTCCAAAGCCGGATTTGCAGGCAGGATACGAGAGGAAGGAAAGATTTTTTCCGAGGAATTTGTTGAAACCGGCACGTTGACAGACGCTTTGATTGATGTAAAACTTATCAGGGAAGCGGAGCAGTATCGGATAAAAGAATAAATAAAAACAGCCGCATACCTTCCAATGCCATTAACTTAATGGTCTATGACCCTTTCACTTTTGTTAAGAGGGAATTTGCTCTATGAGCAATCATCCTACTTAAATTAAGCGCCTCTTTACGAGGCGCTTAATTTAAGTAATATTGGGTTTCCAAAGGGGATGTACTCCTCTTTGGCAGGGGTGTGGGGACAGAGTCCCCACTTAAGTTTTTGTATATAGGGATCATTTTGTTTTTGTCTGATCTTTTTTCGGCTCTTTCTTCTTTTTGGTCGGTTCTGGTGCGGTCGGAGCATAATCAGCGGTAACTGCGGACATATTTTTAGATTCAAGACGATAGCTGATATACTCGCTTATCAGCGAATACACGACAGCAAATACGGGAACGCCGAGTATCATTCCGGCAAATCCGAAGAGACCGCCTCCCACAAGAATAGAGAACAGCACCCAGAATGAGGAAACGCCTGTAGACTGACCAAGGATCTTCGGGCCGATGACATTTCCGTCAAGCTGCTGTATAATAAGTATGAGAATTGCAAAAGGAATTACCTGCTTTGGCGACGATACAAGAAGAAGCAGTCCGCTGGGGATAGCTCCGATAAAGGGACCGAAAAACGGGATTACGTTGGTGATTCCTACTATAACGGAAATGAGGACTGCAAAATTTATCTTCATTACCGTCATGCAGATGAAACAGAGGAATCCGATAATTATGGAATCTATGATCTTTCCGGAGATAAATCCGCTTATTGAACTGTTTGTCTGAGTGCACACCCGGAAAAAACCTGAAGCGCCTTTTTCCGGAAGTATCGCATAAGTGAATTTTTTGATTTGAGCCTGGAAATGCTCCTTATCATAGAGAAAATAAACGGCTACGATCATTCCGATGAGAAAATCCTTGATAGCGATCATGAAAGCAAATGTACGGTCGGTTATTTTGACCATAAGATCGCCGACTTTAGGAAGTAAATTCTCTACAAATTTATTGACATCAATTTCCAGACGGCTTATCTGTTCGTCAGCGCTTTTTACCAGTTCAGGATATTTATCGGAAAGAGAATTTATCCAGTCACGACAATTGTCAATATATGTGTTGACGTTTTCAAAAATACCGGTTATGCTGTTGAGTACCTGAGGCAATATGATCGCAAGAAGCGCTGAAATTATTGTAATGAACACAATCATTGCGCTTGCAGCAGCAATTATGCGGTTCAGCCTGGGATGCGGCTTTTTGCGTTCAGTAAATTTTTTTGTTCGCTTTTCCACAAACATCATTATAGGATTTACCAGGTAGGCTATAACAAGCCCCCAGGTGATAGGCGCTGCCACGGACAGAAATGTTTTTATCACTCTGCCCACTATAGTGAAATTGAAAAGTATTGCGTAGACCACAAGGCAGGCTGTAAATGTCAGTACGGTGTAAATGGAAATTGTGTTATATTTTGTATTCCAGTTTATTTTCATATCCTAATCCCTCGTTTCACTGGTGTAAGAATCTATACCAACAGATGATAATTAATTATAGCATATATTTCATTGGTTGGCAAGTCCTGAATCCTCATTTTGCTGAAGATCATTGATAATTTATTTTATTATTGTGAATGTCAGAATGTTAAAATAAAAAAATATAGTTCAAGCAATCTTTATGTATAAAAAATCTCTTGTGGAATTCAGCAGAAATATGTCTGTGATTCCATGATATAGAGTAAATGATCACGGAAGAATATTTCCTGAAAGTTAGCAAAAAATGACTGATTTATTAATAAACAGCAACATACGACTTGATTTGTTCATGAAAACGCAATAAAATATTAATATAAGATGATCCCCTGAAAACTCATTTACCAGAAGTGCTTTTCAGAGGAAGCCATTTGCTGACAGGGATCTGCACACTGTTCAGTACTTGATTCCGGATACGTTTCCGGATGAAGTTTACCATTATATTAATTAAAAGCGAGGAATGATGCATATTAAGAAAAGCTTTTTAAGCAGAATTCCGACAGAGTCCTTAATGCGGCGTTGCCGTAAAGAACTCAAAGAAATCCAGATGGATTTCACCTACTGATTATTTCTAAAAGGAGGATTTTTATGAAACTGAAAAGTAAATTAAGCAAATTGGCTGGTGTGTTTACAGTTGCAGTTATGTGTTTCACGATGCTTCCAAAAATGCCGACTTCTTCTTCGGCGGCAAATGTTGGTGATAAGCTCAGCGTTGGCAACGGTACGAATCAGCATAAGGGCAATTGCGACGGTTACAGCTACGAGGTCTGGATTGACACAACTGGCGGCAACGGTTCCATGACACTCGGTCAGGGCGCTGCTTTCAAGGCGGAGTGGAATGCAAGTGTCAGCAGCGGTAACTTCCTTGCTCGCCGTGGTCTGGACTTTGGTTCCCAGAAAAAGGCTACCGATTATCCATACATCGGCATGGACTATGAAGCCGACTATCGTCAGACCGGCAGCGCAAACGGCAACTCACGTCTTTGCGTATACGGCTGGTTCCAGAACAAGAACGCCGGCAACGTACCGCTCGTTGAGTACTACATCATCGAGGACTGGGTAGACTGGTGCCCGGATGCTAACGGCAAAATGGTTACCATTGATGGCGCACAGTACAAGATTTTCCAGATGGATCACACCGGTCCGACTATCAACGGCGGCAGTGAGACATTTAAGCAGTATTTCAGTGTCCGTCAGCAAAAGAGAACCTCCGGTCACATTACTGTTTCCGATCACTTCAAGGCATGGGCAGACGAAGGTTGGGGTATCGGTAATCTTTATGAGGTTGCTCTGAATGCTGAAGGCTGGCAGAGCAGCGGCGTCGCAGATATCAAAAAGCTCGATGTTTATACAGATCCCAGCGGAAATCCAAACCCCACACCAGACCCTGCTCCTTCAGTAGAACCCGATGCAGACGGCAATTATTTCAAGAGCACATTTGAGTCCGGTACTGACGGCTGGTCTGAGAGAGGCGATGCATCTGTTTCAACTGATTCCGATAATTACTATGCCGGCAAGAAGTCGCTTTATGTTACAGGACGTACAGATAACTGGCACGGCGCTTCTATCGCTCTCGATCCTGATGCCTTTGTTGCCGGAAATACCTACAGTTTCAGCACCGGTGTTCTCCAGAAGAGCGGTTCGGCAGTTGATATGCAGCTTACACTCCAGTATTCGCTTGACGGTGAAGATCACTACGATCAGATTGCTTCCGCAGCAGCAAAAAGCGGTGAGTGGACAAAGCTTGAAAATACTTCGTTCACTATCCCAGCCGGAGCAGTAAATCTTCTGCTTTATGTAGAAGCTCCTGACAGCCTTACAGATTTTTATATTGACGAAGCACGGGGATCAAAGTCAGGTGTAAAGTCATCTGTAACAACAGGCGGCGGCACTGTCGCAGGCGCAACAATTACAACTACTACAACTACTACAACAACTACAAAGAAGCCATCCGTAACAACTACAACAACAGCTAAATCTGAGAATCCCGGTTTAGAGGTAACCCTCTGGGGCGATGCAGACTGTGACGGAGAGGTGCTTCTTAACGATGCAATACTTGTTATGCAGGCGATAGGAAATCCTGACGTATATGGTGTAAACGGAAGTGATGCAAGCCATATCACTGAACAGGGCAGACTTAACGCAGACGTAAACGAGAATGGAAACGGTCTTACAAACCTTGACGCTCTTGCTATTCAGAAGTATCTTCTCAACATGATAAGTAAACTTCCTGAGAGTGTTCAGGATGGTAACACAGAGCCTATAGTTACAACTACAATACCTACAGTTTCAGATACTGATTTTTTTGATGACAGCTTCTCTTCGGGAACAGACGGCTGGGAGCAGAGAGGAGCAGCTTCGCTCTCGCTTGATAATTCAACTTATTATTCAGAGGGATCATCCCTTAAAGTTACAGGCAGAGAGGATACATGGCAGGGCACCGCAAAGTCTCTTGACAGTTCATATAAGGCAGGAAATACATACAGCTTCAGCGCCGCAGTTCTTCAGGCGTCCGGCTCATCCCAGACCGCCAAAATGACTCTCCAGTATAATCTTGACGGAGAAGAACATTATGATGAAATAGCTTCTGTAACAGCAGCAGACAAAACATGGACAAAGCTTGAAAATACAGCTTACACAATTCCGGCAGGAGCAACTGATCTTCTGCTTTACGTTGAACTTCCCGATTCGACAGCCGACTATTATCTTGACGATGCTCAGTCAGCTGCAAAGGGAACAGCCTCAAAGGTCGTAACAGGCAAGGGCACGGTAGGAGTTGTTTCAGATCCTGCTGTAACACCTGCCGGAAAGGTTGATCCTTCAAAGCCCATGGTCGCTATCAGCTTTGACGACGGAGCAGTCGGATCATCCGCAAACGCTACATCCATGAGGATAATCAATGCTCTTGCAAAGCAGGATTTCCGTGCTACTTTCTTCTATGTAGGCGACTGGATCAGAGGAACTGACGGCGAACAGGAAGTTAAGTATGCATATTCAAAGGGCATGGAGATCGCAAATCATACAAAGTCGCATCCGAACCTCACTGAGAAGTCTGCGTCTGAGATCAGAAGCGAGTACGATCAGTGTGCATCCAAGCTTAAAGGAATTATCGGAGCAGAGCCTTCAAAACTGCTGAGACTTCCTTATCTGGCGTCAAATCAGACAGTACAGTCAACTCTTAATGATGTTCCGCTTATAACCTGTTCTATTGATACGCAGGACTGGAACGGCGCATCAAAGGATCAGATGGTAAGCAAGATAAAAAGTGCTATGAATGACGGTTCTCTTAACGGATCTATCGTACTTTGTCACGAAACATACGAAACAACGGCAGCTGCAATTGAAGAGCTTGCGCCTTACCTTAAGGAACAGGGCTGGCAGATTGTAACTGTTTCCGAGATGTTTGAGGCAAAGGGCAAGCAGCTTAATGGCGGACAGATCTACACAAAGTGCAATTGAGAAATTGTGTTCGTTGAGAAGAAGTACGGATTTTTCTGAAAGTATGTTTTTAAATTAAGATTTCTTCAATTCATATCCCCTTACAGCAGCCGACTATTCAGGTCGGCTGCTGTTTTATTTAGCTAAAAACAGCGGTTTGCAACTGCCTATTGACAAATTGTAAAGTCCGGTTGCTTGACTTCAACTGAAATATATCATATAATTAGAGCGTAATCAATTGATATACAGAAAGGTGGAAAAAATTTATGATTTTTGCAGATAAGCTTGTTGACCTAAGGAAGAAGAACGGTATGTCTCAGGAAGAACTTGCTGAAAAGATGAACGTCAGCCGCCAGTCGGTTTCTAAGTGGGAGGGAGCACAGTCTGTGCCGGATTTAAACAGAATACTTGCACTGTCACGTATTTTCAGCGTAACTACTGATTATCTTCTGAACGATGAGATCGAAGTATGCGCAGACGCCTCTGTTATCGGAGATGACGATGAGAAATCCCTCAGAAAAGTGACAATGGAAGAAGCGTCGGTTTTTCTTAAAATTAATGAAAAAAATGCACGGCGTACAGCTTTTGCCGTTTTTCTTTGCATTGTTTCGGTAATTCCGCTTTTGCTTCTTGGCGTTGCGGGAGAAAGCGGCAGATTTCCATTATCGGAGGACAGTGCAGGAGTGATCGGACTTATAATTCTTTTGCTTATTGTTGCTGCATCAGTGGGGATTTTTATGATATCGGACAGTGAAATGAATCCGTATAAATATCTGGAAGAAGAAAGTATAGATACCGAATATGGTGTTTCCGGAATGGTAAGGGAAAAAAGAAAAAACCATGGATTTTCTTATATGCGAAATAAAATTATGGGTTCAATTATTTGTATAATTTCTGTTATTCCAATGATTGGTTCAGTACTTATTTCCGAATCTGATTTTGTCTGTACTGTCGGATTATGTATTATGCTGTTTGTCTGTGGTCTTGGCGTATATTTTCTTGTCATGGCTGAAAATATCAATGAAGGGTTTGATAAACTTCTTGAAGACGGTAAATATTCCAAAGAAAACAAATCAGTCAAAAAAGAATGCGCCAGCAGACCAAGCATCGGAAAAATATATTGGCTCATATTAGCGGCGCTGTTTCTGGCTGTGGGATTCATTGCAGACGATTGGGGACATAACTGGATAATTCTTGTTATCGGAGCTGTTTTATACGGCGTTGTGGTTGAATTTTCAAAGTTTTCCGGCGGTAAATCCGGCAAATTATAAAAATATTAAATATAAATTTGTCACTAATCAACAAAGTTTTTATCATTCTATTTACAAAGTGTTTATTATGTTATATAATAAATATTAAGGTATAAATTTAAAGCGTGGTGAATAATGTGATAAAGTATCTTTCAGGAGATTACGAAACAGTTGATTATGACGAAAAAAAGTATGTATTGCTCCATGATAATTATGATAACGAAGCATATCCTGTACATTGGCACAGCGCAGTTGAACTGCTCATGCCTCTGAAGAATCATTATATCGTCAATGTGGGCGGCATTGATTATCGTATTGAAGAGAATGAAGTACTTATTGTTCCTCCCGGAGAGCTTCACAGTATGCCAGCGATTCCAGGTCACAGACTGATATTCCAGTGCGATAATGTTAATTTGGGTGACGTTCCGGTGCTGGAAACCGTTATGAGAGCTTTAAAGTCGCCTGTGCTAATTACTCCTGGGTATAGCAGGGAACTTCACATTTTCGCCAGAAAAACCATGATGGATATATATAAGATGTATAATTCAAAATCAGAGCTTGCCGTAGTCAGAACTTATCTGATGATGATAGATCTTTTTATGGCTCTGCGGGAATTTCAGTTGGAGCAGAGCAAAATACTTATGGATTGTGATGACGAGAAAATCAGTGAATACAGTGAAAAATTCGGTACAGTTTTTAAATATATCGACAATAACTATATGTATGATATTTCACTGGATCAGCTTGCAAATGTTGCAGGCTACAGCAAATATCATTTTTCAAGGATATTCAAGCAGTATAATTCCATGTCGTATTTACAATACATAAATGCACGCCGTACAAGAGCGGCAGAGCTTCTGCTTCTTGACCCGACTATCCCTATAACTGAGGTGGCAATGAGATCGGGATTCAAGAGTCTTACCACGTTCAATCGTATCTTCAAGGAGATTAAGCACTGTACTCCTACAGATTTCAAGAAGCTCTATTCTAATCATTAAGAAGATGTCCGCATAGAAAACTTCACGTATAATTTCTATGCGGATATCTTCTTAAACCAAATTCTTTTGTTTTGAAAAATTTCCCTTTTGTCAGAAAATCAGGTATAAGGCATACCGATATGAAATCTGACAAAGGGGCATTTTTATGTCTGAATGAAAGCTTGATCATGATCGTATCTCATCTGCTGATTACAGTTTTAATGCCGCATATATTATCCAAAGACAGGTTCAGAGTTTATTGTAAGAGAAAAAATAAAAATAACCGACTAAAATAATATAAAGACAATGCTTTGAATCATTGTAACATAAAATCAGAAAGGAGCAGTATGATTTATAACGATCTGCAAAAAATGATCGATATATCATACAAATGAGAATTATGATTATTAAGCTGATCAGGAGACTCGCTTCATGCGTAATAGCCGCAATTATTTGCTGCGGATGCTGTGTATACAGTGTCTCTGCCGGGGACGAATCGTTTTATGAAAACAATCCTGTTTCCGAACGTCAACAGGATTACCTTGATCTCTTTTTTGATAATGGAATATCCTTTTTAAGCAATGAGAACGATCCACCGGAAATGTACTATTCAGATATTCCGGTAATAAAGTTTCAGGTCAGCGGACTTTCTCCTCAGACTGATACCGGAATCGACTATACGGATTGGTGGTACAGTGAATGGGATGATTGCCGTTATGTTTTTCTGCCTGCAACTGCTGACAGAAACAGCCTTATTATATCTTATCAGACTGAAAACGGCGATCTTTCTTTAAACGGCGAAAAAATCATATCAGGAGCAGCAACATCTCTCCTGAACTCCGCTGATGAATTCAATGTTACAGTCGGCGATGTGGACTGCGGAAAATTAAAGGTCATGCAGTCTGAACTCGGATGCATATACCTTTCAACATCAAGCGGAGGTCTTGATACTCTTGATAATAACGGCTGGATGACTGAAACAGGTTCGGCTGTTATGCTGGACGCAGACGGAACCATCGAGTATCAAGGAGAGCTTGAAAAAATAAAATCTCATGGTAATTCATCCTGGGACTATAGCAAAAAGAAATCCTATAATATAAAGCTCCCTGAAAAGAAAAATCTTTACGGCATGGGTAAAGCTAAAAAATGGGCGCTGTTATCAAATTATCTCGATCATTCCATGCTGCGCAACAAGGTCACTTCGGAAATAAGCCGTGCCGGCGGTATGGAATATGTAATGGATTCGGTGTTTGTAGACCTGTATGCCGACGGTTCCTATCGTGGTACATACCAGCTGACAGAACGTGTTCAGATCCAGAAACAGCGTGTCAATATCCGTGACCTTGAAGAAGAAACCGAATTGCTTAATAATAAGGAACTTGATGAATATCCTCAGATACTGTCAGGAATTCCTGAAAATTCTAACGATCAGTATGTGGTAAACAGCTATAAATACTACGATACTCCCAATGATCCTGATGATATCACCGGCGGATATCTGCTTCAGTTTCAGTTGCCGGGCAGATACAGCTATAAGGCAGAAAGCGGATTTATAACTTCAAGAGGGTCAGTTATTGAAATAGACGGTCCCGAATATGCAAGCAAGGAACAGGTTCTTTACATACGTAATTTTGTTCAGGAAATGGAGGATGCCGTTTATTCGGAAACAGGATATAACTCAAAAGGAAAACATTACAGCGATTATATTGACGTTGATTCCCTTATAACAGCGTACCTTGTGCAGGAAATATCTATGAATATTGATGTGACGAATACCAGTTTCTATTTTTATAAAGATTCAGACCTTAGAGGAGACGGTAAAATCCATTTTGGACCTGCATGGGATTTTGATCTTGCTTATGGAAGCTTCCCAACAGTCAGGCAGAACTCATACGGTGATATATGCTATTCACTGGATACGAAAAAGTTGTTTGTTATTTGTTTTCCGATTGTCGGGTATGAGGAATATGCTGTAAATCAGCCATCCATTGAAGGAATAAACTGGATCGGGAAATTGTACAAAAAGGGAGATATAGCAGAAAGATCCGCTGAAATATATTTTGAGCGTTTTGAACCCTATATAAATGAACTCACCTCGGCATCAGACGGCGGTGCGGCGCTTATAACTCAGATGGCGGAAGAAATAAGATCCTCCGCTGAAATGAACAATGCACGCTGGCATACATACGGAGGACGCGAGTACTGTGTTTTCGGCTCGTCAAGCGGAGCGGATTTCATGGAGTCTGTCGATATAATGAGACAATTTTTAGCTGACAGAAAAAATGGTCTTGATCAGATCTGGGCAGAATACAGAAGCGTTAAAGGCGACGTAAATTCCGACGGCAGGTTCAGTATTGCAGATATTGTAATGATGCAGGGATTTCTGCTCGGAAGATCAGAGCTTTCGGACTGGAAAGCCGGCGATCTTTGTCAGGATAATGTAATAGACTCTTTTGATCTTGCCGCTATGAGGCATTTAATTATAAACAACTAATTGTAATCAGCGTTTAAAGCCCGTTCACATAATGCGAACGGGCTTTTATTGTAAAAACAGATTCTTAAAAAGGTATTGACAAAAGCGAAATAGTGTGGTATAATCTATTTATAACCTACAAAGTATGTATGATTAGTATATTTGCTAAAATGAAAGGATGTTATAACTATGAGCAAACAATACAAATTTGAAACCATCCAGATTCATGCCGGACAGGAAGCTCCGGATCCTGCAACGGATGCCAGAGCCGTACCAATATACGCTACTACTTCATACGTTTTTAAGGACTCAGCACAGGCAGCCGGACGGTTCGGTCTGACGGAGGGAGGAAACATCTATACACGTCTTATGAATCCGACGTCCGATGTTTTTGAAAAAAGAATAGCTGCTCTTGAAGGTGGAGCTGCCGCTCTTGCAACGGCATCCGGTTCTGCTGCAATTTCTTATGCAGTTCAGAATATCGCTTCAGCAGGAGATCATATCGTAAGCTCTATAGACTTGTACGGAGGCACATATAACCTCTTTGCAAATACGCTGAGAGAACAGGGAATCACAACGGATTTTGCCGATCCTTCTGACTTAAGCAGCTTTGAAAAAGCGATACGTCCTGAAACCAAGCTGATCTACGCTGAAACTTTGGGAAACCCTAACTCCAGCGTTATTGACATCGAATCACTTGCAGAGATCGCTCACAGGCACGGCATTCCGCTGATTGTTGACAATACGTTTGCAACGCCGTATCTGCTTAGACCCATTGAACATGGCGCCGATATCGTGGTTCATTCCGCTACTAAGTTTATCGGAGGTCACGGAACCGTAATGGGCGGGGTTGTCATTGACAGCGGTCGTTTCGACTGGACGCAGAACGATAAATTCCCTGGTATTACAAAGCCGAATCCTTCCTATCACGGAGTCGTTTTTGCCGAGGCGTGCGGAAATATAGCCTATATTATGAAACTCCGCACTACTCTTATGAGAGATCAGGGGGCAGCTATTTCGCCGTTCAATTCATTCCTGCTTTTACAGGGACTTGAAACGCTTTCTCTCCGCCTTGAGCGTCATGTAGAAAACGCACTGAAAACTGTAGAATTTCTCAGCAGACATCCGCAGGTAGAGAAGGTAAATCATCCGTCGCTTGCCGAAGGAAAGGAAAAGGAACTTTACGACAGATATTTTCCGGATGGAGCAGCTTCTATCTTTACCTTTGAAATAAAGGGCGATGCCGAAACCGCAAAGAAATTTACGGAAAGTCTGGAACTTTTCTCGCTTCTTGCCAATGTGGCAGACGTTAAATCGCTCGTTATACATCCTGCCTCGACTACTCATTCTCAGATGACGGAGGAAGAGCTTCTTGCAGCAGGGATAAAGCCGAATACAGTACGGCTTTCTATCGGAACAGAACATATCGACGATATAATCGCCGATCTTGAACATGGCTTTGAATCCGTAAAACAGGAGGGATAATTATGAAGATTTATAAGACCGTTACAGAGCTTATCGGCGGTACGCCGTTAATGGAGCTTTCAAACATTGAGAAAAAAGAGGAACTGAACGCAAGAATTCTTGTAAAGCTTGAGTATTTCAACCCTGCCGGATCGGTCAAGGACAGAGTTGCTGCCGCTATGATAAATGATGCGGAAGAGAATGGACTTCTAAAAGAGGGAAGCGTAATTATTGAGCCGACCAGCGGAAATACCGGTATCGGGCTTGCTGCCGCTGCCGCATCAAAGGGATACAGACTTATAATCACCATGCCCGAAACAATGAGCGTAGAGCGTCGTAATCTCATGAAAGCTTACGGAGCGGAGCTTGTGCTTACAGAGGGCGCAAAGGGCATGAAAGGCGCTATCGAAAAAGCAAATGAGCTTGCAGCCGAAATTTCCGGCAGTTTTATTCCCTCTCAGTTTACAAATCCTGCAAATCCTGCCGCTCACCTGAAAACAACAGGTCCGGAGATATGGGAGGATTCAGATGGCAATGTTGATATTTTTGTAGCAGGCGTCGGAACAGGAGGAACTGTCAGCGGAGTCGGCGCTTATCTTAAATCAAAAAATCCTGAAATAAGAATTGTTGCCGTTGAACCAAAAGATTCGCCCGTTATCTCCGAGGGAAAAGCGGGCGCTCATAAGATACAGGGTATCGGCGCTGGATTTATTCCGAAGACGCTCGATACTAAAATCTACGATGAAGTTATAACGGTCGGTCATGACGACGCATTTGCTTTTGGAAAAGCCGCAGCAAGGACAGAAGGGGTTCTGGTGGGAATTTCATCCGGAGCTGCATTATGGGCAGCAGTTCAGCTTGCCAAAAGACCGGAAAATGCAGGAAAAACGATCGTAGCTTTGTTTCCTGATTCAGGCGAACGCTATCTGTCAACGCCGATGTTTGAATGAGAGGGTCTGTTTATGAAAATTTCAACAAAAGGAAGATACGCTCTGCGCCTGACTGTAAATCTGGCACGTAATGAAAAGGGGGCTTATACTTCTCTCAAAGACATCGCCGAAGATGAAGGGATTTCCAAAAAGTATCTTGAACAAATCGTTCCTATGTTGAACAAAGCCGGTATACTGCGTACCAACCGTGGAAATCGAGGGGGATATTGTCTTGCAAAAAACGCCGCCGATATTTCTGTTGGAGACGTACTTCGTGCTACAGAGGGAAACCTTGCGCCTATCGCCTGTCTTTCATACGATGTCAACGATTGTCCGAGACGTGAAAACTGCTCTACTCTTTATGTATGGGAAGGATTGAATGAAGTTATAACGGGATATCTTAACAGCATTACGATACAGAGTATTATAGATAAGTCTAAATCGTAATAAACGTAATATATCTCCCACCTTGGTATTTTGTATGCATAGCCGCCCTACCTGAACTTGTTTCAATTTCAAGTAGGGCGGCTATAGATTATTCAGAAAATCTTAATGAAAGAGTGTCCGGAACATTGGTGTCGGTAAGCTGATACCAGTGTTCTTCTATTGTTTTTCCTGTATAAGAACTCTGATGAATCCAATGAACCTGACCGTCGAGGGAAACGGAGATTATGTTTGTATCAGAGTCATTGTAATCATAGCTGAAAGTAAATTCCGCCGGCATAATAACAAGATCTTCGGCAATTTCACATTCATCCCAGTTGTAGCCGTAGAAAAGCTGATGGAGCAGATCTCCCTCAAGCATTACGATATCGCCGCTGCTGCGTTTTACTTCGTATGTTCCGCCGTTTTTTGCCAGATTTCCAAAAGGCGGATAAGAAGTATTGCTGTCAGTGGTGCTGCCGTTTCTGAACGTTGTCTCAATTTCAGCGTGCATCCGGCTGCCGGAATATTTATACCATCCAGAATGCTGCGCAATATCGCTTTTGATATAGATGTAGTCATCGCTGTAAATCAGAACGGAGAACGTTGTATCGGGAATTTCTGAAACCTCAAATTTTATTACGGGTTCTGAAAAAGGAATGTGCTCGTCAACAGCTTGAAGCTTATCAAAGGTTTTCTCAAGGTAATCGTCCAGGAGTATGCACTGCTTCTGAGTAAGATCAGGCATAGGTTTGCCGGAAAGGGTGTATTTTATTTCAGAACCACTATTAATGGAAGATTCAAAATCAATAAACGGATATGACTTGATACAAGAATTGTTATTATTGTCTGCATAGATTATCTGATTGACAGTATTGTTGAACAGTTCATAATCTATCTTGTACTTTTTCATTGTATAATCGCCGGAGTAAGAAGGAGATTTGCCGTATGTTGCTCTGAGGCATCCTGTAATATCAAAAGATATGTCGCAGAAGAAATAATCATTGCTGCCGTGCAGATTATATTCTCCCTTTGCAGGATAGCTTGAAAGTGCCACTTCGGCTTCATCCTCGTCAGTCCATTCAGCGTAATCCGCATTATTAAGGAATTCTGCAAGGATTGTTTTTTGTTCTTCGTTGACAGGAATAGCATGGCTGCTCTCATTATATTCGCCGTAGATAATGGCAAAGTCGTATTCACGCATATCGCCGAACGGTGATGTTTTTTCATTATTGTCAGTTTCCATGATAAGATTGAAAGCATTCATGAACTTTTCAAAGTCTATCTTGTATTGTTCAATGACGGCAGATTGGTCTTCACCGGAGCTGCGTTCTATCGTAAGGCAGTTATTGCAGTCAATAGTGATAGTGTCAGATCCCGTTTCGCTTTTTTCAATAAAAGTATATGCTGCGTAGTATGATCTTATCATAGCGTATGTTTCATCCTCTTCAGTCCATTCGCCGTATTCGCACTCGTTAAAAAAGTCAACAAACAGCAGTTTCTGTTCCTCGGTGAGATTTGTGGTCTGGACAGAACCTATTGTATTCGTTAAAGCGTAATTGTGATCGCAGAAATCAGACAGAGGATTATTTTTAATTTTTGTATCCTTGACTCCTCCCATTTGATTTTCTGTTCCGGGGGCAGATCGTTTCAGGAAATGCGCTGCTGCGCCGATGCTTCCTGTTATAACGGCAAAAGCTGCCGCTGCGCTTATTATTCTGGAGATATAGTGA
This sequence comes from uncultured Ruminococcus sp., assembly GCA_947345935.1. Taxonomy (GTDB): domain Bacteria; phylum Bacillota; class Clostridia; order Oscillospirales; family Ruminococcaceae; genus Ruminococcus. The sequence continues at coordinate 121,815 of CAMZZN010000002.1, forward strand.
GAACGTGCCTTTTCAACGCCGCTGACCTGCTGAGAAAATACGCTGCCGCAGGTATTTTTTTCATCGGAGCGTTCGGCGGCTTTGCAGCATTGTGCAATTATTCTTTCCTTCATATTTTCGGGCATTTTTATTTTTTCAGCGGATCGTTTTATTTTATTATAATTCATACCAGATACTCCTTTATATATATTTCTTTTAATAATGCCCTGCCTTTCTGGAGGCGCATTTTTACTGCCGATGAGGATTTCCCTATTATTTTTGCGATATCATTTACCTTATATTCTTCTACGTAGTGGAGTGTCATAACGATTCTGAATTTTTCAGGCAGTTCAAACAGAGCTTCAAGTATTCCGGAGCAGTCCTCATCCTGATTAACGGATATGTTTTTGAGTATTTCCTCACTTTCATCTTCTGTTCTGCCACGTTTCCGAAGCATATCACGGCACTTGTTGGCAGAAACGGTTATGAGCCATGCCTTTTTGTGTTCGCTGCTTGTAAAAACAGGATCTTTCTGTATATATTTTATAAAAGTTTCCTGAACAGCGTCCTCGGCGTCCGCAGGATTTTTCAGCATAAGGAGACAAATTCTGTATAGTGTATCACCGTATTTGTGGACATCCCGGGTAATGCTCTCAGCATCGGCCATATTGTCATCTCCTTTCCGAGTTCTGAGATACCTATAATTATAACACGTTTCAGATCATTAAAAGGTCAATTTACAGAGAGAGTTTTTCAAAAATAAAACCGGGAGCAGAATCATCTGCTCCCGGTAATTTTATTGTCAGAAATTAAAGTAATCGTAGTCGTCATCGTCATAAAGATCATCCAGATCAAATCCGCTGTAACCGCCTAAATCTTTAGCAAGGTCAAGCCAGCCGCCGTATGAATCCTCGTCAGCGTAAGGTGCGAGATACCAGCCGCTGCAACCTTTATATTTTACAACGTAGATGTTAAAAGTAGCGCCGGCAGAAGCGCTTTCCTTTTTGTACTTAGCTTCTGCTTCAAGCTTAACCTTTACTCTATAAGCTTTCTTTACTTCAACTTCGTCAAGCCCCATTTCTTCAAACATCTCAGAAGCCATTTCTTCGATGTCGTCACGTGTGCTGCCGGATACCTTTTTCTTGCCTTTGAAATCTACCTTTACTTTGTAATCAAGTTTAGTATCTTTGAGAGTATCATTAATTTCATCCTCAAGATCTTTTACAGCTTCTTTGTAGCTGTCACCGGTTTCGTCCTCAACGATATCCTTGAAATCCTTGAACTGATCCTTGGGGATAACAGCCTGGATAACCTTGTCGACATCGACCTTATTTATGCCCTTTACGGCATTCTTTATAGGTTTCTTATAGCCGCCGAAGAAAATGTTGAAAAGGAACACAAGAAGAGCGATAAGTACTACGGCCGCAGCTCCGAGGATGATAAAGCCTTTCTTTGAGTTTGAGCCATTATTTTCCGGTATAAAAGAAGCGTTGAGATCGCCGCCGGATGCTGCACCGTGATTATAGGCGCCCATATTTCCTCCGTTATCGCCGGGAGTAAACGGAGCAGATGCCTGCTGCTGACTAAAAGCAACGCCGTTCGGAGCGGTTGTCTGCTGTTGATTAAAAGTGGAGCCGTTCGGAGCAGCACATGATGCACACTGAGTCATTCCGTCAGGTATCTGTGCACCGCAAGTTTTACAAAATGCCATAATAAACCTCCATAAAATAAAAAATATAAAAAATAAGTACCGTTGCCAGCAATTCCTGAAATATGGCAATATTCGCCATAAATTTACTGATAGTTCTTGTGTTTATAATATCATACAATTTTTGGTTTGTCAACAATATTTTTGCATTTTCTTTGCTTTTTTACCATTATTTATCCAATTTGTAATATAAAGAATCACAAGTATGATAAAGATCGGAAAGAATTCCTTTATTCCCAGAAAAACAGCCGCAGCCGCAGTGATGAGCAGTCCGCACCTGACGGCGGCAAGAAGCATCCGTACGCCGTATTCGCAGCGGGTTCCGCTTATCAGAAGTTCAATGGCAGCTCCGCCGTCAAGATTAGGAAAGGGCATCATATTGTACAGGAAAAGTGTCAGATTCAGCATCACAAAAAGCCGGCTGCCGCCCAGAAATTTGGTTATGCCGGCGAATGCCAGATTAACTGCAGGTCCTGACAGCAGCACGAAAAGACTGCGTTTTAGAGGAACGGCAGCATTTTTTTCCGCAGTTATAATTATTCCCGTGCCGCTCAGTACGATATCTTTTGTTGCTGTTCCCGCAATAACGGCGGCAAGAATGTGTCCAAGTTCATGCAGAAGGCATCCGCCGTAAAAGCACAAGATAGTCCGGCGTTCTCTGACAAGAAAAATAAGAGCATTGAACATCAGGAATGAAAAGCTGATGCTGATCCGAATACTCCCTATTCTGAAACTAATCAAAAAGCGGACGAAGCAGATCTATGGGATTTGGGAAAAGTTCTGCCGGATCTGCGGTAAGCTCTTTTATTTTATCAAATATCCCGGCAGCTGTTCCGGGAAAAATGATGTTGATAATAAAAACCGACGCAGCAAGCACTATGCATACTGCCGCCTGCATAGCCGGAGCGTCACCGGAGCGTCCACGGTACTTTTCTTCATATTCAAGCAGAAGCTCCTGGGTGCTGTCCTCCTCCGGTTCATCGGTATGTGTATGTTCCGTCATATATATTCAGCTCCTTTCACATATTTATAATATGTTTGTCCGGTTGATTCAAGAACAATTTTGATTAATTTGTAAAAAAGTGTTGATTCTTTTTCTTATTTGTGATAAAATTATAATTGTCTCGTACATTTGCTCAATAGCGTTCGCTGCGTGCGGATCGGCAAATAATAAACGCCAAATGGATTTGTCGTTTAATTATATCAACCTGACGTGCAGAATTTATTTCCAGTACAGACGTTTTTATTTATTAGTTTTGTACGGAAAAATATCAGGAATACAGGGATAAGGAGAATTTATTTATGAAACAAAACAGTGAAGCATCTTCAAACAGAGGATTCGGCTCAAAAATTGGTTTTATTCTTGCGGCCGCCGGATCGGCTGTGGGACTTGGAAATATATGGCGGTTCCCGTATTTGGCAGCAAAGTACGGCGGCGGAATTTTTCTGCTTGTATACCTGATCTTTGCCGTGACCTTTGGTTTTGCGCTGATTGTAACAGAGATATCCATAGGGCGGAGGACAGGAAAAAGCGTTATCGAAGCATATTCGGATGTCAACAGGAAGTTCCGGCCTTTAGGCTGGTTGTCTGCGTTGGTTCCGGCGCTGATACTGCCTTACTACTGCGTAATCGGAGGATGGGTACTGAAATATATGACCGTTTTTGTCACGGGCGGAGGTTCGGAAATTGCCAGTGCATCCTACGGCGTTGCGGAAAGTGGAGCGGAGATCGGCTTTTTTGATCACTTTATTGGACTTGTCGCTCAGCCTTCCGTATTTTTCCTGATATATGTCCTGGTGGGAGCTGTGGTGGTGTGTCTCGGCGTGGAAAAAGGCATTGAGAAATTCAGTAAGTTTCTTATGCCTGTGCTTCTGGTACTTATTCTTGGCATAAGCGTTTATACGCTTACTCTTGACGGTGCAGGCGAGGGACTGAAATATTACGTTCTCCCTGATTTTGAAGGATTTACCGGAGCAAAGCTTATGAAAACGATCGCCGCCGCAGTCGGACAGCTTTTTTATTCAATGTCAATTGCAATGGGAATTATGGTGACGTACGGCTCTTATATGCGCAGGGAAGATTCTATCGAGGGTTCTGTAAGACAGATTGAGATATTCGATACTCTTGTTGCTTTTCTGGCAGGACTTATTATTGTTCCGGCAGTATTCGTATTTTCAGGCGGCGATCCCGACGCTCTCAATAAGGGACCAGGACTTATGTTCGTTACCATGCCAAAGGTATTTGATTCTATGCCGGCAGGTCAGATAATAGGAACAGCATTTTTTGTACTTGTCGCTCTTGCAGCGCTTACTTCTTCAATCTCGCTTATGGAGACGGTGACTGCCGTTGTTATGGAAAAGACGAAACTTAACAGAGTAAAAAGTTGTTGTATTGTTATTGTATTTACGATCGCATTAGGTATGCTGTCGGTGCTTGGTTACAGCATATGGTCTGATTTTACACTTTTTGGTATGCAGATGCTTGATTTCTTCGACTTTATCACCAACAATCTTATGATGCCTGTAGCGGCGCTGTTTACCTGTATCCTTGTGGGATATGTGGTCAAGACAAAATACATTGAGGACGAGGTGATGTACGGAGAAAGGAAATTCCGTTCAAAACTCCTGTACCGTGGCATGATAAAATATGTGTGCCCCGTATGTATGCTGATAATTCTCGTTACGCCATTCGTAACAGAAATATAAAAGAAAGAGGTAATTTTATGTATTGTAAAAAATGTGGTTCTGTTTTGAACGATGGAGCGGTATTTTGTCCAAACTGCGGTCAGACTATGGCTGCAAAAACGTCTGCACCCGCTGCCGGTGCTTACGCTCAGCCGGTTCAGCCGCAGCCGGGATACGGTTATTACGGAAGTCCTCAGTATAAAACTCAGGGGGCGTCGGTAAAGGGGCTTTTTGCGTTTGCTATGGCTGTTCTGCTTGTTATACTTGCCGTTGGACTTATGGAGTTTCCTGTTATTAAGTTTGGAAAAGATTGGTTTTATGCCATTGGAGCGAATAGCAACGGAGATATGTTTATATCGTATCTTTACGATGCAGACGGCAATATTTTTGAAGCGTTCAGTGATTTTATAGACCATGAAGAACTTGCAGGAGTATGTATAGTTATTTCTTTGGTTATGATGTGCGTATCAATACTTGCCGCTGTTATCGGAGCTTTTTGTTCTCTTATCAAGAATTATTCCGCTGCAATTTTAATGACAGGCATTGGAATGTTGATCGCGGTTTTGGGATATATTGCAAACATTATCGAAGGAATATATCTTATAAGTGAAAACAATGATTACGAATTTAAATTTTCCAATTGCTACATAAGCACAGTGCCTCCGGCAATGCTTGTTGTATGTTTGGTTTTTGCAGTTGTTTCTTTTATTGCCGCCGGAAGAATGAGAAACAGCGATTGATTATGATTTTTGGAAAAAGGGAGAATTCGTTCTCCTTTTTTCTTTCTATCGGTTGACTTTTAAACCCAAAAGAAGTATAATTGATTTATCAGGATTTCAGGAGGAGGCAGAAATGGAAAGAAATAAAATGATCGGGCTTATAGCGGCTGTTTTAGCGGCTGTGCTTATGGCGATAGCAGGAAAATCGTGCGTCAAGGACGCAAAGACTAAAAATACCGTTACACAGCGGCCTACAATAATTGTTTCTCCACAGATTGTTCAGGGCGATAACACCTATACGCCGTCATATACGACTGCTCCGCCGGTGCAGACTGTTCCGCCTGAACCGGAAACGCCTGAAAATGAGCCTCAGACGGAAACCTCGTCAAAATCAAAACTTGACGAACTCTGGGAAAGAAATTAAACAGGAGGAAATAACAATGGTTATTATTGAAATGGAAAACGGAAAGAAGATAAAGATCGAACTTTATCCTGAAATTGCACCTATATCGTGCGCAAACTTCGAGAAGCTGGTAAACAGCGGATTCTATGACGGATTGATTTTTCATAGGGTCATTCCAGGTTTCATGATTCAGGGCGGATGTCCTGACGGTACTGGAACAGGCGGTCCTGGCTGGAATATCAAGGGTGAATTTTCCTCAAACGGCGTTAAGAACGATCTTAAACACACAAGAGGAGTGCTTTCTATGGCTCGCTCCATGATGCCTGATTCTGCAGGTTCGCAGTTCTTTATTATGCACGAGGACGCTCCGCACCTTGACGGTCAGTATGCGGCTTTTGGTAAGGTCATCGAGGGAATGGACGTTGTTGACGAGATCGCTGAAACTCCTACGGATTTCAGGGACAAGCCCGTTAAACCTCAAATCATGAAAAAAGTTACTATAGAATAATTCCGGAGGAAAATATGCTTTATATCGGATGTCATCTGTCAAGCTCAAAGGGGTACAGGGCTATGGGAAATCAGGCGGCTGAAATAGACGCCAATACATTTGCTTTTTTTACCAGAAACCCCAGAGGGGGGGCTGCAAAGGCAATTGATCCGGAGGATACTGCCGGTTTTGTCAAATTTGCATCTGAAAATCATTTCGGGAAGCTGGTCGCACACGCTCCGTATACCATGAACGCTTGTGCCGCTGACGAGAATATACGCCGCTTTGCAAGAGAGGCTATGGCGGACGATCTTTTGCGTATGGAGTCAACTCCTGGGAATTACTACAACTTTCATCCCGGCTCTCATGTAAAACAGGGGGCAGACGTCGGAATAGAACTTATTGCAGATCAGCTCAATACTGTTCTTACAGAGGATCAGTCTACTATTGTTCTTCTGGAAACTATGGCTGGAAAGGGGTCGGAGGTCGGCAGATCATTTGAGGAAATCCGTGATATAATTGACAGGGTTAGGCTTAACGATAAACTCGGCGTTTGTTTTGATACCTGTCATGTCTGGGACGGCGGCTATGATATCGTTAATGATCTTGACGGCGTTTTAGAGGAATTTGACCGCATTATCGGTCTGGACAGGCTGAAAGCTATACATCTTAACGACAGCATGAACCCTCTTGGGGCGCATAAGGACAGGCACGCTAAGATCGGCGAGGGACATATCGGGGCGGACGCTCTGATAAGGGTGATAAATCATCCGAAACTCCAAGGACTTCCGGTGATTCTGGAAACTCCCAACGATATCGAGGGATATGCCAGAGAAATCAAGTTTCTGCGTGAGAATTACAGTGATTAAATTTTAGGGCTATATCGCACAGAAATATATGTGTTTTGTGCGATATTGCCTTTTAAATTTTTTAAAGAAATTAAAAAATAAACCTTGACAAAACTTATTGAGTATTGTATAATGTAAATGGTAATATTATACAATGCTTGTATGATGTTAACTAAAATATTTTTAATTTAGGAAGTGCATGTTATGAGAAAACTTAAACAATTTGCGGTACTGCTTGCAACACTGAATATGGTATCCATAAATATGTTGGGAGTTAATGCTCATGCAGACACAGTTGTTGAAGGTCAGGAAGAATGTGTAAATGAATGTAAAGGTGATCCGGGATTTGGTATGCCAAGTGAAACGTTAGAAGAACAGTTGGAAAATTTTCTTAACAATCCTGAACTGACGGAAGAACAAAAATTGGCTGCTAAATCTAAAGTAGAACAGGCAATGTCATTTCGGGATAATGCGATGATAAGTGCTCAAAGTTTATCGGCATCATATCCCAATATAACAATAACTGTTACACCGTTTAAGCAGGAATATGAGCATTACTGCGGTCCGGCTACTACAAGGCAAACTATGAAGTATCTGGGGGCGTCCGTTCCTGGCGGCTATAATCCGCCATCGCAATCTTATATTGCTTCTGATTTGGGAACTACTACAGCCGGAACAGAATGGTATATGATACGTGACTATATAAACGGATTCACTTTTATGGGTGTAGCAAATAATTATATTGAATATAATCCTTCAAGCGTTTCGGATATGGAAAGTACGATATATTCTACACTGACGGCTACTAATAAGACAGCACCGATTTTACAAGTTAACACTGCTGGAAATACAGCTTTGGGTTATCAAACATCAGGGCATTACCTGAATGTCAGTGGAATAAGAACATCAGGAGGAAGAAATCAATTTCGATTAACTGATCCATATCGAGAATGGAAAGGTTTGAGTGCAACGTATTATGCTGCAACATCTGATATTTACCAGATAACTTTAAACCATTGGGCGAAACATTTTCTTTATTAATTTTTTATCAAGTATATTGGAGAGTTATGAAAAGAATTTTAAGGTTTATTTTCGTAATTACAATTATATCCACACTAACATCTTGTGACAGAACTAAATCATCCAACAGTGAGGAAATTGTATATGATAACATGATTGTTTCTACGACAGAAAGTGATACAGAATTGATTACAGATTATGCTTCTGCAACTGAAAATAGTTCGAATTTGGAAATTATCGGTGTATCACCTTTAAAATTACCTGATGCTATTTCCGATAGTAGAAAAGTTGCTGTAGTGAGTGATTTTAATTATGTTGATTATCTTGATAGTCAATTTAATACATTATCCTTGATAGCTATAGATGAAGAATATGTCTATTTTGAAAAATGGATTGAAAAATTTAATGGAACCTCAGATTTAATATTTTATAAATACAATCTTGCTACAGGAGAAACAACTGAATTTGACGGGGCAGTTCCTGATTTCAATGTAAAAACGGGTTATACTGCATTTGTTAATAATAGCATATATTCTGTTATGTACAATAACATAGAAATCGTACATTATTCGTTGGACACACATACGAACAGCTCTAAGATAATTCAAAAGGAGGATAATAATGACAGCCTGATGCGTACAACGCACGCTGTTGGCAAAGATTCCTATATGGAGATATGGGCAACAGGTCAGGGGTATAATGAGACTATTCATGTAATGTTGTTTAATAAAAGCGGCAACAGAGAGATAATAACAAAGAAATATAATTCCGGTAAGGAAAGGCTTGTTTATACCGCTAACGGAGATCATATCTACGAATATGCGCAGACTGCGGATTCGGCAGAACCGTATCTTAATATCTATAACGAAAACGGCGAGATTGAATCGTCGGTCTGTCTGAAAGAAATTGCATATGAATTAAAGCAGGATCCGGATAATTATGTTGCGCAAATGAATGTAAGCGGAAGATTTATTTCGTTTGACTTTAACTTCGGCGAATCAACTGCCAAGAGCTATATTTATGATATGGAAACCGGAAGCTATTATCGTGCGGACGGCTGTCAGAGTTTGGCAACGCCGAATTATCTTCCGCCCGATTTCGGGAAAATTCTTTTTCTGCAAAGAAACAGCGATTCGGATGGAACAAAGTTTGATCTGTTCTGCCTGTACGCAAACGGAGATATTGAGAAACTTTCAGAGGATATAGGGATAGATACAATGATAGTAACAAATGGCGAAAAAGCGGCCTATTTTAAGGATAACGAGCTTTACACAATAGAATATTAATAAGAAAAACGGTTCCCGGATATGCGGAGAACCGTTTTGTTTTGTAATATTAACAATCAGCCTATTTCAACGATTTCGCCGTAAAGTTCACGTCCTGCGCCTACAGCGTTTGATTCGTCGGTGTCGATGTGCATTGCACGTGCATATTTTTCAGAAACACGGCATACAACGTCGCCGAGAACTGCGCTTCTTTCGGGAGTAGCAAGCTTTACCCATACTACCTGCTTATCCTTGACGCCAAGCTCCTCTGCGTCGGCAGGAGTGAGGTGGATGTGTCTCTTTGCAACGATAACGCCCTCGGAGATCTCGATCTCGCCGGCAGGACCGATAAGCTTGCAGGCGCCTGATCCTGCAATATCAGCGGATTCTCTGATAGGAGCGGCGATTCCGATAGAACGAGCGTCTGTAGCGGAAAGCTCAACCTGTGTTTCGGGACGTACAGGACCAAGTATGGAAACTCCGGCAAGTTCCTTTTTAGGACCAACGACTGTTACTCTCTCTTCGCAGGCGAACTGACCGGGCTGAGAAAGATCTTTCTTTTTTGTCAGCTCATAGCCTTTGCCGAAAAGAATCTCAAGGTGCTCCTGAGTTACGTGTACGTGACGGGCGGATGTTTCAACGATAAAAGTTTTGGACATAATAAAAGCCTCCATGTATTATTGGGATTCATCCCTGATTAACCTCTTTTTATTTTACACTATTTTTCCTGAAACGTCAAGACCTGATAGAAAAATTATCTCACAAAAAGATAAACAGTGTATCCTGCATACAGGGCTGCCATTGATATCCCGTGCCACCTGACGAGTTTTTTCTTAGGCAGGCAGAAAACAAGTACCAGCAGACTGGACGCTATTAGAAATATCGTATCAATGGAATTTTGCATCGTGAAAGCGATAGGAGAAATGGCAGCGGCGATTCCGAGTACAAAAAAGATATTGAAAACATTTGAACCGATAACGTTTCCGAGAGCCATATCTATTTCGTTTTTTCTGGCGGCTACTACCGACGTAACAAGCTCAGGCAGGCTTGTACCGAGAGCAACTATAGTCATGCCTATAAGGTTGTCCGACATACCAAGACTTCGTGCAATATCCGAAGCCCCCTCAACCACCATTTTTCCTCCGGCGGCAATAGCGATTATCCCGCCGATTATATATATGATGCATTGCCAGGCAGGAAGTATCTTAATTTCCTCTTCATCGCTTATCACAGTACCGGAGCGTCTTGCCTTCAAAGCGCTGTTTATCATGATGTAAAGAAAAAATATAAACAAAAGCAGCAGAACGATTCCGGATATGCGTGATATGCTGCCGGTAAAAAATCCAAATCCGAGCAGAACAGCGGCGGCAAATATTGAAAACGGAAAATCACGTTTCAATGTATCACGGTTTATTGGCAGCGGACAAAGAATTGCGCAAAGACCTGCCACAATCATAAGATTAAAAATATTTGAACCGACGGCGTTGCTGATGGATAGATCGTTCTTGCCGGCCATTGAGGCGCTGACGCTGACCGAAGTTTCAGGCAGGCTTGTCCCCATTGCGACGATAGTCATACCGATAATGATCGGCGGTACGCTTAGTTTCTTTGCGGCTGATGAACTGCCCTCAACAAAGAAGTCGGCACCCTTTATAAGCAGGACGAAGCCTGCTATTAGCAAAAAATACATCATAGATTTTTAACTCCCGTAATTCAGATTTCTATTAGTATACCACATATATCTATTTTTTGCAAGAGTTATCGACAAGTTGTCCAAAAAAGTGATAGACGGGTGAAAAAACGGACTATATTTGTAGAAAATGATTCATGATCTGGAATTGTCTTGAAAAACCAGATAAAATATGCTATAATTCGTAATGGATTTTTGATTTTAATGGAGGCTTTTTTATGACAGCACAAATTTTTGCCGTAATAATTTTTGTCGCTATGTTCATTATGATCGTGCTTGACAAAATAGAGCGGCATTACGTGACGCTTGGCAGCGGAGTTCTGACTATTGCCGTAGTTTTCGGTATCTGTCAGCACAGCTGGACTGCAATCTGGAATACTCTTGCGATTAAGAATTTTGCAACAGTAGAATTCTGGTATGCCACATCTGAAAGCGAAAGCAAAGGCATCAACTGGGCAACGATCGTATTCATTGCCGGAATGATGATAATGGTCGAGGGAATGGCAAAAGCTGGATTTTTCCGCTGGCTTTGCATGAGGATAGCGTTTCTGGTAAAATGCCGGACGATACCTGTGTTTATCACATTCATGATAATGTCGGCGGTTCTTTCAATGTTTATCGACAGCATCACCGTTATAATGTTCTTAGCGGCTGTAACTATCGAGCTTGCGCAGCTTCTCAGGTTCAATCCCGTGCCGATGATACTGTCGGAGATCTTCTGCGCAAATCTTGGCGGAAGCGCTACGATGTGCGGAGATCCGCCCAATATCATTGTGGGAACTTCTATGGGATATTCTTTCTTCGATTTTCTCACAAATACGGGCGTTGTAGCCGGTATATCGCTTGTATTTTCAGTAGTATTCTTTTACTTTGCGTTCAGGAAGGAACTTGCTTCTGACAACGCTGAAAAAATTGACATTAGCAAGCTCCCCAAGCCGTCGGAGGCTATTACGAATAAGAAGGATTTCATTGTCAGCAGTATTATTTTCGGACTTGCTGTCGTTCTTCTTGTAACGCACTCTGTCACTCATCTCACTGTTGCTACTATCGGTCTTGCAATAGCCGTTATCACGATAATAGCGGCAGGAAAAAGTACGCCGGAAATAATGAAAAAGGTGGATTATAAGACCGTAGTATTTTTTATCGGACTGTTTATCGTTGTAAGCGGTCTTGAAGAAACCGGGATGCTTGAACTTATCGCACAGTTCATTGAAAAAATAAGCGGCGGAAATGCAATGGCAATGATAGCTATTATCCTCTGGGTATCGGCGATTGCCAGCGCTTTTGTTGACAATATTCCGTTTGCGGCTACAATGGTTCCTGTTATACAGAGTCTTGCAGTTTCGACCGGAGTAAGTCTGCATACGCTTGCATGGACGCTTTCTATCGGTACGGATATCGGCGGAAGCGCAACTCCTATCGGAGCTTCTGCAAATGTTGTAGGAACTTCTGTGGCAGCTAAGAACGGTTATCCTGTAAGCTGGGGAAGATACTGCAAAAAACTTGCTCCCGCAACGGTAATGGTACTTGCTGTTTCGACCGCATATATATTTGTACGCTATCTTTGATTATTAACAGGAGGAAACTATGGGACAGATAATTATTTCAGTCGGACGTGAATTCGGCAGCGGCGGACGTGTTATCGCCGAGGCACTGGCAAAGAAATTTGAGATACCGATATATGACCGCCATCTCATTCTTGAGATCGCCGAAAGGACGGGTCTTGCGCCGGAAGAGATCGAGAAGTATAATGAAAATCCGAAACACAGACTTTTTTCACGTTCTGTAAGAGGTTACAGCAATTCTATTGAAGATAATATCGCAGAAATGCAGTTTAAATTCATTGAGGACAAAGCTGCAAGCGGAGAATCGTTTGTTGTAGTAGGACGCTGTTCCGAAACGAAACTGCGTAAGTATGCCGGTCTTGTATCTCTGTTTATTCTGGGTGATGCAGGTGAAAAAGTAAAGCGTGTCATGGATGTTTATGAGCTGTCTGAGGAAAAGGCCAGAGATCTCATTGACAAAAAGGACAGAAAGAGAAAGCGTTATCATAACTATCACTGCTCCGGTCATTGGGGCGATTCGAGACTTTACGATCTCAGCATCAACAGCAGCCGTCTTGGAATAGAGCGTACTGTTGATATGCTTGAAAAATATATCCGTGCAAGAATGAGCAAATGATGTGATATATGGAAATAATGATCTTTTTATTCGGTATATTTATAGGTATTCCGGCTGTTTCGGGATTTAAGGGACTTGTAAAATTTGCCGTCGGGAAGTTGTATGGGCGTTCTGTAACGCTTTTCAGATACCTGAATATCTGTTGGAGAGAAAAATCAGGATTCAGCAGAATAGGTTTTTCACCGATATGTGAGCTGCGTATGTGCAGGGAAAATGAGAGCGATCATTCTGTTATTGCTGCTTATTCAATAGAAAGTGCAATAGATGTTTTTATTTGTATCGTTTACAATTTTTTTATGGTGAGACTATGGATAAACGGAGATGCTGACAGTAAGCTTTTGTCGTTCTTTCTGGGAATTGGTACATGGTTTGCAGTATTTCTTATATCAGGTTTCATATTTCTTTACATTGAGGTAAAGCGGAAGTCATCAGGAGTAGGCAGGCAGCTGGCAAAAATCGCCGGAAAAATGGAAAACGATATTAGTTTTGACGATATAGATGTTCCGGATTACAAGACACTTGACGGCAAGGCGTCACAGTCTGATGTGATATTCTATCTTTCTTATGCTTTTATAAAGAAACTCTGGGATGATGATATCACTGGCGCCGGTGAGATAATACATTCTCAGGAAACAGCGCTGAAAATTAATTATATTGATATGTCAAAAGAGTATCTTATAGCATGGTCGAGAGCCTATTACGATCTGTTGTATTATTATTCTGCGGTATGCTTTAATAAGTCACGGGCAGATTATTTTTATGATATGCTGAAAGATTAGCTGCAAAGCGATATGGATGCAGATGCCCGTCGAATTCTGGCTGCTTATTATTTCTATGTGAGGAATGATATAGTGACGGCTGAACCCTGTGCATTCAAGGCAGAGGAAGCAGCTCACAACTGCAAGACCAGGGCGGAAAGACTTATCGAAGATAAGCTGATTAAAAAACTTATTGCTGATATACATGAAAAAAAGAAATATTTAGAATTATCCAGGGCGGCATTATGACCGCCCATTTTTCTTTTTTCAGTAATTTTTCGGATTTTTTACAAAAAACAGTGGCTTTTTTGTTTCACATATGTTATAATTAAATTTACGGCATCGTCATACGATGCGTACATTAAACATATTAGGAGTTTAAAAAATGCCTGTTTATCTTGATAATGCTGCAACTACCAGACCCTGCGCTCAGGCTGTTGCCGCAGCCGTTGACGCAATGACCGTTAATTTTGGCAATCCCTCGTCTCTGCATAGGGCAGGGCTGGACGCTCAGCTTATAGTGGACAAGTCTCGGAAAATTATTGCCGATTCTCTGGGCGCAGCGCCTGACAATATAATCTTCACATCAGGAGCTACTGAAAGCAATAATCTTGCCCTGCGTGGAGCTTCAGCTGCGTATGGAAGAAAACGCCGGAAAATAATTATCTCGGCGGTTGAACACGCTTCAGTTGAGGAAACTGTCGCTGCTCTTGAAAAGAATTGCTTTGAGATAATGAGGATCTCTCCACGAAGCGACGGAAGAATATATTCTGAGGATTTCCTCGGATCATGCGACGAAAATACTTGTCTTGTCAGCATGATGCTCGTCAATAATGAAACCGGTTATATTCTCCCTGTAAAGGAGACTTTTACCGCTGTAAAACGACGTTTTCCGGAGATCGTGACGCACTGCGACTGTGTTCAGGGGTACATGAAGCTTCCAGTCAGGGCTAATTCGCTGGGGGCAGATCTGATTTCTCTCAGCGGTCACAAAATTCATGGCGTTAAGGGGGCAGGAGCCCTTTATATAAAGAAAGGCATCAGGGTTCTCCCTGTTGTTACCGGAGGCAAGCAGGAAAAGGGCATTCGCTCCGGAACGGAAAGCGTTCCTATGATCGCTGCGTTCGGAGCTGCTGCGGAAGCTCTTACAGATGATATCGGGCAGCGGTTTGAAAGAGCGAATGAACTGAAGAAATATCTTCTCGGAAAATTATCGGATATTGAGAATGTAGCAGTGAATTCCCCGGAGGACTGTTCACCGTATATTATAAATATTTCGGCAGCAGGAAAGCGATCTGAGATCATGCTTCATTTTCTGGAGAGTAAGGAAATTTATGTGTCAAGCGGTTCTGCGTGCTCGAAAGGAGCGCAGAGCGGCGTTCTGGAACAGTTCGGAATCAGAGGAAAAAGAGCGGACAGCGCTTTGAGGATCAGCATTACGGCAGAGACAACGGAGACTGAACTTGATTTGTTTGCGTCGGCTCTCCGTGAGGGTCTTGAAAAAATAAGAGGATAGAAAGGAATATTAAAATGAAAGAAGTTGTACTTGCAAAATACGGTGAAATGGCTTTAAAAGGTCTTAACAAACGAACCTTTGAGGATATGCTCACAAAGAATATAAAGCGCAGGATAAAGCCGCTCGGAAGCTTTATCTGTACTACGGCTCAGTCTACAATGTATATCACCCCTAATGACGAGAATGCCGATCTTTCAGATGTGGTAGATCGTGTCGGCAAAATATTCGGCATTGCAACGCTTTGCCGTGCCTGCGTCTGCGAGAAGGATTTCGGCGATATTGCAGAAAAAAGCGTCGAATATCTTGCCGATACGCTGAACAATGCCCGTACTTTCAAGGTGAACGCCAAGAGAGCGGACAAGACGTTCCCTATGAAGTCACCTGAGATATGCATGGAGCTTGGCGGAATTCTTCTTGAAAAATTTCCGCATCTTACAGTTGACGTAAAAAATCCGCAGGTAACGGTGACGGTCGAGATACGTGATACAAACGCTTATGTACACGGAGAAAATCTGAAGGGAGCGGGCGGTCTTCCTGTGGGAAGCAGCGGAAAGGCCATGCTTCTTCTTTCCGGAGGCATTGACAGTCCTGTTGCAGGCTGGATGATGGCAAAAAGAGGAGTTCATATTGAGGCTATCCATTATGTAAGTCCTCCTTATACATCCGATCGTGCCCAGCTCAAGGTGGAGCAGCTCTGTGACAAGCTTACTGATTACTGCGGCGGAATTGCTTTCCACTGCGTACCGTTTACAGAGATTCAGGAAGCGATCAAGGATAATTGTCCGGAAGAATTCTTTACTATTATCATGAGACGCCTTATGATGGAGATCGCCCAGAGAATAGCTGCCAAGGACAATTGCCTTGCTCTTATTACAGGAGAAAGCGTCGGTCAGGTAGCGAGCCAGACGATGGCGGCTATCGCCTGTACAGATGCGGTCTGCCGGATTCCCGTTTTTCGTCCTCTTGTTGGCATGGATAAGACGGAGATCATTGAAATTGCACGTAAAATAGACACATTTGAGACATCTACGCTTCCATACGAGGACTGCTGTACGGTGTTTACTCCCCGTCATCCTAAGGTGCGTCCGCAGCTTTCAGATGTAGAAAAGGCTCAGAACAGCTTTGACTTTGAACCTCTTATTCAGAAAGCAGTTAAAAATACCGAAATGAAAACATTTAATTTCAATTGAGAAGTGAGGCTGCGATTGTTACAATTTGGTGAACGGATTCTTGTTGATACTGTGCATAAAAAGTGAGTGGGTAAAAATGAAAATTGTTGATTATAACGAATATGCTGCCAAAAATCTTGACAAATTGGTTACAAATGTTGTACAATTATTAGTACGGAGAGGTATATCCATTTCTACTGCGGAGAGCTGCACCGGAGGTCTTTTGTCGGAGCTTATAACATCAGTACCTGGTGCTTCCGGAATTTTTGAACTTGGGATATGCACTTATTCTGAAAATATGAAAAACAGATTTCTGGGCGTCTCAGCCGGTACTATCGGAACGTACGGCGTTGTCAGCCGTGAGACTGCTCTTGAAATGGTCAGGGGACTTAAAAAAGTTTCCAGAGCTGATATCTGTGTTTCCGTTACGGGAATAGCAGGGCCGGGAGGCGGCACAGAAGAAACTCCTGTAGGAACTGTATATATCGGATTTGATATAATGGGCAGACAGTTTGCAAAGCTGCCTGAATTATGGAAATTAAATGATCTGAGCCGCAGCAGCATCCGTAAAGCGGCGGCTGTATATATATTTGAGACGATAGAAAAAGCACTTATGGAGGCATAGAAAAACGAATGAATGATTTAAACGGCAGCCCTGAGGATCAGAGCAGAGCCGATAAAATAAGCAGGATAAAGAAATCCATGCGTACGGAAAACGACGTTCTGAAATCCGCCGGATCTTCTGAAGTTCCCGGCTGGGAACAGAGCATAAATAGGATCCTTGCGAAAAAGGAGCATAAGCAGGCGTCACCCGGAGGAGAAACTGCCGAGAGCATTCTTGCGGAGATATACGGGGAAGATGTGTTCAAGCATGTGTCTTCGCCGGCTCGTGTGTGCGAACCTGAGCCTGAACGTATTCCGGAACCTGAACTTATTTCCATACAGGAACAGACACCTGAACCAGAGCCGCAGGCTTTTAAGGATGCTGAACCTTCTCCTGTGTCTGAAATTCCGGCAGAGATGCTGCCTCCCTTATCTCGTGTGAGGGAGAAAACTCTTGTTGAAAACAAAGGAGATTCTGTCCAGGAAGAAAATAAGAAAAAGGCAGACAATAAGATAAAAGACGAAGCTCCTGTCATATCTGTTCCGAAGAAAAAAAAGAAGAAAAAAAAGAAGAAAACGTTCAGACAGCGGTTTTTGGGGATTTTTCCCCAGAAGGGAGACAGCGTTCTGGAGATCGTCCGCAAGATCGTATTTCTGGTTTCTATAATCGCCATAGTTGTCTGCGGATATATGGTCGCCGATTATTATCTTGATCTGTGGCAGAGCAAGAAGGTGAACGAGGAGACGAGAAATCTTTACTGGACGTATGAAACTACCGAGCCTTCCGGCGGCGAAAAACATCCAGTTGTATCCGATAACTCCGGAAGCGATGAAGAACAGCCGGTTTATACGCTGCTCCCCGGGGCAAAAAAGCTCCTTGATATTAATAAGGATGTCGTTGGCTATATCAAGATAGACGGAACTCCTATTGACAATGTTCTGCTAAGAGGCAGCGATAATTTTGAATATCTTGACAAGAAAATAAGCGGCGAGGAAAATCGTGCAGGAGAACTCTTCCTGGACTGGAGAAATCATTTTGATGATGTGGACGACGAGGGACATCTTAAAACTCCGAATTCCCAGAATCTGGTTGTTTATGGTCACGCCATGAAGGATGAGAGTATGTTCGGCTGTCTGATAAAGTACCGGAATACTTCGGATTATTACAGTGATCATCCGATAATCCATCTTAATTCAAATTACAGCCACTATACCTATAAAATATTTGCCGTATTTATTCTTGATTCCGAAGATAAGAGTGAGACGAGGTTTGATTGCTGGAACAAGTTTAACTTTGGCAGTGAACAGGAATTCTACGACTTTGTTAATGAAGCAAAGAGAAGAACTATCCGGACTAATGATGTTGATGTGAAATACGGAGATCAGCTTCTCACTCTGTCCACCTGCGATGATTATTTGGGCGAAAGAGGTCGTCTTATTATCATGGCAAGACAGGTGAGAGCGGGGGAAGACGCTAAAAAAGGCACCGAGAACAGCCAGTCAAATCCCAATATCAAGTGGCCGTCAATGTACTATAACACAAAAACAAACGAGCACTATGATCCTGATGACTTTGTGCCGTATAACGCTCAGGTCAAAAAGGAAGAGTCTAAAACGCCGGCAGATCCGGGAACTGCATCATCTGCCATAGACGCTTCAGAAGCTGCCGGATAAAAGATCATGCTTTGGGAGTGTGAGAAATAAATGAAAAAATCACTTAAGATAACGGCAGCTTGTCTTTCGCTGGCTGCCGCCGTGGGAATGGGAGCGTATGCTTTTTCCCTTAAAAATGAGGACAAAGACGTTCCCGTCGTGAGTATTTCACAGGAGGAGACAACGGGTTCTGTTACTGAGCCTGAAACAAAATTTGCCCTGCCTGACAATTGGTCGGATAACGTTGAATACGTTCCCTCTGATACCGGAATTACGGCAAAAGCCAAGGTAATGAACAGTATAAATCCGGATTATATTGCCTGGATGAAAATCGACGGAACGCCGGTTGATTATCCTGTTTTTCTTGATCCGGGAGAGATAACAGCAAACGACGCTTATCACGGCACGGAAAATGCCGGAGAGACTTATTACTATCTCTACCGTAATCCGGATAAAAGCTATGAATTTGCCGGCTCTATATTTATGGATTATCGGAATACTCTCAATTCAAACGACGACGAGCAGTCGGAAAATCTCGTTATCCATGGTCATGATATGTTGAATGAGACTATGTTCGGCTCTTTCAGGAGGTACAGAAACGAGCCGGGCTTTTACGAAAAATGTTCATTCATAGAACTGGAATCAAAGTATGATCGTCAGGATTATGTAATCTTCGCTTATCTGCCTACCAAAGGCGAGTATGAAGAAAATGGATTTAACTACTGGGATATGGAGGAACTTGATACTAAAGAACAGTTCGACGCTTATGTAAAGACCTGCAGGGATGGGGCGATGCTTGATACCGGGATCGACGTGCAGTACGGTGACAGGCTGATAACTCTGTCGACCTGCTACAATAACCAGTCGGATATGCGCTTTATTGTAGTGGCAAGAAGTCTCCGTGAGGGAGAAAGTATAAGCGATGTTTCAAGTATCGCACACACACAGGAATGGATCGACGCACAGAAAGCCAGGGCTGAAGCAGAAGCTGCCAGCAAAGCGGCGGCGGAAAACGCTTCAGCAGCTTAATTTGATATGGTGATATTTATGAAAAACAGACATTCTTTAAAAAGTGCCGCTGCTATAATGGCAGGGCTGATAGTTCTTACAGGAACAGTATCTGTAATAAGCTATGCAATAGAATCCGAACCGTCATCTGCATCGGATAAGTATAAGGCTAAGACGGAGGATATTACGGAAACTTATGAGGCAGATTCTGAGGAGTCTCAAACTGAAAGGACAGACTGGGCGAAGGCGGATATTTACGAATATGATAATAGTCTGTCTTTAGTGAGCTATGAGGAGACAACTCCGGAAATGCTCGCATCTGTCGGCGTAAAGACATTTTCCGAGGGTGCAGAAGCTCTTACGGAGGAGGAATTTGCGGCTATGACCGAGAGACGTCGTAAGATCAAGAAAGCTTCTCCGTCTCTTACCAGAAAATCAAGGAATGCCGAACCTACGACGGTGGAACTATACCTATCCGGAAAACCGGTAGGTGATATTCCGCCCAGCCGTGGAGTGCACGCAGAGGCGCAGCCCGGAGATTTTGCATTTGTTACCTACGGCTGGGGGCACGGCGTGGGAATGAGTCAGAACGGAGCTAATTTCTATGCCGAGTACAGCGGATGGACATATCAGGACATCTTGTTCCATTACTATCCGGGAACATTTCTTATGAATACCGGACTGACTGATTACGAGGAACTGACTGTTCGTCATCAGCCTGCCGGAGATACCCTGGATGTCGTGTCCCAGATAGTGTACAATGAGGTCGGAGGTTCAATGTCATATGAAGCAATAAAAGCTCAGGCAGTTGCCGTATATACATATATTAAATATAATGGCGACGATTCCAGCGATCTGCGTCCAAAGGCGAATCCGCCGCAGATCGTTATTGACGCCTGTTCAGAAGTTCTTGGCGAAGCGCTTTTCTATGACGGTGACTATGCCCTGACTATGTTCTATGCTTCCAGCGGCGGCTGCACAGCTAATTGCTATGAGGTGTTCTATCAGGATATTCCGTATCTGGTAAGTGTTCCAAGCGATTACGACGGCGCATATGATCCTCATTTCGGTACGGTTACTTATATAAGCGCACAGGAACTTAAAAGCAGGATAGAATCAGCCTACGGGCTCACGCTTTCAGAAAATCCTTATAACTGGATCCAGCCAATCTATTCGGAAGAAACCGGATATATAACCGATATTCTCATTGATGGTCAGATGTACGTAAAGGGATATGCTTTTTCGTTGGCTATGGGTCTGAAATCCTGTAAATTTGATATTATGTACACGCCGCCGGAGGACAGCGATTATTCCGATGATCCTTCAAAACCTATTGGTTCGGCTCCTATGCCGGATGTACCTATGCCGGATGTGCCCGTATCGGACGTAATTCCGGATATACAGATACCTGAGGAACCGGAAGAGCCTGACGTTACGGATAATACCGAGCCGTCAACTCAGCCTGATGTTACTGTGCCGCCTGAGGTTACAACGACGGATGCGTCAGAACCGCCTACAGTTTCACGGAGCGATCAGACTTCCGGAACAGCGACGGTTAAAGAATAACATAAAAGCAAGCTCTGCATAAG
>CAMZZN010000003.1 GCA_947345935.1 uncultured Ruminococcus sp.
TCATCGTTTACGGCGTGGACTACCAGGGTATCTAATCCTGTTTGCTCCCCACGCTTTCGAGCCTCAGCGTCAGTTACAGTCCAGAGAATCGCCTTCGCCACTGGTGTTCTTCCTAATCTCTACGCATTTCACCGCTACACTAGGAATTCCATTCTCCTCTCCTGCACTCTAGACTTCCAGTTTGAAATGCAGCACTCAAGTTGAGCCCGAGTATTTCACATCTCACTTAAAAGTCCGCCTACGCTCCCTTTACGCCCAGTAAATCCGGACAACGCTCGCCACCTACGTATTACCGCGGCTGCTGGCACGTAGTTAGCCGTGGCTTCCTCCTCAGGTACCGTCATTATCGTCCCTGAAGACAGAGCTTTACAACCCGAAGGCCGTCATCACTCACGCGGCGTTGCTGCATCAGGGTTTCCCCCATTGTGCAATATTCCCCACTGCTGCCTCCCGTAGGAGTCTGGGCCGTGTCTCAGTCCCAATGTGGCCGTTCAACCTCTCAGTCCGGCTACTGATCGTCGCCTTGGTGAGCCGTTACCTCACCAACTAGCTAATCAGACGCGAGCCCATCTCTGAGTGATAAATCTTTGATACAATTACCATGCGGTATCTGTATGTTATGAGGTATTACCATCCGTTTCCAGAAGCTATCCCTCTCTCAGAGGCAGGTTGCTCACGTGTTACTCACCCGTCCGCCACTAAGATAAACAAGTAAACCTATTTATCTCCGTTCGACTTGCATGTGTTAAGCGTGCCGCCAGCGTTCGTCCTGAGCCAGGATCAAACTCTTTATTATAGTTGTATATCAATCGTTCTTTCGAACTTATTGAAATCAATCCTGTTTCATAACGCTTGCGTTATTACTTTCGTGTGTACTTTTTAGTCTGTACTTGACTTCTTGTTTCCTTTTTTCAAAGGTATCTCAAGGGTCGTTACTTTTTCTTGCATTGTTCGATTTTCAAGATGCTGTCCGCTTACTCCCTCTTTTGGAGCAGCTTTATTATTATACCACAGCTTTTTCGATTTGTCAACCCCTTTTTTGAAGTTTTTTCAAATCTTTTTAGCCGCCGTTACCGCTCGTCCCCTCGCAGCAACTTTTATATTATATCACACTGTCTTCCGTTTGTCAAGTACTTTTTTGATTTCTTTCAAAAAAGTTTTTCGAAGTACCTTCGGCTCTGCAAAACGTCTTTTCCCTTCGTCCAGATCTTCCGCTTTCCTTCTTACCTTGCTCCCCTCCGACAGCTTTTTTATTATATCACCTTTTTTCTCCTTTGTCAAGTAAAAGGTTGTCCACATATTTCCATCTTTTATGTCTGTTTCTAACATTGTTTAACAAAAAATGCATCCGCTGCTTTCGCAGGGATGCATTTACTTTACTTTATCTTTATTCCGTCTCTTCGGAATCGTAGTTCTTTTCCGCCTTGCTCATATCAAAATTCTTGATTCCACCGCTTGTTCTTTTATCACGCAGAACCGGATACGAACCTATAGAATTATCTCCCTCTGTCTTTGCCGTAACCACCGAAACCACCTTGAAATCTTTAATGTGCAGCTTGTACAGAACTTCACTGGACGTCTCAATATTTCTCTTGATAGCATCTGAAAATTCCTTGTTCATTTCGGAACTTGCTGAAATATCCGTACAGCTCGCATCGCAGGCGTAACCTTTTTTTCCGTCAAAATAGTAATAAAAATCTGACGTCATATACTGCTGCGCAAGCGCTGCGTCCAGATTTATCTGTGCCTGAGCCTTAACCGTATCATCCTGTGTAGGAGAAGAAAGTATTTCCTGCTGACGTTTGATTTCATTCCGGAGCGTTCTGTCCCTGCGTTTCAGGTCAATGCATTCTTTCTGAGCAGCGTCAAACACGATCTTCGCATTGTTATTCTGCGACTTTATCCGTGCCTTTGAAATATAAGTATTCCATGTAGGAATCAGAACAGCAGCCAGTATTCCAATAATAGCTATAACTATAATAAGTTCAATCAGCGTAAAGCCTTTTCTTTTTTTCATAACAACGCCTCCAACAGCTACATTTATGTAAGTATATTATACCAGAATATTAATAAAATGTCAACAAAAAATTTATGTTTTATCTCACAAATTTAGCAGACTATTATTGTGCATTCAGCTAAGAATCTCAATTGCTTTTTTCAGCTGGGTATCGCCCGGCGTCAACATTTTGGATTCATCCATTCTTATCTCGATATCCGGGTACACACCAATTTCATCATTATTCGGCATATCGTTAACATATAAATATCCAGCAGTGTAGGTATATGTCAGCATACAATCAAGAATTGCTGTGTTCTGAAAGATCCCTTTTCCGTATGTTTTTTCACCTATTATTTTTCCTCTTCCAGTATCTTTGAAAAATGCTGCTAACAGTTCGCCGGCACTAATAGTATTTTCATTTACCAGAACTACAACATTGCAGTCAAGCTCTTTCCCGTCCGTTGAAGTTTTAAATACTTTTTCTTTACCACCACGTTCATATTTGGCAACAGCCTTGTTTCCGTCACCGACAAAATAGTCAAATATTTGTGTCGCATATTCAACCTCACCGCCATGATTATTTCTAAGATCAATGACAATGGACTTATATTCATTTTCATTTAAAGCCGTCTTAAAGTTATCTATCAAACTGTCGTTGAAATAAAGAAAATGAATATATAAAACATCATCATCCATGAGTTCGGAGTAAAAGCTTTTTTCCGAATCAGGATAAACGTTATATCGTACAAAATCAATATCCAGTTCCTCATTATCACGACGTATGTGCAGCTTGACAGTCGTTCCGTCCTTGCCCATAAGCTTACGGATAGCCTCGTAATAACCGCCCTTTTCAGCTATCGTTTCACCGTCTATCATGGTGATTATATCATTTGTCTTTAGTCCCATTTCATCAGCACGTGACTTCGGCTTGACTTCCGTGACAACAATTTCATCGTGACGGTTTTTGTCAACCGTGAAGCCACTCCTTGAAACTGAGCTGTCCTCGTTTACACGATTTTCATCGATCATATTCGAGGTATTAAAAACGCAAAAATCTTCGTCGCAGGCATCGAGAACTCCCTTGACCATATATTCGCAAAGAGTTTCGTTATCTATAGTTTTGTAAAAATTGTTTTTTATGTCTTCATACGCAGTCAAAAGATCAGCATTCTTTTTGCCGAATTCAATTTCCTTTTTATATTTATTATAAGTCAGTCCATAGGTCAGACTGGTACTAAGCACGACAGACAAACTTACAGCAAAAACCATTACTCTTTTTTTCATTGTTATTTCCTTTACATTATTAAATAAAGAAAGCTCCCACATAGTGGGAGTTTTCTCTAATTTTTAATTAACCTTAAGTCTTGTCAGCCTTTGCTTCTTCAACGTCAGCCTTCTTTGTTGCATCTGCAAGAGCTTTATCAAGATTATTGGAATAATCCTTATAATTCTTCTTTGTTACAACAGTGGGCTTAGTTCCTGTGTAAGTTGAATCCTGCTTAACAGCTACTGCTGCACATGTACCGCCAGCAATAGTAGATTTAAATTCAACCTTCTTAACTTCGTTAAAGTATTCCTTTATTCCCTTGTAAACCTCTCCACCGTCTGCTGTCGGAGTATCATCAGTAAATGTTACAACAGTAGCATTCTTTGCATGATTAATGCTTGCAATTGCACCTGTATCAACGCCCTCTTCATCAAGTTCTGTAAGAACAGTATTGATAGCGTCGTAGAGAGATGCAGCGGACGAGTTAGCTGATGTAACCTTTGACTTCTTTACGTAGCCAAGCATAGCGGGAACGAGAATAGCTGCGAGAACACCGATGATAGCGATAACAACGATGAGCTCAATGAGTGTAAAACCTTTCTTTGTGTTTTTCATGGTGAAAAACCTCCTTAATAATAATTTTGTGCAGTCGTTCATGCACACTGTTTTCTGGTTCAGGGATTCTGCAGCGCCGTGATAATTCCGCATAATAACCGTTAGTAAATCTGCCTACAGCGGAACATCAATAAATGCGATTATCTTTGTTTTCCCTTTACCCTTACTGTAATTATAGTATAGCATTTTATTCATAAACTGTCAATACTTTTCTGAAAAAAACTTCACACAAAATGCATTTTTTACATCCAAACGGTAAATAGGCATCTTTTTTTTGACGTTTTCGTCATATTGCACAACATTTTAAGAATTAGTTAAATCATAATTCTAATAAATGTAATATTCATAGATTAAATTACAATTAGTATAACAGATTACATCTGAGTAAGGAAACGATAGAATTCCTGCTTATCCTGACACTTTTCAAGAGCGTCTACCTCGCTGATGACGTTATTCTTAACATAACGTGCAAGCTCCTGGTCAAGGCTCATCATGCCCTGCTGCTTACCGGTCTGGATAGCCGACTGAATAAGGTGAATCTTGTTATCACGTATCATTGCCGAAATAGCGTCGGTAACGTTAAGTATCTCCATGCAGGCAACACGTCCGGTATTGTCTTTCTTGGGGATAAGCGTCTGCGAAATAACGCCTACCAGGTTGTTGGCAAGCTGGGTTCTTATCTGCTGCTGCTGATGTTCGGGGTATACGTCGATGATACGGTTGATCGTATCGGCGGCAGAAGTAGTATGAAGCGTTGAAAGTACGAGATGTCCCGTTTCGGCAGCGGTTACGGCAGCCTGAATGGTCTCAAAGTCACGCATTTCTCCTACGAGGATTACATCGGGGTCTTCACGGAGAGCCGCACGGAGCGCAAGGGAAAACGAGGGAACGTCGTCGCCGATCTCTCTCTGATTTACCATACAGCGCTTGTGCTCATGTACATACTCGATAGGATCTTCAACAGTAATTACGTGAGCGCTCCTGTTAAGATTTACAAAGTCGATCATTCCGGCAAGGGTCGTGGATTTACCTGAACCGGTAGGACCTGTTACAAGCACAAGTCCACGAGGACGCATTGAAAAATCTGCAAGAATAGGCGGAAGTCCGAGATCCTCCAGAGTCGGGATATCGTTTCTCAGAAGTCGGATAGCGATAGCCGGCTTACCTTTTTGAAAATATACGTTTACACGGTGACGATAGCCGCTTCTGGTCGTGAACGAAAAGTCGGTGTCATGGTGATTGTTTACGCTTGTCTGCTGAGCGTCGTTGGTCATCTGATGAATGATGTCCAGAATCTCTTCCTCATCCATTTCAGGATACTGCGAACGCATAGTTCTGAGCGTACCGTTAAGACGTACGACCGGAGCGATCCTGTCGGTAAAATGAAGGTCGGAGCAGCCGAGGAGACGAACCTCGTCAAGGATCCTGTGAATTTCAATAATAGCCATTTTATTATTTCCTCCCTGGTAAGATTATACGGAGAATGTAGCTCTGACAAGCTCATCTATTGAGGTCTGACCTGCCTGAACAAGTTCGGAAGCATTGTCACGAAGAAGCTTTGTACCGATCTCTCTTGCGGCAGCCTCGATCTCTTCCTTTGTACCGCCGGCAGCAATGATGGAAGATACCTTAGAGTTACAGTGGATGATCTCGTGGATAGCCGTTCTTCCTCTGTAGCCTGTATTATTGCACGACTGGCATCCGCAAGGCTCGTAGATCTCGATAGAATGAGGAATACGCATAAGTTCGTTTTCCTCCTCCGTGGACATCCTGGGCTTCTTGCACTCAGGACAGAGAACCTTGATAAGTCGCTGAGCGATAACGCCGATAAGAGATGTTGCGACCATGTATGGAGCTACGCCCATATCAACGAGACGAACAACTGTCGAAGCAGCGTCGTTTGTATGTAGTGTTGAAAGCACGAGGTGTCC
Organism: uncultured Ruminococcus sp.; assembly: GCA_947345935.1. GTDB lineage: Bacteria > Bacillota > Clostridia > Oscillospirales > Ruminococcaceae > Ruminococcus. The sequence goes on from CAMZZN010000003.1 coordinate 5,813, forward strand.
GGTGATAGCGGCACGGATACCGATATCGGCAGTCTCGGCGTCACGCATTTCTCCGACCATTACGATATCAGGGTCCTGACGGAGAATCGAACGAAGGGCGGCGGCGAAAGTCATTCCTGCCTTTGTGTTTACCTGACACTGATTTATGCCGTCGATAGCCTTTTCGACAGGGTCCTCAACCGTAATTACGTTTACGTTCGGCTTTGCAAGCTCACCGAGAGCGGCATAAAGAGTTGTTGTTTTACCGGAACCGGTAGGTCCTGTTACAAGGATAACGCCGTGCGGAACACGAAGCATATGCTCGAACATTGCATAGTTGTAGTCCGACATACCAAGGTCGGTAATCTTACGGAGAGCGATCTGTCCCGTTGAAAGAATTCGGATAACGATCTTTTCACCGTGAACGGTAGGAAGCGAGGACACACGGACGTCAAGTGTCGTTCCGTCAACTACCTGCGTGAAACGACCGTCCTGCGGAATTCTCTTTTCAGCGATATTCATACCGCTGATAAGCTTGAGACGTGTTGTAAGAGCACTGTGTACGGCGCTGGAAATGTTCATAAGTTCAACAAGGTCGCCGTTTACACGGATACGGATACGTGTATAAGTCTTGAAAGGCTCGATATGAATATCGGTAGCGTCGGCTCTGTAGGAGTTTTCGATAATGGTCGTTGCAAGCTTAACGATAGGAGCACTTTCAACTCTGTCCTTTGATTCGGCGTCGTCTGCCGACATTTCGCCAAGATCCCCACCCATTGCGTTTACGCTGTCGATAACGCTGTCAACATTCTGCATTGAATAGCATTTTCCGATAGCCTTGTTGATAGCCGAAGTCGTTGCAAGAACGGGAACAGTATCCATACCTGTGGAAACCTTGATATCCTCAAGTACAATAAAGTTTACAGGATCGTTTGTTGCAACAGTAAGTCTTTTTCCCTGAACATTAATTGCGATTACCGTGTGTTTTCTGGCAAGAGCTTCGGGGACAAGCTGAACAGCTTCTGTGTTGATCTCGATATTGTCAAGGTCAACATACTGAACCCTCAGATTACCTGCAAGAGCCTTGGCAAAATTCAGCTCGGTCATAAATCCGAGTTCGACAACAACGTCTCCGAATTTCTTTGTTCCGTTGGACTCCTTCTGTGCTGCAAGAACCTGAGAAAGCTGATCGCTTGTGATAAGTCCCTGGTTGACAAGGTAGTCGCCAATTCTTTCGTTTCTCATAATAAACCTCCGCTTATTAAAAATTTACTTAGACAGCTTGAATTTTATATATAATGTGATATAATAGTAATATACATTATTTACTTTTATAAAGGAGGGTAAAAATCATGACTGGATTCAAAAATATGCTCCATAATGAATTTACCGAATTGCCATTCCAGCTTACATTTCTCGGAATGATCTTTATTCTTGGAATCTGCATAGGAAGCTTTCTTAACGTCGTAATAATCAGACTTCCCAGAGGCGAATCTCTCATAAAGCGATCTTCCCACTGCATGACCTGCGGAACCAAGATCAGACCCATTGACATGATCCCGGTTTTCAGCTGGCTTTTCCTGCGTGGAAAATGTCACAGCTGCGGAGAAAAGATCTCTCCCAGATATCCCATAGTAGAAGCGCTCAACGGAGCTCTCTATGTATTGACTTTCTGGGTGCTTGATATTAATGCTGAAGCCATAATAACCTGTATTATAATGTCTCTCCTTGTGGTGGTAGGATTTATGGATTGGGACACAATGGAGATCAACGAGATAATTCTGACAGTTATCCTGCTGCTTGCAGTCCCACTGGCTCTTTTCACCAGCGAAATAACGATCATTAACCGTATAATCGGTGCATTTGTGATAAGCGTTCCGTTTTTTCTCATCGGCGAGATCAGCCGCCCCATTATCAGAAAAAAGTTCGGGGAGGATTTCCGTGCCATTGAGCTGGGCGATACGCTTCTTATGCTGACCGCCGGAGCTGTTCTCGGAACAAAGGCTGTTATCGTTTCAACATTAATCGGAATAGTTGCTGCCGCTCTTGGCGGCGTAATAAATAAAATGGTTTCAGGCGAATCCAAATTTGCTTTCGGACCTTTCCTTGCAATAGGAATTGCAATTGGTCTGCTCTGGGGAAATGAAATAGCCGACTGGTACATAGGATTTCTGAAAAATCCATTGCAGTAAGCAAATAAATCACAGGCAGCAGCATTAAAACTGCTGCCTGCTTTTTATCTGTTATACGGCTACTGCTCTTATTCCATATCAGGGAGAGTGTAGATAAAGTAGATACAGTCACCGTCCGTTTCAGGGTAGCTGTAGAACCTCTTATTGATAAGAGCCGCCTGTCTCGTGTTTATCTCTTCATAATCCCATATACCGTCCTTAGGAGCTGATACGTCGATCTTATCAGTAGGACTGAAACTGCTGGGATAACCTGACGGCTTTCCTTTCCACCTGATGGGACCGTACTTGTCACTCGGTCTCTCGCTGCTGAACGATGAATTGATATTTACAAGAGACATATTAATATTGGAGACTGCAAACGGCGATCTGAATATTATCTGCGATTCATCTTTGGGAGTGCTGACATCATCGGCAATTTCACCGAAAGCGCCGTCTTTCTTGTAAGTCATTACCGTAAGAGAGAAAAGTTCCGGACTAAAATTCGGCGATTTAGCGCCGCTTGGCATATCAACTGGAACAATAGAGCTATAGTAAATATCCGGCTTGTCGTCAGCCGTATTGAAACCTGATATACTGTTTATCAGCGTCTCGTCATTAATCACCGACGTAGTATTGTAGCCGGGCTGAAAATAGAAGGAGTAATTATCATAATAAACCGGATTGATAACATTATTATCAACGGTCATGTTGCTGAGAACAGCGTGCTCAATACCGTAATCGTCAACCATTATGGCGTTTCCCTCTGCATCGTACAGAGGATTTCCGCTGGAATCCTTATCGTGTATCTGCTTTTTCTTACCGCTGCCGTCAAACTGAACATAGGTATAACCGGTTTTAAAATCCCACTCGTACTCTGTGATCCTGCCGGCGTCGCCGTTATCGATCTTCAGCATTCTCACCTTTCCGGTAAGGGGATCCTCGGTGCCGGGATTCGTTCTGTTCATGTAGTGATTTTCTATAAAGTTTCTTGCCGCATAGGTGTCATTGTCAAGACCCATAGAGGGTGTAAGCTTATTGCCGTTGAAGTCCACCAGATCGCCGACATATATCTCGATACAGTCCGCATATCTGACAGAACCCTCCATGTAACGCTTCATGTTGTCCACCGCTGCGGTGTTAGCCTCCTGTATGGAGGCTTTTTTTACGACCTTTGACAGCGGATTTACTATACTCATAACTGCCACCATCAAGATACTGAAAACAGCCATGACTATAATGAGTTCTATGAGGGTAAAGCCCTTTTGGGTTCGCTTTTTGTCCATAGCTTCCCCTCCCTTAAGACGTCGGCTTCTGAATCTCAATAAACTTGAGATTTGCCTTTTCTGCATCGGGATCTGCCACCTTATTGCCGTCTTCGTCAATGATATACCCCTGAGCGCTGTAAAGCTTTCCCTTTACAACAGCGCTCGTGCTGGCATCGCCTTTCTTGTTGACAATAATTTCGTAATCGTCATCCATAAGTAATGAATTTTCGTCGTTCTGCGCCTCAGCAACTGGTCCCTGAACGGCAACCTTATCATTTACCCTTTTTGTTGACCTTCTCTGTGCATTTACAGATGAACCAAGCATAACAAGGATGAGTGAAATCATTGCGAAAACAGCGATAGATACGATTATCTCGACCAGAGTCATGCCCCGGAGCTTCTTTTTTTTCTTCATGCTTCACTCCTCCTTAATAATCAATATAGCTTACTGCCGCATAAGTATGCTGCTTATTTGCATCCAGTGTAACTCCACCGTTGGAAGCGTCCTTTACATATACAAGAAGCCAGTCGTTCTGCGCTTCATGAGATTTAACATTAAGACATCCGAGAACACCGAAACGAGCGGGACCCTGACCGTTTTTGTTTCCTGCCTTATCCATACGGATACCATCATAGTAAATTCTGCTGAGACATCCGTCATAAGCAGACGAAAGCGTAGGAACATCAAAATCCATGTAAGGAGCACGTACAAACGCTGTGATAAAGAAATCGTTCACACCGCTGAATTTAGCGTTCTTTTCTGAGTACATATTTACCCTCGGCGCAGTCATGAAAGGATAATCCTTACCGTCGCCGTCCTTTACCCTGAGAGTAGGATTATCAAGATCTGTAACTATCTGGACAATATCGCTTGAATTTGCAAATTTAAGGAACGAATCAGTAACTATCTGTCCGTTTCTCATCTGATTGTTAGTTCCGGTAACATAGAAGTTTACCTGACCGCCTATCTGGCTTCCGTCAGCGCCGATATCCTTGATAACGATTTTGGCGCCGTTCTGAGTGTAGAAATTTTCAAGCTGAATCCACACGGAATCTGCTGCGGGTGGCACAATATTGATCGTGATTCCGTCAAACATACCGGTAAGCTTTGCGTCAACGCCGTTTATGGTAATTTCTCCGCCGGACGCATTTGCAGAAGTAATAACGTTTGTTATTTCTCCCTGCGGCGCCTGAACGTTCGTCTCGATGCCCCACTTATCCATTACTTCAAATACAGTCTGAATAACCTGTGATTCCTCTTTTTCAACAGGATTATCATAGAAGCACTCAACTTCTCCGGCAAATGTGAAGTATACCTTTCCGCCGTTGATTTCATTTACATAGATTCTTGCTTCGGCTGGACTGTCGTCATTTCTGAACGTTGCATCCTTGATAAGAACATGAACGTCAGAACCATTTGCATCAACCGTAACCGTCTTGGTAAAGAGCCCCGTAAGCGTACAGCTTTCGGTGACATGACCTACCAGCTGAGCCGTTCCGTTATACACACGGTTGTTTACCGCCTGAGGAGTTTCTTTGCCGAAATGACCTTCAGTACCCTTTACAGGACCCGAAAGACCGAGAATGATAGCCTTTTCCGCATATGCAGGGAAAATTGAGCTTTCACTTGTATCAGTATAGTACTGCTTCAGAGGAAGAAGCTCTATTTTGTCCTTGTTACCGTCATAGAACGGTACAGTAGGTTTCTTTGCTTCCGCTTCAGTTACCTCGTTACCTTCGGGATCAAAGTAACCTTCTCTGAAATTCTTTACCTGATTGAGATCAGGAACAAATTCTTCAGGTGTGCCGGGAGGACCGGGTTCGCCGTCCTCCCCGGGATCAGGACCAGGATTAAATCCCGGATTTCCGGGCTGACCCCAGTTCGGAGGGGGTTCAAGTCCCTCAAATGACAGATACCAGTTTTCTGTGATAAGGAATTCGATCGGTATTGTCGCACCGCCGAAATCATATGCATTCGTAGGTGTTCCGTCCTCATTTGTAAGCTGTGTATAGCCCGCAAAAGCGTCAAGAACTTCCGGCTTGAGCCACATATAATCAACAGGCTGAAGAATTGTAGTTCCGTCTCCTGCGTCAGCTTCATATGCAACATTCTTGGCAATAATATAGCTTATAGGCTTCTTTGTGTAACCGTCTTTAAGCTCGTCGCCGCCCGGAGTCTGAATCCTTGCGCCTTCATAAGTATTTGCGTACACCTTTCCGTCAACCTTAATATTGTCGTTGTTCATTGAAAGCTTTCCGCCAACTACGAGATCTCCGCCGATAGTTATCTGTCTGTCAAGCTTTACATCGCCGTCTACCTTAACGTCGCCTGCAATGTAATAATTTCCGTTGTTTCCGGTAAATTCAACATTTCCCTTGGAGAAGATTCCGCCACCGGAACTTGAATAACCGTCGCCGCCGTCAATAAGCGACTCGGACCAGCTGTAAAGAGCCGTACCATCTGTTTTGATCTTTGTTGTTTTGTCCGCATCGTAGCAGTAAATATCTGCATAGGAGTTCAACTGTCCTGCGTTAAGTTCAAGATTTCCACAGAAGATATTATAGGGATATGTGCCGTCTCCGAATTTGAAATCCTGATTGGACATAGTAATTTTTCCGTCAACATAAAGATATGGGATCTCGTTGAATTTAAGCGATCTGGATGCCATTTCGTTACGAAGCGGATCGGACATATTGACGTTCAGACCGCCGTTTATCATATCGAGGTCGCCCCAGATCTGCACGCCCTTGCCGAGCTGCGTATAGTGAACCGTCAGATATGTAGGAAGTTTGAAATCGCCGTTTACTACCATAAACGCCTCAACTCTGTTTATATCCTTAAGCGTATACTGTTCATGTGTCAGATACTGCTTATCATCAAGCGTTGTAAGCTTGCCGTCATACGGATTCCACTCGATATAAGTGAGATTACCGTTCCATGTTCCTCCGTTATGACCATGACCCATACCGTAATATGCGCCGCCGAAAATAGAACCGTTGTTGCCGTTTGCTGCACCGGCGCCGCCCATTGTAAGGAAGCCGGGACCGTCGTCGCTCTTGACAACAGGATCCTGAATAACATGAGACACGAGCTTTGTTGTCTCGCCGCCCATTGTTACCTCGGCTGTAATTTTGATAAGATTTTTTTCCGTCCACGCCTTCGTGTTGGGATCAAAAATCGTAGTTTTTCCTGCGTATTCAACAGTTGCGCTGTCGATTTTTCCCAGCGACGGCGAGTTAATGCCTATCTCAACTTCAAACTTGCCGTTCTGCGGCAGACTTTCAACTGCATCTGCAAATTCATTATTTGTGCCTACAGCGGCAAGAACGCTGTCGATAGCCGCTCTTGCCGTATAGGATGCCTGCGATGCCGAATACGTTTTGTGAGCCCGTTTGTTTGCAGCTGCCGCCAGAGCTAACGCACTGGTCATGAAAATTGTCATGAGAGCCAGCACTGAGACTACTGTAAACAGTATCGAGCCTTTTAGGGTTCTTTTCTTCTCAGTTTCCATTTTTTTACCACCTTTCCGGTAAATTTCTTCTCAATAACGGGTACGTATGCTTCTGTCTTTTATCACTCTGCCGAAGAGTCCTGACTTGTATCAGGCTTATCCATTTGATATACTGAATAGAGCTGGATAACAATGCTTGCTTCAAGAACTGTATCGTCGTCCCAGTTTTCAGGCTGATCGCTGCTGGTGCTATTATTCTGCTGCGGAGTCTGTCCTTCGGGTGTTGCCGGAGTTGCTTTCTTGTCATCATCCTGTTCCTCTGCCTTTGAAAGCGAAACGGATGTTATAAGAACTGCGCTGTCGATATCCTCGATCCTTGACATATAGTTCCAGATATCCTTTTTCTTGCCCTCAATAGTAATACCGTATCTTGTGGACATAATATTTTCAACGCCTCTTGCAGCAATATAGTTGCTGTCTTCGCTCTCTTTAGTAACTTTATCTCTGAGATTGCCGTTAATATCTGCGCTTTCACGAAGTGCTCCTGCTACTTCAACATAAGGTTTATAGTAGTAATTGAGAGCAGCTGCCGTAGTTGGGTCAGTTTTAAGTTCTGTGATCTTTACCTTTGCCTTCTCTGCATAGTCATGCATGTATTCGTCAAGCTTCTTTGTTCCGCCTGTAAGACTGTTGGAAGATCCGATCAAGTCAACGTCTACGAAAACAGCCCTGTTGTCCTCGCTTTCCAGGTATGTATCATCAATATTAGCTGCTACTTTTTTGATCCTTTTGATCTTTCTTTCGATCTCGGTCTTTTCTTTTTCAAGATTTTCAAGAGTCGCTTCATTCTCTTTTATAGCCTGGCTCTTGGGTCTGACAAGTCCGAAGAAACCTGCTGCGAAGATTGCAACCGCCAGTACAATGGCAAGAATAACTTTATCTCTGTAAGTTAATTTCATCTTACTCTTCCTCCTCAATTTCATCCAGCAGACTATCGTTCTTCTTATGTAAATCAGCTGCTGCGCTGCGCTCGCCTTCGAGTTCAACTGTAATTGTAAACTTTACTCTGTCCGGTTCTTTTTCTTTGTTTGTTACAGTAGTTTCTCCGACTGTCTGAGACACTTCTTCAGTTGAACCTTTTTCATATGTATAGCCCTTGTACTCAACGCTTCTGAAATAATGCTTATCGAGATTTTCAAGTGCTGATACATATTCACGTGGGAAGTCCTGCGTCATCTTCTTCTCAACTTTTTCGCCGTCCTTCAGCGGGATATCGAACTCAACGGAAAGAGTGCCTTCATTGTAATCGCCCCATCCGATCGTAGGATTGATCTTTATCTTTTTAGCGTCGCTTCCTGAGCCTTCGGTCTTTTCACCGTCCCACAGAACGTAATCATTGTACTTCTTCTGCTTGAGTATATTTTCCATAGTAGATTTAAGGATATCGTACTTTTCGCCGTTGATTACAGGCTGCGAATAGAATGCGTCGTTGGCATTTTTCATTTTCTGCGCATATGCGTCAACAGACTCTTTCATAAGCTCCAGATTTTCAAGAAACTTAAGTTTTTCTGCCGTCTTGGGACTTTCAATATAATCCTGAACTTCCTGTATATTATCTTCAACTCCCTTGTTTTTGAAGAAATTGTAGGCAAAGAGACCGCCTGTTACTACCAGTGACAGACATACGGCGCCAAGGAGAATAAGATTTCCGGAACTGTCGTCCTTAATCTTGTTCTTAACGGCTGTACCAAGGTCTGTTTCAAGAAGATTGATCTTTTCAATATCCTTGCTTCTCTTGAACATAGCGCCGATGGCGTTTGCATACAGCGAGAATTCAAGGTTTTCGTGACCGTGGATCTGCGGAGGAACATTGATAAGGCTTGTTTTCAGATCAAGCTTTTCAAGCTCGTCGGTCAGTCTCACATACTCGTGAGTATCTCCGTAAAAGATTACATTCTCAATAGACTCGCCTGTCTGACGGCTTCTGTGGAACTGAAGCATACGGAAGATATTTTCGTTTACCGCCTCAAAAACGTAGTCGTCCGAATAGCCGTAGTCTGCGGCGTCAATAGAAGCAAAACGAGAGAATGAGAGCGATCCCTGTTCATAAAGGTTGAGTGATATGAAGTTGTTGTCGATCTGAACGGCAAGGAGCGGCATTTTCGATCTGATCTTCGTGTCGGCAAGGAGAACCTTTGTGATACAGTTGCATCCGATCATAACGGATTTAAGAGAAATTCCAAGAAGCTTGAATACTTCTCTGTAGCTGTTTACGATCTCATAGGGACAGGCGGTAGCAAGGATCCTGTAGGCAGCTTCGCTGTTTTCGCCCGACGGTTCAGCCTCTCCTACTATAATATAAGATACGCTATAGGAGTCGTCAAGGTTCAGTTCAGCCTGCATCTGCTGCTTTACAACTTTCTGAAGATCCTGGTTCTTTGCCTTTGCAACGTTCATTTCCTTAAAGATAGTCAGGTTGGAGGAAATCGAAACAATAGCCTCCTTATCGGGCATTTTATGTTTTTTCAGGATGCCGTTGATAAGCGTAGCCACATTAGGAACGTCCTTAACGTGACCGTTTACAATGAGATTTTCCTCAACATCAAGAGTAGCAGCGGAACTGATCTTGATTTTTCCGTTGCTTTCTGTTCCCTTAACAACACGTACATTTCTGTCAGTAATATCAAATGAAAGCATTTATCTTTCCACCTTTCCGTTTTATTCGTTTTCGATAGTCTCGAATGAACCATAGAGTGCGGGGTAAATACCACATACTACAAGTCCGATAATCAGACCCATGAAGATAAGAAGCAGAGGCTCTACCATGCTTACCAGACGCTGTACAGCTGCGTCCGATTCATCCTCGTAATAGTCCGATGTTTTTTCAAGAATAGAGTCAAGGGCTCCGGCTTCTTCTCCGACATAGATTACCGAACAGAACATCGGCTCAAATATTTCTGTTCTTGTAATAGCAGCTGAAAGCGCTTCGCCCTGTTTTACCTCGTCAACAACGTCTACGAATTTCTCATCTATGTATGTATTTCCGAGAATCGCCGAAGCTCTTTCAAGACACTCCACCATAGGAATACCGCTGGAGTAAAGCGATGATAGCGTACGAGCGAAACGACCGGTATAGATCTTTGTGATAAGCGGTCCGATAGCCGGCCCTTTTACAAGCATACGGTCAAACTTAAGCCTGAACTTTGGCGTCTTGAGAGCATATTTGATACCGAATACGAGAGCGAGCGCAATAGCAATGAGTATGTACCATCTCTTTCTGATGAAGTCGCTGATAGCAGCCAGGCACTTGGTAAGGAAGGGCATCGTCGAGGGATCATCGTACATATCAATGAACGTAGGCATGATGAATGTGAATAGGAAAATAACTATAACGATACAAAGAACAAGAAGAATGATAGGATACGTCATAGCGCCCTTTACAGTATTTTTCAGCTTGTTTTCCTTAGCGTAATGATCCGACATACGCTGCATGATAACATCGAGAGAACCGCTCGATTCACCTGCTGCGACCATCGAGATCAGAAACTCAGGGAATGATCCTTCGTGCATTTCAAGAGCCGAGGAGAAAGATTCGCCCTTCTGAACGTTCTCGTAGATGTCCTGCCAGATAGCCCTTGGCTTTTCCGCCTCCTGCTCTTTGCAGAGAATGTCGATCGACTTTACAAGCGTTAGACCGGAAGTAAGCATGGCGCTGAGCTGTCTGCAGCAGAATGCCAGCTCCTTGGTGTTAAACTTGTACAATGATTTTGAATCTGTTGAATCGCTTTCCTTGTAATCTTTAACGTACAGACCTTTTTCTTTAACTTTTTTTAAGAATTCCTGTTCGTTTTCCGCATGGATTATGCCCTTTACCTGCTTGTTTTTAGCATCCTGGGCAACATAGGAAAAACTCTTCATAAAACCACCTCCATAAATTATTGCTTGGACTGCTGTCTTTAAGAATCGTTCTTATAGATCTTAACAGAACAATTATATCATTTTAACGAACATTTTTCAATCGCTTTTTTGACATAAATAATCTCTCCCTTTTTATTAATATTCACCAACTTTTATACTTAGTGTAATATTTTCCGATTTAAAAAGGGAATTTTCTACAAAACACAAATTTTCAGACAGCATAGCCGCAGCATTACTGTACTAATGCCGCAGATTGTTAAACTTATACAAATATTATATCACACTCTACATATAATTGCAACATAAAAACGCAATTTTTTTCTAATTTTTATAAAACTGTAAACTTTGGCAAATTGCTTAACTATATTTTAGGCATTTTGACTGTTGACAAGCTTTTCGGAATAAAAAAGGCTTCCGAAGCGCAGCGGAAGCCTTTAATATTTTAGAACTTGTGTTCATAGGATAAGCCGCACGTCTTTCATGCGAACACAAACTCTTATACGATTTTTTCCCTGGTTAAATATGTGTCAAACACCCTGATTCCGCTGCAGTAAGCCGTTTCTATTGCTTTTCCCTCATAGTACAGAACCTTCACGTGTCTGTTTCCGAAATAAAGATGCGATTCCGAAACATTCACGGCAGCCTTAAGACCGCCTATCCATGGATATCCTCCGTTTACATGCTCTCCGAAAGAAGTCATGATATATTCAGGTAACTCCTCCGAAAGACCTGACGCTGTTTCCGAAAGTCGAGTAATTACAGGATATCCGACTTTGCCCGGTACGAACATAAACTCACATACCGGCGACGCCAATGCCTCACCGCATTCTCTCTGCTCAGGGATACAGGGATATCCATGATTTCTGCCGTCAATTATCTCAAATCCCACTGTCCGTCCCTCCGCAGATAAAGCCTATGGACGACAAGTATTCAGGATCCTTGCACTGCGCCGTCGTAAGCCCGTGAAACATACTGGTGTTGCCGTAAATATTTGCATTTCCCATAAGCTCTTTATCATAAAAGCAGGCGCTGACAAAAGTACTGTTCCAGTAAATCCTGCTTATATTGCTTACCGAAACAGCCTGATAACAATTCGAAAACGCACTCCTACTGTCCGTCACATGAAACATATTTGATGAATTTGACACATCGCACTTAACACTGCCTGTAATCCATGAATCACTGGCAGTCACTTTGCGGAAAAGTGAGCATTCCGTTGAACTATAGTTGCTTGAGTCATGTGTCAGCAGATCAACGATAACCTGCGTTCGTCTCACATTGCCGCCGCAGAATATCGCATATCCTGTTCTGACTGCACCCGAAATTGAAATAACGCAAAGATCAGACGAAACAGTCAGTCCTTCACCATGCAGCATACTGATGTTTTCAGTGTATGAATCAGAACTGTTATTAGAGATTTTAAGCATCAGCGCACAGTCATAAAGCTCTATCGAAGCCGCCGCTCCTGTTACCGATGCAAAAAGCGTGATGACGTTGCCGCAGATCACTGCATTTTCAAGCATCAATCCAGATATATTTACCGTTCCGTCAACCATAACGTCAAAAGCGGAAACACGTTTTTTCGGATCTGAAATTAAAATATTCCTTATCTTATGACCGTTTCCGTCAAGCGACGACCAGTTGACCGGAATTGGCACAAAGTTTTCCGCATACGGAGTACCGTTCAGTTCTATGTCTTCGTCAAGACGGCAGCAGACATCAGCTCCGCCCAGTTCTTTCATTGAATAAAGCTCGTCAGCTGTCCGTATAATAAACGGATCTTTTTTAGTTCCCGTACCTATCATGTCAGTCCTCCTTTATAATAATGTAAAGCGAATTGTTTTTGTGCTCCGATGAATCGTATTCCTTTTGCGTCACGGCTATGATCTCCGGTCTGCCGAGAAACGTTTCACACGCTGCATCCATATTGTCAAGGCGCTGATTGACTGAATCAAGATCGAAAGCGTCGATTTCCGCCCTGATCTCCGCAATGCCGTCCGCAGTCGCCTTATTCACCTGCCCTATTATTTGTTCCGACGTATCGGGCAGTACCTCGTTTGTTCCTTCAAGCGCAGGCTTTACATAGACCGGCGGCATATCGTACTTGACGACGCATTTCACCGTACCGTTAATCACATTTGAAGCTTTGAGTTCAAGCATAAGCCTGCCGGCATTTTTTACAAAAAGATCTGAAACCTGCCAGATAACACGCAGCTTCGTTTCCATGGGCTTAAAAAGCAGAGCCGCAGTAATAACTTCTCCGGATTCGGTTTCGCCTTTTATAGAAAAGCTGCATTCTGACAGGTCCCACCTGTCGTAATAACGATCTACCGTAATATAAATAGTATCGGCAAAACATTCCCCCTGAGTAAAAAGATTGCCTATAGGATAGGTAGGGATATTTTTCCCCTGAGCGGTAAGTTCCATTTATTTCCTCCTTTTCCGAAGAGCTCCGCAGTACTCTTCTGTAATAAGGCGGAAAAAAGGGCTTATACAACGAAAAATCGTTGTATAAGCCATATTTTTTACATTCCGGAAACCGTAAAATTAACTTTTACCTCAGTCCATGATGCGAAAGCGTCCTTATCGACGATAACGGAAGAATATTCAGCGTTATCCGCCGCAACCTCACCCTCTGCCGATACTGCCCCGTCAGGTATTGCGCTTGCCCACTCGTTATATATGTTTGACTTGATATCAGTTTCCATTTCAATAAATGTATAATTTTTTGACACCATAGGCAGAACCGTACCGTCAACTTCTACCGAGTCAATAGTAAGCACCGCACCGGGACACGCATTTGCGCCGCCATTTATCTTAAGTGCTGCATACATAAGTCCCTCCGGCTTTGCGTCTGCTCCCGCTTCCGCACGGAATCCGGCAGAATCCGCAGTAACGCTTACCGTATAACTGCCGTTTCCCTTGATATCCGCAACCACGGCATTATAGCAGAGATCTTCCTCTGTACCGCCAAGATACTGATGTATTCCGGAAGCATCTCTTATCTCAAGATATGCCTGACCGGAAGATACCGCAGCGGCTGTTTCTCCGTCAGAAGTCACAAAACTTTTGTCAGGCTCATCTTCTTTGAACTCCGTCACGTCTTCGGTAATAGTTTTATTTGTATATTCTGAACTTTTTTTCGTTTTTTTGTTATCGCATGAAGTGCAGATCAGACAGAATGCCAGCGATGCGGCAGCGGCAGCCGATATTTTTTTAATATCCATAGCAATAGACCTCCGTTTTTTGAAATATAATTTTTATAATTATGATACCACATTTTTTTATGTAGATTCAATACACTTATTTCACAAACTTTATAGTAAGGATTTAGATAAAGCGTACAGTCAGCTCAACGATCAACGATATCTGCCAAAGGGTCATATGATATTTCCTATGCGGAAAAATGGACGCCAACGGCGTCCTTTTCTCATAATACGTTTATTTTATCAGCATCCGATCTGATCTGCTTTGTTCCGGCAAGAGCTGAAGAAAGCTTCTGCTTAACCATTTTGATATTCTGGAGATTTCTTGCATAGTGACTCTCAGTGTCATTCAGCATTTTCGTTACTGACACTGCGGCATTCTGCTGCAAATTCTTGGCAGCTGCCTGAGCCTTTGTCAGCATATCCATCGCTTTTTTCTTCGCCTCCATCATGATAGCCTCACGTGAAACGATCTGAGCCGCTCTTTCCTCAGCCTTGCGGATGATCCCCTCTGCGTTGAGCTTTGCTTCATTCAGAATTCTCTGGCAGTCAAACTCTATTTTCTTTGCCTCTTTAAGTTCATGAGGCATATTCAGGCGGACGTCATTTATAAGTTCCCTCATGCGTTCACCGTCAATAACCTTTTTATGTGCGACAAAAGGCATGGAAGACGCTTTGTCAAGAAGCTCGTCCATTTCTTCCAGGATCTCATCAATACTCATAAATTTTACCTCTCTTTAATAAGTCTTTGTTTTATATCATCAAGTATCATTTCGGGTACAAAGTGGCTTATATCTCCGCCGAAATAAGCTATCTGCTTCACAACGCTTGAACTGAGATACATATTTTCTGCCGCAGTAGTAAGAAATACGGTCTCTGCCCCGGCATACAGCTTTTTATTTGCAAGAGCCATCTGAAACTCGTATTCAAAGTCGCTGACGGCACGAAGCCCTTTGACAATGGCTATAGCTCCCACATTGCGCACATAGTCCGCAAGGAGTCCGTCCAGAATATCAATAACCACATTGTCCAGATCTCTCGTTACACGTTCTATCATCAGCATTCTTTCAGTTGCCGTAAAACTCGGATGAGATTTCCCTGCATTCCTTGAAATAAGAACTATCACCTTATCAAAAAGTCTTGACGCCCTCGTGATTATGTCAAGATGTCCGAGCGTCACCGGATCAAAGCTTCCGGGACAAACCGCTATTCTTCTCATTAAGCCTCTGCCTCCCCGTCATTTTCACCGGAAAAAGGTCTTTCAAAAATAGTGACATTGATCTTTCCGTAACGGTATGTCTTTCTCAGCATAAGCCCCTCCGGAGTCTGCGGAACTTCCGCCTCCGACTCGTATTCGCATATTATACAGCCGCCCTCTTCAAGTTTCCCGGCCACTATGGGAAGGACTTCGGCAATATGTCCGTGTCTATAGGGCGGATCAAGAATAATGATACCAAATTTCTGTCTTGTCAGTCTTATATAATCGTAGCTGTCACGAAAAATGACTTCTGACCTCCGCTCAAATCCTGCTGCGTGCAGATTGTCGTTTATGCAGTTTATTGCAGCACGGGAACTATCAACGAATACCGCTCTTCCCGCGCCTCTGCTCAGAGCCTCGATACCCATCTGACCGCTTCCTGCGAAGAGATCAAGCACATATGTATCCTCCAGCTGAAACTGCACAGCCGAAAAAACAGCCTCCTTGACTTTGTCGGTGGTAGGACGAACATCAAGTCCGTCCGGCGCCTTAAGACGACGGCCTCTTGCAATACCGGTAATAACTCTCATCGCAATGATCTCCTAAACTTTAACATTACTTCTATTATAGCTTGTTTCTGTCGATTTGTCTATATTCTTTTTTAAAGATAGTTGGATTTTCACAAAATCAGCACATAAAATTTGTTATATTTGATGATAACCACCATGTTTCAATCGAATTTTCAGCTTAAACTTGCATTTATTATCTGATTACATACTGGAGCACAGTGCGAATCTGTTATCAACCTTTGCAGTGTATTTTTGACAAAAATATCAATAACAATTTGTTATTTTCTCCAAAAAAATTAGTTTCAGTATAATTTTACTGGAATTTTTCTAAAAAGCTGTTGATTTTTTTTGAAGGATATTGTATAATATATATGTATTTATGTGCCGTGCGACTTTTCGGAATAATCCGCAGATTTATTCCGCTCAGCTACGGACCTTGGTAAATCGGCAGGCCGCAGCCGTAAAGCGGCAGTCGACGTGAAATTCCACGCCGGCGGATGGAGATCATTATGGATATTTTACTCGTAACATCTTCGTTTAACGATGAGATACACGGCAGCGACGACAATAAAAAGACCGGCTGCGGAATTTCTCTTATCAAGCCTGAAAATATTTCAAAATACCGTATAGGCAGCGTTATGACCGACCTTAAAGAGATCTCATGCGACAAGTGCAAGGAAAGACTTGCAAAGAAGATAATCAGATCAGACAAAAAAGAAATGGCAAAGATCCTCAAAGAGGAACGTGCCAAAGCCAAAAAAGGAATCAAGGATGAAGGCATCGTTCCTCTTGGCAATACTACAGCAAAAATAACTAAAACTCCCGAACAAAAACGCCAGGAGGAAGAAGAAAGAGCGGCAGCTGAAAGAAGAGAAGCCGAAGCTAAAAGAGCGGCTGAAGAAGCTGCAAGAAAAGCTGAAGAAGAAGCAAGACTCGCTGCGGAGGAAGAAGCTGCAAGAAAAGCCGCCGAAGAAAAGGAAGCTGCCCTTGCTGCCCAGAAAAACATTCCCGGTACAGGCATTGCAATCGACGATAGCCTTGCACAATTTGCAATAAATGTCCCCCGTGAAGAACCTGAGCCGGAACCTGTCCAGGATGATTTCCTCGCTCAGTTCGCTATTCAGAAACCGGCGGACGAAGAAATTCAGGAAGAACCCGAATCGCCGATCGTTCAGGACGATTTTCTTGCACAATTCGTTATTCCGACACCGGAACCGGAATATCTGCCCGCTGACGGCGGAAACGATGGTGAAGAATTGTCGGCAGCATACGAAAACGATGATTCTGTTATCAACATATCTGAGGACGAACTGAAATCCGTACATGAAGAGACTATTCCTCAGCCGGAAGAAGAACCGGAAATCAGCCTTGAAGGAAATTCGGACTGGGATTTCGTTGCCAATCAGATATTTGGCTTTGACGGCGTTGATACTCCCGAACCCGAACAGCCTGCGGAAATGGAGGAACTCCCTTTTCCTGCGCAAGCGTCGGCAGAACAGCTTATTAAAAATAAAGCTGCCGATACTAAACCCGAAGTTCCTGCACTTGAAGATATAATACCACCAGTTCTCGAAGATATCGCTCCTCCCGTCCTTGACAACATTGTTCTCCCCGAACTTGGCGACATTTCTGCTCCCGTCGTTGAAAAAGCGGAAGTGCCTGTTCTTGATGAGATATCTGTTCCGGAAATTCCAGTTCTTGATGATCTTGCCGAATTCGTCAATGATGTTCCACAGGTTGCAGCCCATGAAGCTTCCGATGTTGTAATCGATGATTTTGCTGATCTTGAGATTCCAGAAGTACCTGTACTCAATAAGATTTCTGCTGTCGCAGAGGTTGAAGATGATGTTACAGAAGAACCTGTTGAAGAAACTGCAAAGGACTTGGCAGAAGAGCCTGTTGAAGAAGCCGCAGAAGAGATTACAGAAGAATCTGTTGAAGAAATCACAGAGGAAATTGCAGAAGAACCTGTTGCAGCACAAATTCCAGAAGTTCCCGTTGCTCCTACACCTGTTCAGAACGTTCCGCCTCAGCCGGTTCCTGTTCAGAATATTCCTCCGGTTCAGGCTGTACCTCCTGTCCAGACAGTTCCGCCCATACAGCCGCAGATCATCAACGTACCTCAGCTTGCCGGATACGACGCAGCCGGACAGCCGATTTATACATATATGCAGATGCAAATGACAGGATATGATCAGAACGGTCAGCCTATATATATCCCTGTCGGAGGTCAACAGCCGCCTGTTCCTCCCCAGCCGACAGCCATGCAGCCCAGACCCATGATGGGAATGAGCAACACTATGGGCGGACAGATGGGTACAAATATCCAGAAGCCTTTTGTACAGCTGGATGCGCCTACACAAACGCCTGCCTATATAAAGGCAAAACTTGGCGATCAGGTCGCTGGCGGTCAATATGTGCAGCCGTCTGCAAATATTTCAAAGATTGCTGTAAATCCCCATGCAAAGGAAACTTCAAAAGCATTTGTAAATGCTATTTCAAACTCCAAGGACTACGCAAACAAGAATCTTATTGAAACCCAGGGACTCCGTGCAAATACGCCTGTTCTTTCTTCTATAGAAGACGTTCTCTCACAAATGGGCGACAATTCTCTGAAAAATCAGAAAGAAAAAGCTCAAGCAGAAGTAAATCTCGGCAGCGAATACAAAGGTTCTGTATCAAGAACATCAGCTCCCCCACGACCTGCCACTGCAAAAAAACCTGAAAACGATATAAGAAATATGTCCAGGAGCGAACTCAAGGACAAGAAAAAGCAGGATAAATATGCTGCAAAATTCAAGAAGGATCTGGCAAAAAGAGGCTTCTGATCCGAAAAATATAACCGGCGGCGGAGAATTTTCGCACCGCTGCCGTAAATGAAATGAGGTATATACTTTTGGCATACGACGAAATATATAATGAACTTAAAAGCAAAATGGGCGGCGATCCGGCAGAAAACGAAGCTATGCTGCGCAAAGAAGCCGAACGCTTTATCCGTGAGAAAAATACTGACGGCATTTCTGCCGCCGGAAACCTTATAATGGAGAATATGCCCGAAGAAAAACGTGAAGAAGTGATCCGCATCACCCACATCGACGGCATACGTCTCGACCATTACTACAGCAACATCGACAAGCTGGTTAACGAGCGCAATATCTCAGAAGCAAAGGTGCTGGCGGAAAAGCTTTACAAGAAGATCACTGTTGAATTCAAGGAGACTGAAAAGCAGCGGTATGTTTCTTTCCGCAATCCTTTTGAGGACAATCTTTACCAGATGTTCTTCAAGCCAGAAAAAATCCTCCTGCGCACTCCATATGATTTCGCAGGATATATCACCACATACGCCTATATACTTACCGAAGCAGGCTCTCCGCTGGACGCTATACCCGTGCTCCAAAAAGCTATTGAATTCAACCCTGTTGACTGCGGCCCTAAATTTGAGCTTGCAGAAGTTTACAAGAGACTGAAAAACAAGCAGCGTCTCATTGAAATAACTGCTGAAACTCTTAAAGTAGCTTCATCCCCCGGCGCTATCGCCAGGTGCTACGCTAACATGGGCTATATACTTACGGATTTCCAGGAATTCGACGACGCCGTCGCTTTCTATACCGCTAGCGTAATGTCTTCTCCCCACCCTGCTATTCCTATGGAGATGCAGCATCTTGCCGACCTTAAGGGTTCTCCTGTGCAGTATGTCGGTCTTGAAAAGGTCAAAGAGACCCTCGAAAAGTACGGTATGGGATTTGGTCCGAACCCGGATGTCATTAGCGTTGCCGCTCAGCTCGCTTCTTATTATCTCGGCAGAAAAGATCTTTATAATGCGCTTAACGCAATGAAGCTCACTTACGGTCTTACAAGAGACGAAAAGCTCAAGGAGATCATCCTTAAATATGAGCCGCCTAAAAAAAGCAGCGATCAAGGCAAGCCCGTTATAACCCGGACTGTTAATGAAAACCCTGAAAATTAAAAAATGCGGGCAGCTCCGGCTGTCCGCATTTTGCTGTGTTTTTTATTTTTCCAGAGTTCCGTGCGACAGGGATTTAAGATACGCATTGATAAATCCGTCGATATCGCCGTCCATGACTGCCTGTATATTACCGTTTTCAAAGCCCGTTCTATGATCCTTTGCCAAAGTGTAGGGCATGAAAACATAAGATCTTATCTGCGAACCCCAGGCAATCTCCCGCTGAACGCCCTTGATATCCTCGATTTTCTCCAGGTGTTCTCTTTCCTTGATCTCAACCAGCTTGGAACGGAGCATTTTCATGGCGTAGTCCTTATTCTGGTACTGGCTTCGCTGCGTCTGACATGAAACGACTATGCCCGTAGGCTTATGAATAAGGCGAACAGCCGAGCTGGTCTTATTTACCTTCTGACCGCCTGCTCCGCTGGAACGGTATACTTCCATTTCAATATCTTCCGGGCGTATATCTACCTCGATGGAATCGTCGATCTCAGGCATTACCTCCAGAGCTGCAAACGAAGTGTGGCGTCTGCCGGAAGAATCAAACGGAGATATTCTTACAAGACGGTGAACGCCCGATTCCGACTTCATATAGCCGTAAGCATTTTCACCCTCTATCAGGATAGAAGCCGATTTTACGCCGGCATCGTCTCCGTCAAGGTAGTCCATAAGAGTAACCTTGTAGTTATGACGCTCTGCCCACATATTGTACATTCTATAGAGCATTTCCGTCCAGTCCTGAGCCTCTGTTCCGCCTGCTCCGGCATGGAAAGTGAGAATAGCGTTTGCATTGTCATATTCTCCCGTAAGAAGCGTTGACAGCTTTTCTTCCTCCAGCTTGCTCTTGAACGCCTCCGATTCCGACTTTATCTCCTCAACGGAGCTGTCGTCATCCTCTTCAATAGAAAGTTCGATAAGTGTAATAAGATCCTCCAGTCTTTCGTTAAGCTGATTGAATCTTTCTATCTTTCTTTCAAGGGACTTTTGTTCTTTAAGCACGCTCTGAGAATTTTCCAGATCGTCCCAGAAGCCGTCCTTTGCCGTTTCTTCGCTTAAAGCGGCAACTCTTTCCTGCGCAGCCTTTATATTCAGTACATCGGCAAGCTCCTTCATTTCTTTCCGGAAGCCTGTCATCTCAACTCTCAGATCATCAAGAATAATCATAATTTCAAATCCTTTCAAAAAAATACACATTTATTATACCACATTTTACCGCTGCCTGCAACTTTTTTTTTCATTTTCCGGATAAAAAAATGCACAAAAATCAACACACTTTTTCTATAAGAACGGTTTCTATGAGAAAATTTATAAAATCAGCTGTTTTGCTATTGCAAATTCCCTGAATTTGTAGTATTATTAATAGTGTATTGGTAGCGAACGATTTGCTGCCTTAAACTCCGCATAAAAATACTTCAGAAAGTAAGGAGGAATTCCGTGAAACTCGTTTCAATTGTCGTCCCCTGCTATAACGAACAAGAGGTTCTTCCCATGTTCTACGACGAAATAACCAAAACCGCCGCTCAGATGTCAGAGCAGTATCCGGAACTGGAATTTGAATTTGTTTTTATCAACGACGGCTCAAAGGACAAAACCCTTGAGATACTCCGCTCTCTTGCTGATAAAGATGAGCGTGTAAGATATATTTCCTTTTCAAGAAATTTCGGGAAAGAATCGGGAATGTATGCCGGTCTTCAGAACGCAAAAGGAGACTTCATCGTCGTTATGGACGCCGATCTTCAGCATCCGCCATCATTCCTGCCGCAGATGTACAGCTACGTCCGTGACGGAGAATATGACTGTGCTACCACCCGCCGTGTGAGCCGTGCCGGCGAGTCCAAGATACGCTCATGGTTTGCAAGAAAATTCTATAAGATCATGAACAAGATCTCACAGACGGAAATAGTTGACGGTGCGCAGGACTTCCGCTTCATGACAAGACAAATGGTCGATGCCATCCTTGACATGAGCGAATACAATCGCTTTTCAAAGGGAATTTTCAGCTGGGTAGGATTCAATACACGATATATTGAATATGAAAACGTTGAACGTCCTGCCGGGACAAGCTCCTGGTCGTTCTGGGGACTGTTTAAATACTCCCTCGAGGGCATTATGGCCTTTTCCACTGCTCCGCTGGCAATATCATCGCTGCTCGGCATAGTCAGCTGCATCATAGCCTTTATCCTGATGCTTATAACAGTTATCAAGACGCTGGCGTTCGGCGAATCCGTTGCAGGATATCCCACCACGATCTGCGTTATATTTCTTCTCAGCGGTTTGCAGCTCTTCTGTACCGGAATTCTGGGACAGTATCTTTCAAAAACATATCTTGAAACTAAACGCAGACCGATCTACATTGCAAAAGAAACCGACGAAACCTACCGCCGCAAAAAAAACGGAAACCGGACTTCCGAC
This sequence comes from uncultured Ruminococcus sp., assembly GCA_947345935.1. Taxonomy (GTDB): domain Bacteria; phylum Bacillota; class Clostridia; order Oscillospirales; family Ruminococcaceae; genus Ruminococcus. Next base: position 27,947 of record CAMZZN010000003.1, read on the forward strand.
GCTGACGCTCCTGCAAAGGATGGCGATACTTCCGGCAGCAATGAATAACTACCAGAGGTGCAGCCGCCTTGAATAAGCATATGAAATTTATTGTAACGGTACTTTTTGCAGTCATCCTGCTTCTTACCGCTGCAATAACAAAGTTTTATTCCGATACCGGAAAAAGCACGGGAGAAGAATCCGGTGGAACCGGCATGGAAAGAAAGCTTGACAGCGACCCTATGGGCAACAGGATCTTTGAAGACAGCAGCGGACTTTACGGCGTTATCGACAGCAATGAACGTGTTGTCGTCGCTCCGGAATGGCTTGAACTTGAATTTGCCGGAGAAAATCTGTGCATAGTCTCAAAACGCCTTAACGGAAAGCTTCTGACCGGCTGCATTGATTTTGAAGGCAATGTAACTGTTCCTATAATCTACCGTGACATTACCAGACACAACCAAGGGAATTTTACATTCTACACGGCATATCCGGCTGCGGATGATTCCTGCGTTATTTATGACAAGAATTTCGCACCGCTTTTCACACGCTCCTGGGACAGATGCTCTTTCAGTAAAAACGAACTTCAGCTTACAGGCAGCCACGGAACATACACCTACTCCGTGGATCAAGACGGGCTTACTCTCGTAAGCGCCGATATCGAGGGAACGGCTTTTGACTGCCCCTACAAACTTAAAATAAACAGCAGTCTAATTACATCCCTTGACCCGGATATGCTGGATAAAATATGTACTGCATCCGGAAAATATATAGAATATGCATTTACCGGAAGCCGTGAATATCTTTCGGATGTAAGAGCGGGAGAAAAATCGGTTTTTACCACTATTTTCCCCGATGAAAAAAGGATCCTTTCCAAAAAGCTTACAGAGATCACAAATATCTTTCTTTACCCGGTTGAATCAGACGACGGCAAACCCCGTTATGCCGTATCCGTAACTGCCGGTGCGGAGATAGTCTACACTGACGACGAGGACAAACCGCAGACGCTTGACGACTATTACAGAGCGGTCATAGAATTCTGCGGAACCTCGGATAACGACCTGACAATGGTTTCGGGAAACTTTATCCAGAAAGCACCCGAATATCCGGCGTCTACAAAGCAGAAAAACAATCCGGAATTTCCGGAATAAATGAAAATATAAATGATTGGAGTTTTTGATATGTCAAAGAAAGTTGCAGTTATAATGGGAAGCGACAGCGACTTCCCCATAGTAAAATCGGCTGTTGAAGAACTGAAAAAATACGGCGTTGAATACGAATGCCATGTAATGTCGGCACACCGTACACCTGTTGAAGCGTGCGAATTTGCAGACAAGGCAAAAGAAAACGGATTCGGAGTTATAATCTGTGCGGCGGGGATGGCGGCTCACCTTGCCGGAGTGATCGCAGGTCATACGACGCTGCCTGTTATCGGTATTCCCATGAAGTCGTCTGTTTTAGAGGGCATGGACGCTCTCCTTGCGACCGTTATGATGCCACCCGGAGTTCCCGTTGCGACAGTAGGAATAAACGGCGCTAAGAATGCGGCTATCCTTGCCGTACAAATGCTTGCGATTTCAGACGAGAAACTTGCTGAAAAACTGGCGGACGAAAAAATAAAAATGGCTGAGGGCGTTCGTCAGAAAGATATCGCATTACAGGAAAAAATCAACGAAATCACCGCAGAATAAATCTGCCAAAAAAGTTTACCTGTCCGGTGAACGGACTTGTATATATTTGATTCTCAGGAGGAATTTAAAATGGAAAACATTGTTAAACAGGAACAGCTCTATGAGGGCAAGGCTAAAAAGGTATACGCTACAAACGACCCCGACCTCGTGATCGTTGATTACAAGGATGACGCAACCGCTTTCAACGGCGAAAAGAAAGGTACGATCTCCGGTAAGGGCGTTATCAACAACAAAATGACTAACTATATGTTCGGTATGCTCGAAAAGGAAGGCGTTCCTACTCATCTTGTCAAGGAGATCAGCGAAAGAGAAACTATTGTAAAGAAAGTATCTATCGTTCCTCTTGAAGTAATCATCAGAAATGTTGCAGCAGGAAGCTTCTCAAAGAGAATGGGCGTTGAGGAAGGCAGACAGCTCCTTACTCCTATCCTTGAATTCAGCTACAAGAACGACGACCTGGGCGACCCCTTTATCAACGACTACTACGCTCTTGCTCTTGGTCTTGCAACAAAGGAAGAGATCGAAACTATCACAAAATACGCTTTCAAGGTAAACGAATTTATGGTAAACTTCTTCAAGAAGCTCAATATCGATCTCATCGACTTCAAGATCGAATTCGGCAAGACCTCTAACGGCACTATTATCCTCGCCGACGAAATTTCACCCGATACCTGCCGCTTCTGGGACAGCACAACTCACGAGAAACTTGACAAGGATCGTTTCCGCCGTGATATGGGCGGCGTTGAAGAAGCCTACCAGGAAATCATGAAGAGACTTATGGGAGAATAATCTATGGGCGGTTTTTTTGGAGCAGCCTCTAAAAACGACTGCGTAAACGATGTTTTCTTCGGCACAGACTATCACTCTCATCTGGGTACAAGGCGAGGAGGTATGACTTCCTACAGTGAAGCCCATGGATTCCAGCGTAATATCCACAGCATTGAAAATTCGCCGTTCAGAACAAAGTTTGAAAACGATATTGAAAAAATGGAAGGCAAACTCTGTATCGGCTGTATCAGCGATACTGATCCCCAGCCTATCCTCGTCCGTTCAAAGCTGGGTCTCTACGCTATCTGCTCGGTCGGCATCATCCGCAATGCGGACAAACTGGTGCAGGAACTTCTTGAAACCGGATGCGCAAATTTTGAGACAATGAGCAGCGGAAATATCAACTCCGGAGACCTCATCGGCGCACTGATAGCGCAGAAAAATTCCTTTGTAGAAGGCATCCGCTATGCACAGGAAAAAATCGAGGGTACAATGTCCCTCATCATTCTGACGAAGAACAGCATTATCGCCGCCAGAGACGCATACGGCAGACTTCCTATAATACTTGGAAAACGTGAAGACGGCTTCTGCATTTCGACTGAATCCTTTGCTTTCCAGAAGCTCGGATACGATACTTACCGTGAACTTGAGGCCGGAGAGATCACAGAAATCACTGCCGGCGAATGTAAGATCCTCAGCAAGGGCGATCCCTCGAAGATGAAGATCTGCACTTTCCTCTGGACTTATTACGGCTACCCTACCGCTTCATACGAGGGCGTCAATGTCGAGGTCATGAGAACACGCAACGGCGAGATCATGGCGGAAAACGACATAAAAGCAGGACGTCTCCCCGACGTTGACTACGTATGCGGCATTCCCGATTCCGGAACTCCGCACGCAATCGGCTACGCCAACAGAAGCGGCATTCCCTTTGCACGTCCGTTTATCAAATATACCCCCACATGGCCGAGAAGCTTTATGCCGACCAATCAGAACATACGCAATCAGGTGGCAAAAATGAAGCTTATCCCCGTACATGAACTTATTGCCGGCAAAAAGCTCCTTTTTGTTGACGACAGTATCGTAAGAGGAACTCAGATGAGAGAAACCGTTGAATTTCTTTACGAAAACGGCGCTAAGGAGATACATATGCGATCTGCCTGTCCGCCCATAATGTACGGCTGCAAATACCTTAACTTCTCACGCAGCACCTCGGAAATGGAGCTTATAGCACGTCAGATAATCAACGAATTTGAGGGAGTTGACGGAGTAAATTATATTTCCGAATACAGCAGCTCCGACACTGAAAGGGGCAGAAAACTCCGGGATGAGATCTGTAAACGTCTTAAACTCACCTCCCTTGAATTCCAGACGCTGGAGGGAACTGAAAAAGCAGTGGGACTCCCTGAATGCGGTCTTTGCTCATTCTGCTGGAGCGGACGTGAATGATCCGCTTTTATCCGAATGAAATATTTATATAAGGAGAATTTTAAATGAACAACAGTTTTTCTGAGAGCTATAAAAAGGCAGGCGTCGACGTTACTGCCGGATATAAGGCTGTTGAGCTGATGAAGCGGCACATCGCAAGAACTGCCCTGCCCGGCTGTGTGTCCGGCATCGGCGGATTCGGCGGTCTCTTCGAGCTTGACATGACAGGTATCACAAAGCCCGTTCTCGTTTCCGGAACAGACGGCGTAGGCACCAAGATAAAGATCGCTTTTATCCTTGACAAGCACGATACCGTCGGCATCGACTGCGTTGCCATGTGCGTGAACGATATTATCTGCTGCGGAGCAAAACCCCAGTTCTTCCTTGACTACATAGCCTGCGGAAGAAATATTCCCGAAAAAATTGCCGAAATCGTTTCCGGCGTGGCAGAAGGCTGCGTACAGGCAGGATGCGCTCTTATCGGCGGTGAAACAGCCGAGCATCCCGGTCTTATGCCAGAGGATGAATACGACCTTGCCGGTTTCTCCGTAGGCGTTGTAGATAAGTCAAAGATACTCCGCCCCGATACGCAGAAAGCAGGAGACGTGCTTATCGCCATTAAGTCCAGCGGCGTTCATTCCAACGGCTTCTCGCTTGTGAGAAAGGTTTTCGACGTAAACGAAAAAAACCTTGCAATGCACTTTGACGATCTGGGAGCTACCCTGGGCGAAGCTCTTCTTACCCCTACAAGGATCTACGTCAAGGCTATCATGAATCTTATCGATACGGTTACGGTCAAATCCGTTTCGCACATCACCGGCGGAGGTTTCTACGAGAACATTCCACGTTCGCTTCCTGATAATCTTGCTGCAAAGATCGATAGAAACGCAGTACAGGTGCTTCCCGTTTTTGATCTTATTGCACGCACGGGAAATATTCCTGAAAGAGATATGTTCAACACGTTCAATATGGGCGTAGGCATGATCGTTTCTGTTGACAAAAATGACGCAGACAAGGCAATAGAAGCTATAAACGCTTCCGGAGAAAATGCTTATGTTCTCGGCGAACTTATTGAATCAGAAGAAGGCGTTATCATCTGCTGACCGTAAATAATTATGAAGGCTGAAAAAATTGATTTTGCATGGGCAGCCGTGTCCATGCTCATTGTGGGAATCTCCTACAAAAATCGCCGTTTGACCGAGGGTCTTATTATCATATACGCCCTTATGGTAGTGGTCTTTATTTTCCATATCCTGCGTATCAGAAAAAGAATGTCCGGATGTCTGGATTCTTTCGGTACTATAACGGGTTATCATACGGCAAAAGGCAGAAAAAAACGCTGCTTTCCTATAGTAAAATACGATACGCAGACGGGCAGGGAGATCACCTCGGTCTACTCCGTTGCCGACAACGGAATGAGGTATGAAACAGGCGATGTGGAAATCGTCTGCTACGATCCCGACGACCCGACCTTCTTTTTCTTCAACAGCCGTAAAGAGGAACTTACACGGGACTATTACCGATTTATAATATTCGGCGGAGTAATTGCCGCACTTCTGCTGTGTTATCTTTTAATGAAGAAATGATGTGATTTTATGGGATTTTTTATTTTCGGACTCCTTACCGTCATAGTCGGACTGATCGTATGCCGCTGTCACCGTGAAACCATTGAATCCGCTGAGAGCTTCAGTGCAGAAGTAGTTTCTGTTAAAGAAAAAACAGCGGTGAGAGGTCACACGATTATAAAAAAATACTGTCCTGTAGTAAAGTTCAGCATCAACGGAAGGACTCAGTTTGCCGATCATCGCAGCTACAGTCAGATCATACACCACAGCACAGGCGAAACCGTTATTATCTGTACGGATCCCAAATTGCCGAAATATTTCTACTTTGCCGATGAGGAACATCAGCGCTCGCTGGCAGGTATCATTCTTATCGCCAGCGGAACTTTTATCTGCGTGCTGAGCCTGATTTTCAGTTTTATATAAGGAGCTTGATATGAAAAATATTATTGTTCTTGTCTCCGGAGGAGGCACAAATTTACAGGCGCTTATCGACGCCGAAAGATCCGGGATAATCCAGGGCGGAAAAATCACATGCGTTATATCTTCAAAAGCCGGGGTATACGCTCTCGAACGGGCGGAAAAAAACGGCATTCCAACCAGAGTTATCCCACGTAAGGAATATCCCGACAGCAAAAGCTACAGTACGGCGATACTCGATGCGCTCAATGAGGAAAAAGCAGATCTTGTTGTTCTTGCCGGATTTATGACTATTCTTGACGAATGCGTGACCAAGGCGTATGCATATAAAATAATCAACGTACATCCGGCTCTTATCCCGTCGTTCTGCGGGGATGGATTCTATGGTCTTAAAGTACATGAAAAGGCTCTGGAATACGGAGTTAAAGTATCCGGAGCAACTATCCACTTCGTAAATGAAAAAGCGGACGCCGGAGCTATAATTCTTCAGGGCACAGTCAACGTTCTCAGAAACGATACGCCGGAGGTACTCCAGAGACGAATTATGAAGAATGTTGAATGGAAGCTTCTCCCAGAAGCCGTTTCACTTTTCTGCCAGGATAAAATCGAGATAATTGACGGAAAAGCATACATAAAGGATTAACTTATGAAAATATCGGCGATCAAAGAAAAACAGTATATACAAAAACTGTTTCTGTGTTTCATGATGTACGCTGTTCTCGGCTGGTGCTACGAGGTAATTCTCGAAGCGTTTATCTACCGCTGGGGATTTTCAAACAGAGGCGTCCTCTTCGGTCCGTACTGTCCAGTTTACGGAGTCGGCGCACTGACGTTTCTTTTATGTTTTGGCTGGCTTATGAAAAAGAAAGAGCCGCCGTGGCTGAAATTCGTAAAACCCATGCTGATATTTCTCGGCTGCATGGTTGCGGCTACCCTTATTGAACTTGCCGCAAGCTACATACTCGAAGCTGCGACAGGCGCATGGCCGTGGCAGACATACGAACGCTACAAATACAATTTTCAGGCACGAATAGCTCTGTCAACATCAGTACGATTCGGTATCGGCGGAACGGCGTTCATGTATATTGTCCAACCGGTTTTTGACCTGATACTTTCAAAACCATCTCGAAAAACGATAAATATTATCGCAGCCGTTGTGGCAGTCATAATGGCTGTCGATTGCATCTGTACATTTTTAATTTTCTGAAAAGGAGTATTTACTATGATAAAACTTGATATTGCACAGGAACTCAATTCAAACGCTTACCCCGGACGAGGAATCGTTATCGGCAGAACCGACTGCGGAAAGTATGCCGTTACTGCTTATTTCATTATGGGCAGAAGCGAAAACAGCCGCAACCGTGTATTTGTCGAGGAAGGAAAAGGCATACGCACGGAAGCTTTCGATCCCTCAAAGCTCACTGATCCTCATCTTATCATCTACGCTCCCGTAAGGGTTCTTGGAAACAAGCTTATCGTAACAAACGGCGATCAGACAGATACTATTTATGACCTTATGGATAAGCAGTTCACATTTGAGCAGTCTCTCCGCACAAGGGAATTTGAGGACGACGCCCCCAACTACACTCCCAGAATTTCCGGAATTCTCCGCTTTGAGGAGGACGGATTCAACTACGCAATGTCCATTCTTAAAAGCGCAAACGGCAATCCGGACTCATGCCAGAGATTCACTTTCTGCTACAATAATCCTGTAAACGGCGAGGGACATTTCATCCACACCTACATGGGAGACGGCAATCCTCTTCCAAGCTTCGAGGGCGAACCCAAGCTTGTAGGAATCAGTGGAAATATTGACGAATTTACCGATATGCTCTGGACAAATCTTAACGAGGATAACAAGGTATCGCTTTTCGTTCGCTATGTAAATCTTGATGACGGCTCTGAGGAAACAAGGATCTTAAATAAGAATAAGTGATCCTGCGTAAATGTAAGGAGTCTGTTATGAAAAAATTAGCAGCATTGACGTTCTGTTTGGTAATGACGGCATCATTTGTTTCATGCGGAGACAGCAACAAAAAAAGCGATAAAAGCAGAAAGAACAGTGAAAGCGGTTCTGATAAAGCCGCCAGAGAATATGTGGAGACTTATATAGGAAGAAAAAAAGACGGAGAGAAACTTTGTACACTGATTTTTCCGGATGAATACATTGAAAAATTAAAAGACAGCAACGATTGGGAAGATGAAATAGACTACTGGAATGACGAAATAGATTATATCCTTAGAGATTACAAAGTCAATGTCGAACAGATAGAAACGGTAAAGGAATTAGATGATCTGAAATGTGCAGAAATCTATTTTATCAGTCACCGCTATGTTGATTCTATTGATATTACCAAAGGATACGAATATACCGCCAAGGTTCGGATAACCGACCGTGAAAGCGTAGAAAAAGAAATCAAGACAGAAAATTTTTGCGTGGTAGAAGTGAACGATGACTGGAAAGTCATTCCGGCAGATATTGAGTATCTTGAAGAATATTATTCGGATTTTCCGCTGTTAACATAATATACCTATAATTCTGATAACCGTATTATAAAAGAGTAAAGTTTTACCGTCGGTAAGGAATCCGAATATACAGAATGTAAATATGAATTTTATAATTAAGGAGGACATTATTATGTCAAATGAAATGCAGTTAAAATACGGATGCAACCCCAACCAGAAGCCCTCAAGGGTCTACATGGCTGACAGCAGCGAGCTTCCTATCGAGGTTCTCTGCGGCAAGCCCGGATATATCAATCTTCTTGACGCACTCAACGGCTGTCAGCTTGTAAAGGAACTTAAAGCAGCTACGGGTATGTGCGCCGCAACTTCCTTTAAGCACGTTTCTCCGGCAGGAGCAGCTATCGGCAGACCGCTTTCCGACGATCTTAAAAAAATCTACTGGGTAGACGATCTCGGCGAGCTTTCTCCCCTTGCAAGCGCTTATGCAAGAGCAAGAGGCGCTGACAGAATGTCGTCCTACGGCGACTTTATCGCTCTTTCTGACAAAGTTGACGTGTGCACGGCAAAAATGATCCAGCGTGAGGTTTCAGACGGCGTTATCGCTCCCGACTACGACGACGAAGCTCTGGAAATACTGAAATCAAAAAGAAAGGGAACATACTGCGTCCTGAAAATGAACGAGAACTACAAGCCCGATCCTATCGAAACAAAGCAGGTTTACGGCGTTTCCTTTGAACAGGGCAGAAACGAGCTTGATATCAACCGTGAACTTCTGGAAAATATTGTTACTGAAAACAAGGACATCCCCGACGATAAAAAGGACGATCTGCTCATTTCCCTTATTACGCTGAAATACACACAGTCCAACTCCGTTTGCTACGTCAAGGACGGTCAGGCTATCGGAATCGGCGCAGGTCAGCAGTCAAGAATCCACTGCACACGACTTGCAGGTCAGAAAGCCGATAACTGGTGGCTCAGACAGTCTCCGCAGGTTATGGGACTCCAGTTCGTCGACGATATCCGCCGTGCGGACCGTGACAACGCTATTGACGTTTACATAGGCGACGAGTACGAAGATGTTCTCCGTGAGGGCGAGTGGCAGAGAATTTTCAAGGTAAAGCCGGAAGTATTCACCAGAGAAGAAAAGAAAGAGTGGCTTGCAAAGAACACCGGAGTTTGTCTCGGTTCTGACGCATTCTTCCCGTTCGGCGACAACATCGAGCGTGCTAAGAAGTCCGGCGTTGAATATATCGCAGAACCCGGCGGCTCTATTCGTGACGACAACGTTATCGAGACCTGCAATAAGTATAATATTGCAATGGCGTTTACGGGAATCCGCCTTTTCCATCACTAATATGCGGGGACGCTGTCCCCACATCCCTGCCAAAGGGTAAATCCGCCTAACCGGCGCCCGTCCCACTTGTCAGTTTAGCTGACATTTCCTCATACAATGGGGAATCCCCCCACACCATGGGGCACCCTTTGGAAACCCGTTATTAACCGTACAGGAGGAATTTTCCATGAAAAATATATTAGTAGTCGGCGGCGGCGGACGTGAACACGCCATTATCATGAAGCTTTCCGAAAGCAGACACGTCGGAAAGATATACTGCGCCCCCGGAAACGGCGGTATTTCAAAGTATGCAGAATGTTTCAATGTAGGGGCAACAGATATCCCCGGTATAGTTGCTCTTGCAAAGGAGCTGATACCTGATATGGTTGTTGTAGCTCCTGACGATCCGCTTGTAATGGGAATGGCTGACGCTCTCCGTGCAGAGGGATTTATGGTGTTCGGACCAAATGCCAATGCTGCAATTATCGAGGGATCAAAAGTTTTTTCAAAGGAACTTATGAAAAAGTATAACATTCCCACGGCTTTCTATGAAGTTTTCACCGAAAGCGAAAAGGCAATCGCATATCTCAAAGAGCAGAACAGCTATCCTGCCGTTATCAAGGCTGACGGTCTTGCCCTCGGAAAAGGCGTTATTATCGCCCAGAATGAAAAAGAAGCCGTACAGGCGGTACATGATATGATCGACGAGCTGAAGTTCGGCAAAAGCTCCGCACGTATCGTTATTGAGGAATTCCTCACAGGTCCTGAAGTATCTGTCCTCAGCTTTACCGACGGAAAGACCGTTGTTCCTATGATATCATCAATGGATCACAAACGTGCGCTTGACGGAGACAAAGGACTTAATACCGGCGGAATGGGAACGCTTTCCCCGAATCCGTACTACACGGAGGAAATAGCAAAGGAATGCATGGAGACTATCTTCCTGCCTACGATCAATGCTATGAACGCCGAAGGACGCACATTTGAGGGATGCCTTTATTTCGGACTTATGATAACCCCCAACGGACCGAAAGTTATTGAATATAACTGCCGTTTCGGCGATCCTGAAACGCAGGTGGTTCTCCCTATGCTTGACGCCGATCTTTACGAAGTTTTTGAAGCCGTAAGCAGACACGAACTTGACAAGCTTGAAATAAAGTGGCACGAGGGAAGCTGCGCCTGCGTTGTTATGGCAAGCGGCGGATATCCGGAAAGTTACCCCAAGGGCATTGAAATGAACGGTATGGACGATAAGGGACAGGTTGACGGATGCTTTGTTTATCATGCCGGAACAAAACTTTCGGAGGACGGAAGATTTCTCACAAACGGCGGACGTGTTATCGGCGTTACCGCAAAGGGAGCAGATCTTCAGTCGGCTCTGGACAAAGCGTATGAGGGAGTTGAAAAGATCGGCTTTGACGGCGCTCATTACAGAAAAGATATCGGTCAGAGAGCTCTGAAAGCGCTCGGTTAAGGAGCCTGTCATGCAAGCAAAGCTGTCAAGGGCGCTGACCCTTGGAATTATCGGAAACGGTCTTTTTATACTGTTTCTTCTGATATCGCTCTTATATAATCGACTGTTCACAGCAGAAACAGCCGTCGGTTTGCTTAAAGTAATCGAGCTAACGGCGTACTTCGTCGAGGTGGCAGGATTTGCCGTACTGGTAATGGCAGATTATTTCATCTGCTCTGCCGTAAGGATGCGAAAGTTGCCTAAAACAGCTTTTTCTCTGTATCTGGCAATGGAAGCGTTCTTTATGTTCTGCGAGCTTAACGGTTTCCTGGTCAGAAAATTCTACGCTCCGTATTCCCTTGGTCTTTACATTTTTCACGTTCTGGCGTCAGCCGCCGTATGCTTTACGTTTGTATATTTTGATCCGTATAAGCCTAAGTTTGAACTTCTGGTCATAGGAAGCATTGTTATCATACTTGCAGGACTTTTCGGAAATTATATGGGCGTCCGAATCTATTTCAGCATAATCGCCAACGCTCTGGCTTATATTGTGCTGTTCGCAGGAATGAAGATCATGCTGAAAAGAGAGATTATAGAAATCGACTGTCATGGAGACCGTGCACGTGAAGTAAGATATAAAAGCGGATTTTTTGAAGAATAACTCTGTCAATCAAAGCTGCCTTGCAAAAGGCGGCTTTTTTTGTCGCATCCGGCAAACATACGCCTCACACATCCGGCTTGTTTTTCATATAATGAAATGGTATTTCAAAAAAAATCGCCGCATGGCGGCAGAATGGAGATCAATATGAAAAGCAAGCTAAGAATACTTATTGCCGGCGGCGATATGCGACAGGTCTACTGTGCCCGCCGTCTTTCAGACACATACGATACCGGTATCACAGGCTTTGATAAAGAGCTTCTTCCGGCAGGAAGTCCGCCGCTCGTGCAGTCAAACGTTGACCTGTTTGACTGCGCCGTCTTACCTGTTCCGCCGCTGAATGAAACAGGCTTGATAAGCACGCCTTGCTCAGGCGGAGAACTTTCCACAGAAGAGGTAAAAAAACTCCTTAAACCGGACGGGATTATCTTTGCCGGCCGCACTGACAGGCAGCTTCGTGAGGCATTCAGAGGGTATGAGATCTGCGACTATATGGAATGCGAGGATCTCAACCTTAAAAATGCTGTTCCCACTGCCGAGGGGGCAGTTCAGATTGCTCTTGATGAACTTCCTGTAACACTCAGCGGTCTCCGTGTGCTCATTGTAGGCATGGGCAGGATCGGCAGGGCTCTTGCAGAGATACTCAAAGGATTCGGCGCTGACGTGACCGCTGCTGTACACAACGCAAAGGGCGCTGCCAATGCACGCATCCACGGTATAAAATCAGTCTGCACCGACAGTATGGACAGCGATTACTCTCTGGTTTTCAACACAGTTCCGCACATTATTTTTGACAGTGAACTCCTCAGCCGTTTCGGTGAAAAAACACTTTTCATTGATCTGGCGTCAAAACCGGGCGGAATAGACTTTGACGCCGCCTCAAAACTCGGCATTAAAGCGATCTGGGCGCTGGGACTGCCGGGAAAAACAGCTCCCATAACTTCCGGAGAGATTATTGCCGAAACAGTAAGCGGAATTCTCTCAGAAAAGGAGATTGCAAATGGCTGAGATATTAAAGGGTCTTAAAATAGGATACGCATTGACCGCTTCATTCTGCACCTTTGAACGCAGCTTTGAACAGGCACGCATACTCGTGGATATGGGTGCGGAACTTCTGCCGGTTATGTCAGAAAATTCTGCTTCTATCGACACACGCTTCGGAACGGCAGAAGAAAATCTCCGCAAGCTCCGTGACATCTGCGGCACTGAGGTCATAACGGACATCAACGGCGCAGAGCCTATCGGTCCAAAAGGAATGACCGATCTGATGATCGTCGCTCCCTGTACTTCAAATACGGCGGCAAAACTGGCTAACGGAATCACGGACACAGTAGTAACAATGGCGGTAAAATCCCACCTGCGCAGTGGAAAACCCGTACTGCTTGCTATTGCCTCAAACGATTCTCTTCTTGGATCGGCAAAAAATCTGGGCGAACTTTTCAACAGAAAAAATTACTATTTCGTTCCCATGCTCCAGGACGACTGGATAAATAAGCCTGCTTCTCTGGTAGCTGAATTCGGCATGATTCCGCAGGCGGCAGAAGCAGCTATGAACGGTATACAGCTGCGCCCTCTCATATATCATTCAAAAAACTGAATAAAAACAAAAAACGATGTATCAAATCAGATTATCCGTACATAATATAAATATCAAACATCAATGGAGGTATTATTATGTACGGACTTACACCGTTTTCACGCAGCAATTACGATATTTTCAATCTTTTTAATGATTTTGACAGAAACTTTTTCGGGGACCGCTCCTCCGTCTGCTCATGCCGCACGGATATAAGGGACGAAGGTGACAGATATGTACTGGAATCAGAACTTCCGGGTTTTGAGAAAAGCGATATCGGTCTGGATATAAACGGTTCTTATCTGGTCATATCCGCCGAACGCCGCACCAACAGCGAGGACAAGGACGAAAAGGGCAGTTATATACGCCGTGAGCGCAGTTTCGGGACTTATAAGCGAAGTTTCGATATTTCTGACGTAAACACAGAGCAGATCAATGCAGAGTACAAAAACGGCATCCTGACCGTTGATCTTCCCAAGAAAAAGCAGGAAGAACCAGTATCAAAACGTCTTGAAATAAATTAATGAAAAATGACAATACCGTCAGCTTAGTGAATTCTGTTCCACTTAAGTTGGCGGTATTTACCATTTTATTCCATAACTATATCGCAGAATTCTGCACCGATCGCCCTTGACAGATCGACCGGTGAAAGATGAAGCTGAAGTCCTATTCTTCCTCCGCTTATGTAGAAAAGCGGCAGTTTCTCCGCAGAACTGTGAATAACAGTCACAAACTGTTTTTTCATACCGATAGGCGTACATCCGCCTCGCACATAGCCTGTGACTTTCGTAATATCTTTCACATGAAGCAGCGAAACTGATTTTTCCCCGACGCTTACCGCCGCCTTTTTAAGATCGAGCTCCAGTGCGACCGGAACGAGAAAGCAGTAATAAGTACCTGTTTTTCCCTGTGCTATCAGCGTCTTGAACGTTTCCTCAACCGGCTGTCCAAGGTTTTCAGCAGTTGTTACTCCGTCGATGAATTCGTCGCAGCAATATGTACTGAATTCGTATTTTATTCCGGATCTGTCCAGAAAACGCATTGCGTTCGTTTTTGCTTCCTTAGCCATTTTCAGCCTCCTGACGGTTCACCTTGCTATATATACATCCGCAGTAGTTCTGACGATACAGACCGTACTGCCTTGAAAGCTCTATGGAATGCTTATATCCGTCATGCTTCTTGAAATCAGAAAAAAGGTAGGGTACGCCGCACATTTCTGCTATTTTTCCGCCCCTGTCGTTTATGTAGCCGCAGTCTTTATGTGGACTTATAGTCAGCGTTGTGGTGAAATAACGGCATCCCAGTTCACGGGCTTTTGTGCCTGCCGCTTCAAGGCGGTACGATATGCATTTTTGACAACGTTCGCCTCTCTCCGGAAGCTTTTCCAGCCCATTTGAAAGCTCATAGAACGGCGCAGGATCGTATTTTTCTTTAATTATCCGGATGTTCAGATCCATTTCCCTGACAAGCCTTTCAAGTTCGCTGAAACGGAAATCGTACTCCTCCTCCGGAACGATATTCGGATTAAAAAAATACAGAGTGATATCAAAATATTTCTCCAGAACTGTCAGCGTATGACTGCTGCATGGGGCGCAGCAGGCATGAAGCAGCAGCGACGGACGTTCACCGTTTTTTTCAAGAGCGGCAATGGTTTCGTCCAGCATCCTGCCATAGTTTATCTTATTCATTACTTATCCTCAAGATTTTTCAAAGCCCTCAGTTCGTCACGGTTGACTCTGATTTCCGCATCACGGAGAAGCTTTACCTCGCTTCTGTCCAGAGTTACGGGAACCTCAGATTTATCGGTTTTTATCCGCAGTTTGCCTGTAATAAGATTGGCGTCCTCAACTCTGCCTTTGTCTCCATCCGGAGTTACAACAATTGCGCCTACTTTCGGAGTTATTTTCAAAAGTTCCTCATAGACGTTCTGCTCGTTTTTCAGACAGCACATAAGTCTACCGCACGTTCCTGAGATTTTGGTCGGATTAAGAGAAAGTCCCTGTTCCTTAGCCATTTTTATGGATACAGGCTGAAAATCTCCCATATATCCCTTACAGCAGAACTCCCTGCCGCATATGCCCATGCCGCCCAGTATTTTCGCCTCGTCCCGGACGCCTATCTGTCTCAGCTCGATACGTGTCCTGAATACGGCAGCCAGGTCTTTTACCAGTTCACGAAAATCCACACGGTTCTCCGCTGTAAAATAGAAAAGTATTTTATTATTGTCAAAAGTACACTCTACGTCAACAAGGTTCATTTTCAGTTTACGGAAAGCGATCTTTTCCTGACATACGGCAAACGCTTCCTTCTCACGCTGTTTGTTTTTAGCGGCGATCTTCATATCAGCCTCTGTTGCGATCCTGATGATCGGTTTCAGCGGTGAAGATATCTGATCGTCCTCGATCTGTCTGTTTGCAATAACTACCTCTCCGCACTCAACGCCCCGTACAGTTTCAACAATCGCATGATCGCCTATCTTAGCCTCTATGCCGTCCGGCGAGAAGTAATATATTTTTCCTACGCTCTTGAAGCGTACTCCTACTATTTCTTTCATATGATTCTCCTTTTTGCCCTTATACCGTACTGATTATCTCAGCGCACAAGGATGCTATTACAAGAGGAATATTAACATTGCTTTCTACGGCGCTGCGTGCTTTCTCAATGTATCCGTGAAGTCTTACCGCCTGATACACTCCAAGCTTCTCCGAAAGCGCCCTGGCAGCATCGCCAAAACAGCTTATAGCCTTAGCTTCAGGATCTTTCTGAAATACCGCCGAGTCACGTATCAACTTATCAAGCATGGAAAATACCTCTCCCACGTCATTCCTGTCCTTTGCCACCGTATAGAACGCTGCATTCATTGCATATTCATCTCTTCTTATTATACTATCTGCGATTAATTTTGTCAAATCCACTTTTCTGCGAAGAGAATCGTCAAGAAGATACTCCTTGCACATTCCTATATTACCGTGAAAGCATCTTACAGCATTCCGGATCTCCTCACGGCTGTATCCGTCCTCCGCCAGAGACTGTTCCGCCTGTTCCTCCGTACAGACCGATGTTCCGAAGCATACGCAGCGTGAAATTATAGTAGGCAGAAAAACCGACTTTGACTCCGCCGTAAATATAAAATAAGCGTAGTCAGGCGGTTCTTCAATCAGTTTCAGCAGCTTGTTCTGGGGACGACTGTCAAAATTCCGGCAATCGGTGAATACGTAGACCTTTCTTCCGCTTTTATTATTCGGCTTCACAAAAGCGTCGCTTGCCACCACTCCGGCTGTTTCAACGGAATATCCGCCAAGTTTTCCACTTTTTGCAGGATATATAACGTCAGGATGATATCCCGATTCAACATTTTTGCAGGCAGTGCAACTTCCGCAGGGATACCCGTCCACAGGAGATTCACACAGCAGAAGCTTTACATAATATTTTGCAATCGTCTTTTTTCCGCTGCCCCTTTCTCCGTAAAACAGCACTGCATGAGCCGCTTTGTCCCTGCGGATCATATTTTCCAGAGTTGAAATCAGATATTCATTTCCATAAATTTTTTTCATATCGTACCTC
Source organism: uncultured Ruminococcus sp. (assembly GCA_947345935.1). Taxonomy (GTDB): domain Bacteria; phylum Bacillota; class Clostridia; order Oscillospirales; family Ruminococcaceae; genus Ruminococcus. Next base: position 44,845 of record CAMZZN010000003.1, read on the forward strand.
TCACTTCGGACAGCCTGTATAAATACATGAAAAACTGCCTTAACTCTATTTTACCACATTTACAGTTGAAATTCCATAGCTTTTGAAAATATTTATGCATTCCAGATCAATTATTTCTCCGCTTGCCGCTATAGGAACGGCAGGAGGACAAGGAACTCTCACGGCAGCGCAGATCCTGCTCTCGGAGTTTTCAACATTTATTTCCTCGCTTGTGGAAAAAAACGCCTCACGGATTCTCATTGCTTTTACAGGAAGCTTCATTGAAAACCGGTACGATCTTTTTTCATGACGTCCGGCATCGGCAAGCGTTCTCTCCATAGCCACTGACAGTCTGTTATAATCCTCCCGCCTGCACACGGCAGACATCAGCAGGATAAGCAGTTCCTTATCTGCATACTCACATTCTGCGCCGTTTTTTCGCAGAAGATCTGCAAGTTCCCTGCCGTCAAAACCGCTTTCAGAAGCTTTCACGGTTATATGAAACGGCTCAGACTCGGCAAACTCCAGTTTTCCGGCAAATCTGTTCCGGAAATCTTCCAGATACGCAAGATTTTCTGCAATATCTTTCCGTATGCTCCCGGCGATGTACTTATTGCACAGATCAAGGGACATCATTACCAGATATGACGGACTTGTCGAAGCAAAAAGACTCATTGCCGGTTTCAGCAGCGGAGCGTATTCCTGCCGTGAAGTATGAAGCATGGCTGCCCCCGTCAGAGCCGGCAGCATTTTATGTGCAGAATCACAGCAAATATCCGCACCTTGTGCAATGGGGTGGATGCTTTCTTTAAAAAAATGGAGATGAGCGCCATGAGCGTTATCAACGATCAGACGTGCTCCACAGCGGCGGCATACGGCCGAAAGCCCCTGTATATCAGCAAGTCTGCCGGTATAGTCGGGAGATGTGACATAAAGGCAGGCAGGTCTGCCGCAGGACACAAGCCGTTTTTCAACTTCATTCAATGAAATCATCCCGGAGAGTATCCCCCCCGGATAATACGGCAGTATCCATTCCACGTCCAGGTCAAGAAGAGCCGCTGCATTGAGAAAACTGCGGTGAACGTTTCTTATCGCAAAGATCTGACGTTTTTCCTGCTTCATAACCGCAAGCATAGCCTGAATACACAATGTCGATCCTCCGGCGGAATATACCGTAGCCGCCGTTCCGTAAAGCGACGCCATGTTTTTTTCGCTTGCGGCGATGATACCCTCTGCTTCAAAAAGACTGTCCGCACCGAATATTTCAGTTATATCCCCACGAAACAGAGCCTCAAGACCCTTTTCGGAAGTAATTCCTTTATGTCCAGGCATATGGCATCTGAGCGTCCCGGAAGAAGCATATTTCTGTATAAAATCATATATCGGAGTTTTCATTTTATCACCCATTAGATATAATATTTCAGGATACGGAATATCCTCATTTTCGCCCTTGACATAGCCGCCGAAACAGCCTGCTGGGAGATGCCCAGCCGTTTTCCTATCTGGACGGAATCAAGGTTCTTAAAATAGTATAGCATAATTATTTCGTTTTGTCTCGGAGTAAGCTCGTTTTTTATAACATTTAATAATATTTTCTTTAACTTTTGTCTTGACTCAGATTCGTCGATGTCAGCAATTATCGCACGCAGTCCGCTATCCGACTCGCCGGTAAAATTATCTGAATAGCTTTCACGTTTCGGCACGCTGCTCAACCCTCCTCACATAATTTGTGAGATAAATCACAATTTCTTTCATCTGACTGTGTTCCGTATAAAGAAGACGTATCCGGCGTTCCAGATCCAGCTCCTCGACAACATCTTCTCTGCCCTCCCTCTTAAGGTCGTTTTTCTGTTTTGTAAGCTGATCTATTCTTTTTTTAGCAAGAACACAGCTTTTTTCATAGGCTTTTATCATCTGTCTCATGTTTTCCTCCTCAGATTGTCACTCACCAATCCCGAACATCCTTTCTTTCACATCTTTATTATAGAACAAAAATTTTTAATTGTCAAGAGAAAACGAACATATATTTTAATTTTAACAATAAAACATACATTTTGTGATTGTGCATAATAAATATTATAAATAAAGTGATTTTTCACAAAATCCAAAACATACCTGAGAGAAATTCAATATTCTGATTGACTAAATATACAAGGGAAAATATATAAGATCTATTAGTATAAAAATCCTGTATTTTATTGAATAATGTTTTTGTTTTTTTACCAAAACACTTGTAAAATCCTTAATTATATGGTATAATATAAATTATAATATTACGGATCATATAAATGATCACAAAATAAAAATCAAAGGAGAAAGCTATGAAGAAAATAGTTATAATAGGCGCCGGACCTGCCGGTCTGACGGCGGCATATGAACTTCTGAAAGATAATTCCGGCGAATATGACGTTACCATTCTTGAAGAAACAGACGCTATCGGCGGTATTTCAAAAACAGTAAACTACAATGGAAACCGCATGGATATGGGCGGTCACCGCTTTTTCTCAAAGATACCGGAGGTAAACAGCTGGTGGAGCAATATGCTCCCCATGCAGGGATCTCCCTCATACGACGATCTTCTTCTCAGAAGAAAAGTTGCCGTAAGCCAGGACGGTCCCGACCCGCAAAAGAAAAATCGTGTAATGCTCTCCAGACGCCGTGTTTCCCGTATACTTTTCAATGATAAATTTTATGACTATCCCGTTTCGCTCAAACCAGAAACTATCAAGAATTTCGGCTTTTTTACCACAATGAAAGTGGGTTTCAGCTATCTTGCAGCAGTTATCCACAAGCGTCCGGAAAATAACCTTGAAAACTTCTACATTAATTGCTTCGGAAAGCAGCTCTATTCCATGTTCTTTGAATACTACACAGAAAATCTCTGGGGCAGACATCCCAGCGAGATAGACGCATCATGGGGCGCTCAGCGTACAAAAGGTCTGTCGATCGTAGGTATCATCAAGGATTTCTTCGGCAAGCTGTTCAAAGTAAAGAACCGCAAAGTAAACACTTCCCTTATCGAAGAATTCAAATATCCTAAGCTTGGTCCCGGACAGCTCTGGGAAGTAACGGCTGACGAGATCAAAAAACTCGGCGGAAACATCATTATGAACGCCGCCGTAAAGAAGATACACAAAAACGCTGAAAATCTCCTTACCGGCGTAACCTACGTAAAAGACGGCGAGGAGATAGCTCTGGACGGCGACTGCATCATCTCCTCAATGCCGGTTAAAGATCTTGTTGCCGGTATGAATGATGTTCCTGCCGAGCCTGCAAGAATTGCCGCCGGACTCCCCTACCGTGATTATATGACACTGGGCGTACTCGTTCCGAAGCTGAATCTCAAAAATGAAACAACTATGAAAACTGTCGGAAACATTGTTCCGGACTGCTGGGTTTACGTTCAGGACAGGCGTGTAAAAATGGGACGTTTCCAGATATACAACAACTGGTCTCCTTATATGGTAAAGGATCTCAAGAATACCGTATGGCTTGGTCTTGAATACTTCGTTACCGAGGGCGACAAATTCTGGAACATGACGGAAAAGCAGTTTTCCGACTTCTGCGTAAAGGAGATGATAAAGCTTGGTCTTATCGACAGCGCCGATCAGGTTATCGATACCCATATGGAAAAGGTAAAGAAAGCTTATCCCGCATATTTCGATACCTACGACGAAATGGATACTCTTATCGATTACCTCAGCACTATCGAAAATCTCTACTGCGTCGGACGCAACGGTCAGCACCGTTATAACAACATTGACCACTCCATGTGTACTTCATTTGAGGCTGTCAAGAATATTAAATCAGGAGCTAAGGACAAGTCTAACATCTGGAATGTCAATACGGAAAAAGAATATCACGAGGAGAAGAAGTAATGGACAACTCCAACCTTCAGGAAATAAAGGATATTCTTCGTTCAAAAAAATTTTCAAAACTGTTTTCAGGCGATACCGAAAATACTTTTATCCAGTTTTTCCGCTATCTTTTTGTAGGTGGACTGGCAGCCGTAGTAGACTGGGGAGTGTCATATTTATTATTCAGATTTGCCTTTCATGAACAAAGCAGTCTGGCAACAGCCGCCAATGGAATTTCATTCGTGGCAGGACTGACGGTCAACTACCTGATAAGCACTTTCTGGATATTTAAAAACTCAAATGTCAAGTCACGGCTGAATGAATTTCTTGTCTTTGCAGCCATAGGTCTTGTAGGACTTCTCATGACCATCGGAATAACAGAACTTTTTGAAATATGGCTTTCAGACGCAACAAGCGCTTTCCAGATACTTGCTAAAATAGTTTCTACCGGAGCTGCCTTTTTCTGGAACTTCTTTGCACGAAAAATAATTCTTTATTCTAAAAAGAACACAAATTAAAGAGGTCAAACTATGGAAAAAAATACAAAACACAAAAACGGAAGCAAGGCAAAACAGACAAAAAAATCTCCGGAACAGCCCAAAAAATCCGGAGGTACTGCGGTAACTGTTCCCTCCTCGTTTCCGGAAAAGCTTAAATATTACGGCGGTAAGGGCGCTGCTGCCTATAACAAGTACAAAAGACCCGTCGGAAAAGTCGTTTCCTACATCATCCCAATAGCGATATTCCTCTACGTGGCATCCGTGGTTATCTATTTTATAACCTCAGCTTACAGAGCGGAATTCCACTCCGATTGTACGGATACCATACTCTGGGCAAACGCCTCTATCGAGGGCGGCGCAGTTTACGATGAAAATTTCGGATACGCTTGTTTCCTGCCGTTCGGCATAAACGTCATAATGCAGCCCCTGATAAATATGTTCGGACTTACGATGAAAGCGCATATCTGGGGCATGATGAGCTATTTTATACTGCTTACGCTTTTCTTCTGCCTTATGCTCAAAGAAATGCATTGGAATATACGAAGCATTCTCATAGCCTGCTCCGTTTTCCTTTCAATGACGGTCTCGTCACAGAAGCTGAGGGAGATTTTCTGGCAGCATACTATTTACTACACGCTGGGAATACTCTTCATTGTAATTGGTCTTTACCTTTACTTCCATATGCTTAATCTTTCGGAGAAAATAAAAAGCCTGAATCCGAAAGACACAAAGGGAAAAATCACATTCCTGCGTTTTATGATAGTTTTCGTGTGCCTTGCAGTATTCATTATGTTTACGGCAACGGACGGAATATCTGCGCTTTCTATATTTGCGATACCTTTCATAGCCGCACTGTTTGCTGAATTCTTCGTAAATACGGACAACAATATTACCAGTAAAAAAGCTCTTAAAACCATTGCTATGGTCGGTTGCTTCGGAATTATGATCATCCTTGGCATGAAGCTCAACGCAAGATGGGCTGGAGAACTTAAAGCGGGATATCAGGACGCATACTCCGTTTTCTCTCCTATTTCAGAATGGACAAACAATTTTCACAACTTCCCGCTTGCCTGGATGAAGCTTAACGGCGTACAGGACGTTGTTTACCAGACAAAAGACAATGGCGAGGCAATCAGGATATCGGATATGGAAGGCATCCAGAACCTTATTTATATACTGTCGTCGCTTATTCTTCTCGTTATGCCGATAATCGCCTCCTGCTTCTATCCTAAATACAAGAAATCAAAGGACGGTCATATGATTCGCATTTTCGTATGGATGCACTGGGCTTGCACGGCGATCGTCCTTATGGGATATTTCTTCGGAGTTCTTTCCGGCGCAGACTGGAGACTTACTCCTATTCTCGGAACTTCGCTTATACTTTCGATCTTCTTTGTTCACTGGGCGATCTCCACAAATACTCCGATTCAAAGATTAGCCGTATTCCTTTCGATACCTGTACTGATGGTTTCGATGCTCAATCTAAAAGCAGTCAAAGACATTGAAAAGGATTATCACAAGGCAAACAATCTCTACGGTCTTGCAGAATTCCTTGAGGACGAGGGACTTACCTACGGATACTCTACGTTCTGGCAAGCTAACGCTATTACGCTTATATCTGATTCAGAAGTCAAGGTACGTGACGTTAATATCGACGACTATGGCGTCACCGCTCGTATTTACCAGTCGTCCAAGGAATGGTACAAGGATCAGCCCGGACAGAAGGAATACTTCCTCCTGGTAAATCCATATGAATATCAGACCCTTACCAATATACAGAGTCCGCTTCTTATGGAAAAGACAAAGGAACTTATCGTTAATATAAACAATACGGAATATCATGTTCTTGTATTTGACCACAATTTTATTCCTGAGGTCGTTTAAAAATCCCCATTGATATAATAAAATACGCATACAGAAATAAACCCGAAAGCAATTAAAAATGCTTTCGGGTTTATTTTATGTGATCTCTAATTATTGGCTTATTAACGTAAATCAGAATTTTATATTACCATTTTTACAGTTCCTTTCACCTTTATCTAAAGTGGAATCGCTGTAAAATCAATGTTTGCCAACCTTGCCTGCCTGCACAGGTCCTTTTTCTGTAACTTATATAATTTTCCATCTTTTATAAAATGAGTTCCGCATTGCCGAAATTCAAAGCTGATATTTTTTTGAACACATTGATCCCGAATATCCAGAACCCACTCATAATCAAGCGGACGAGCATAATAATCTGACTCGCCGCCAACCACAACTAATTCTATATCTTCCAGATACTTTTTCAAATCCACCCTTTCAAGCAAAGGCTGTACGGTAATACACTTGTGTTTAATTGGAAGTGTTTGAAATACAGACAGCTTTTTATCAGCGTTTTTCTGATTTTCTATGGTGCAACATACAATCACATTATCGTAACCGTCATCCCAATCATCAGGAACACAGTCCATAAAACGTTCAATACGTTTTGTCAGAAATAAAAATATACAGTCCTGTCGCTCTCGTATCATATACCAGCATTCTCTGCGCCACATATCCGCTTCTTCAATAAGAAAATCTGTAGAAAAACAAAGATAAATCATTCCGGCTTTCATTTTGTAGCTGCCGTCCTTCAGTTTCTCCATTGGCTTATAAAAATCCTTTGTTTTCACAATGTCGTTTGTATTGATATTTCTTTTTACATCACCTTTATGAATATAGCAGTGTAAGCACCCTTCGCTGCATTTTTTACAGCCTCTCCACGGATTCCACATAGCCATAGTTAATTCCTCTCTAAATTCAGACTTTTCTTACTCTACAGAAATTTATTATCAGCTTATAAACCGCCATTCCACAAATCTTTCCTTCATGAACTGACTGTCATAATGCCTGTCTATAAATTCCTCTATTTCGTTGGATGGTAACTTTCCCTCGTGGCGTTCTTTCCAGCGCAGAAAACAGGCGCCGGTAACAATAAAATCCACAGCCATGAATACCGAAAAAACAATACATCCAATATTCCATATCTTGTTTTCCATATGGCTCAGCAAGCTGTCAAACAGTGGCAGCATCAATTGGAATATCAATCCTACCAGTCCCCATATTATTGTCATTTTAACACAGATAAGCCCCATAAAATTAAGAGGATAATGACTGTATGTCCACGCCTTCATATTGAGACAGTATTTCAGCAGCAGACCGCAGACAAGTTCTACGCCCGAACCAAGAGAGGCATATATAAGAAAACGAATAAATATATTCATACTGCCAAATGCATGACAGGCCGCATAGTATCCTGCAAGACCGAATCCGTAAATAATACAGAAAGGTCCCCAGATAGTTACAACGTGAGTTTCCCAGTGATCGTGCATGAAATAATACCACACACCCTCAATGAAAACGCCCATGATACTGCCTATTATAAACAACCAGAACAACCTCGGATATGTCACCGCCTTTTTGATCCCGCCTGAATTATTTTCCAATTATTTGCCCCCCTGTGTGTCAAACGTAAATTTTTTCAGTACCGGCACAATCATTCCGCCCACTGCATTTCCAAGAACAACAATGCCAAGATAAAGTATTCCTTCCGCCGTAGGATATGCGGCAAAGTAATAGAAGCAGTCCGCAACAGAATGATTGAATCCGCTGAGGATAAATATCATCACCGGTATCGCCGTTCCGAATACAAGAGACGTATCAGCCCCTGTTTCACGGCAGCTGCGGGCATTCTGCACGGCAAGGTACATAAGCAGACCGCAGAATATTCCCAGAATAAAGCGGCTTTCTATTGAATCCCCCAGTTTGGTCTCCATGATAGCCGAAGCGCTCTGATGTATTTTGTCACCGATTCTGGTAAGCAGAACCAGTCCGGCTGCCAGCGCCGTTCCGCAGATATTCCCGGCAAGAGTCGTCAGTACTTCAGCTATGTAACCGGGTCTGTTTTCGGGGATATATCCCACTTTGCCGGTGTACAGAGCAAAGCCATAGCGAATTATGGTAAACAGTCCGAAACTGAACAGGAATGATCCGACCACCTTATTTTCCGCCATAAGGTATATTATTCCTCCGACGCCGATCATTATACCAGCCGCAATGCCCTTAAAAAAAATACTTCTGAAAGATTCGTGTTTCATATATAACCTCCTATATCATAATATGTTGATTATATCATGAATCTGAGGAAAAGTCAAATAAAACGTCAGAAATCAATTCTGGATTTTACGGCAGCTATACGAAGAACCTTTATTAATTGATTTTCGCACATAAACAAATCCCGAAGTAATTTAACTGCCTTCGGGATTATTTTTATAATCTTTTGTTGCTGCTGTGAATCATAATTTATAACAATATCTTATAGACATCTGCTTGCTCGCCCTCAAAATTAAAACTTCGCTCATAAACGCCGCCATTTTTTTCGATAGTTCTTATCGACGGCAAATTTGCTTTTTCCACAGCTAAATGTAATTCACTCAAACCTGCATTTTGAGCAATGGATAATATTAATTGCAGCATTTCTGTTGCATACCCTTTTCTTCTTTCAGACGGACGAACACTGTATCCACAGTTTCCTAAATCTTTTAGAAATCCCTTTAACGTGTGTCTTAAATCAATGATTCCTACAATTCTATCAGTTTCATCAAGTACAAAAAAGGTATCAGTTACTACCCAATCAGGATTTACCGTTTCCTCTCTTGTGTTATCAATTACTGTTTTAAGCCAATCATCATAGTTTTCAGTTTTATCGAGCAATTCACTGCCATTAATTATCATTTCCTTATTATCAAAGAATTCTTGTCTAAAATCTATTGCCTTGTTTTTTAATTCCATAGTTGGTCTTACTAATCTGATCTTCACTTTAGTTACCTCGTTGAATTATAATATTTTTACTAAGATTATACAGCAAAAAAGTCATTATGTCAATAGAAAAGCCATAGTATTTTGGACTTATAACCAAAAATACTATGGCCAAAAATTTCTATATTAGTGCAGACCAGATCAATACATTCCGCCGGCAGGCATTGCAGGAGCTGCTGGAGCTTCCTCCTTGATATCAGCCACAAGGCTCTCTGTTGTAAGAACCATTGCAGCTACAGAAGCAGCGTTCTGGAGTGCGCTTCTTGTAACCTTTGTAGGATCAACGATACCGGAAGGAATCATATCGCAGTAAGCTTCCTTGTAAGCGTCAAAGCCGTAGCCAACCTTTCTTGAACGAACAATCTTGTCAACAATAACGCTGCCCTCAAGACCGGCATTCTCAGCGATCTGACGTACAGGAGCTTCAAGAGCCTTAAGAATGATCTTTGCGCCTGTCTTTTCGTCGCCCTCGAGAGTAGGAATGAGCTTGGAAACAGCAGGTATAGCATTGATATATGCCGTACCGCCGCCTGCAACTATACCCTCCTCAACGGCTGCCTTCGTAGCTGCAAGAGCATCTTCAATACGGAGCTTCTTCTCTTTCATTTCGATCTCTGTAGCAGCGCCTACCTTGATAACGGCAACACCGCCGGCAAGCTTTGCAAGTCTCTCCTGGAGCTTCTCACGGTCAAAGTCAGAAGTCGTCGTCTCAATAGAGGCACGGATCTGATTTACTCTGGATCTTATCTCATCCTTATCGCCTGCTCCGTCAACAATGATCGTATTCTCTTTCTGAATAACGACCTGCTTAGCCTGACCAAGCTGCTCGATCGTTGTTTCATTAAGTTCAAGACCAAGCTCGGAAGAAATTACCTCGCCGCCTGTGAGAACAGCGATATCCTTGAGCATTTCCTTACGTCTGTCGCCGAAACCGGGAGCTTTGACAGCAGCGACCTTGAAAGTACCTCTCAGATTGTTAAGGATGATCGTTGTGAGAGCCTCACCCTCAACGTCCTCAGCAATAATAACAAGCTTTCTGCCCATTTTAACGATCTGCTCAAGAAGAGGAAGGATCTCCTGGATAGAAGAAATCTTCTTGTCAGTGATAAGAACGAAAGCGTCGTCATATACAGCTTCCATTTTATCCGTATCAGTAACCATATAGGGCGAAATGTATCCACGGTCGAACTGCATACCCTCGACAACTTCGCTGTATGTTTCAGCAGTCTTGCTCTCCTCGATAGTAATAACTCCGTCAGATGTAACCTTTTCCATTGCTTCGGCAATAAGCTTGCCTACGTTTTCATCAGCGGAGGAAATAGCGCCTACTCTTGCGATATCCTCTGTGCCCTCAACAGCCTTGGAATTAGCTGTGATAGATTCTACAGCCGTATCTACAGCCTTAGCGATACCCTTTTTAAGAACCATAGGATTTGCGCCTGCTGCAATATTCTTCATTCCCTCACGAACGATAGTCTGAGCAAGAAGAGTAGCTGTTGTTGTACCGTCTCCGGCAGCGTCGTTTGTCTTTGTAGCTACCTCTTTAACAAGCTGTGCGCCCATGTTCTCGAAAGCGTCCTCCAGTTCGATATCCTTGGCGATAGTTACGCCGTCGTTGGTAATAAGAGGAGCGCCGAACTTCTTGTCAAGCACAACGTTTCTGCCCTTAGGACCCATAGTGATCCTGACGGTATCGGCAAGCTTGTCAATACCTGCCTGAAGCGATTTTCTTGCGTCTTCACCGTATTTAATATCTTTAGCCATAATAATCAATCTCCTTAATAATCATCAGTATTTCCGATTTTATATAAAAACCGGACGATTAGTCAACAACAGCCAGAATATCTTCCATTTTGACAATAATGTATTCCTGACCTTCAAGCTTTACGTTAGTTCCTGAATACTTAGAGATGAGGATCTTATCGCCGACCTTTACCTCCATCTTAACATCGGCTGTTCCGGGGCCTACTTCAACGACCTCAGCAACCTCTGGCTTTTCCTTAGCCGATCCGGAAAGGATGATACCGCTCTTTGTGGTCTCCTCTGCCTCAACCATTTTAACTACAACTCTGTCCTGTAAGGGTTTGATTGTCATAATATATACCTCCTTAAATTATTGCCGTTTGTCTATTAGCACTCTCTTTCTATGAGTGCTAATTATATTTTACCACCTTTTTGCAATAAATCAAGAGTATTCCGTCATTTTCATTGATATGCACAATTTAAATTAAAAAATGTTGATTTGATTTATCCCCTTTAATATAACGATCTGAGCAATAAAAATCCTTTTGTGACCCTTGAATGAAAAGTCTGAAAAACACTTGCAATTATATCAGGCATATGGTATAATATTACTTATATTTGAAAGTTTTAAAAACGAGCAATGCTCAGAATGGAGAAAATCATGAAATTAAAAAAGCTTTTTTCATCCCTTGCCGCCGCTGTTTCTGTATCGGCTCTGGCAGCATTTACCACAATTTCCGCTTTTGCTGAAGAAGCCGCAGCAGAAACGACTGCAGCAGCAAACAATAATTCGTCGGCTGCAGGAAGCATCTGGGGATTCCTGCTTCCGCTCATCCTCATGTTCCTGCTCCTCTACTTTATCGCTATCAGACCGCAGAAGAAAAGAGACAGGGAACTTAAAGAAATGCAGAACAGTCTTGAAGTAGGCGACGAGATCATTACCGGCGGCGGTATAGTAGGAATCGTTGTCCGCACGGGCGACGATACAGTCGTTATTGAAACAGGCGGCGAAAGACATAAGCTCAGAATAAAGAAATGGGCAATCACTGAAAACGTTTCCGCAGTTGAACGCTTTAAGGAAATGAAAGCCGCTGCCGCTGTAAAGAAGTCTGATTCTGCCGGCGTTGCTTCCGCAAAGCTTTCCGATGACGATGACAGCGAATCCGACAAGAAAAAGGAATCTAAAAAGAAGAAAAAGTACTCTGACGAAGAATAATAAAACAAATCTCCCCATAGAATTGACTGTACAATTTCTATGGGGAGGTTTTTTATGCGTCGTCACCGCCAAAGCCTTTGGACAAACAGCAGACTTAGTCTGGCAATATCGTCCCTTCTGGGAATTTTTTTCCTGCTTATAACGGCTGTCCTCATTTCAGGATTCGCCTTTTTATTTATATCAGATTTCCGGCTACTCCGCCTTATTTCCCTTATCCCGGTATTTACCGGGGCTTTCTCCGGTGCGTTTATCTGTGGAAAATACCGCCGCCGCAAAGGTCTTATCTCCGGCGTTGTCTGCGGTATCGTCATATATGTTCTTATCTGCGCCGCAGGAGCAATCTTTACCGGCAGGCTTACACGTATAAGCAAGCTGCTTCTGCTCGTCACAGCAGGGGCTATAGGGGGAATTACAGGTGTAAACTCAAAGCGTCCGAAAAGATTAAGGGATTAGCCAATGTAGTCAGCTTAAGGAATTCTGTTCCTTATACACTTGTTAAAGGAGCGGCGTCCTCGCTTAAGTTGACGGCATAATCAATAATTTCCGGAAGTATCCTCCATAAGTCTGAACTTGATATTATAATAGTTGACTTCTCCGTTTTTATTTACATGGGCACAGGTCGCAGGAACAGTATCTCCCACTCCGTATGAACTGCTGATAGCATTGTAAAATTCCGTATATGTCCTGACCTTTACACCGTTTATCTCAGTAATGAAATCTCCTGATTTAAGATCGGTATTTGAAATATCGCAATCATCTGAAATGCTGTCAATGTAGATTCCGGCGAAACCGTCCGGCAGTTCATATCCCAACTCATCTTCAATGGTCTTTATCTTTGCCTGTTCAGACATATCAATAAGCTGTATGCCAATGCGGAATCTTCCCTGCACATAGCCGTTATCGATAAGCTCCTCGATAATGGGGAGAGCCTCATTTATGGTTATTGCAAAACCAAGTCCCTCGTAGCTGCTGTTTACATATTTTGAAGAAGTAATTCCTATTACTTCACCACGCAGATTTATGAGCGCTCCGCCGGAATTTCCCGGACTGATATCAGCGTTGGTCTGAATGCACTCCATTTCAAAAGTAGTCTCATCGCTTCTTATCTTTCTTTTTACAGCAGAAATTATACCGTCCGTTACCGTAAACGACAAATTAACAGGATTTCCGATCGCAATTACCTGTTCGCCTACAACCGCATTGTCAGAATTTCCGAAAGTTGCCGGAACAAACTTTACTCCGTTTACCTTAATAACAGCTATGTCCGTTTTCACGTCTCTTCCTACGATCTCAGCCTCATATGTGCTGCCGTCACTGGTGCTTACACTATGAAATCCGTCAGCACGCAGCACATGAGCATTGGTAACTATATATCCGTCCTCGTTTAAAACGACTCCCGAACCGGAACCAATATAATTTCCAGCTTCATAGTCCGGCTTACTGTTATAGGTGAAAATTTCCACGATAGACGGCTTCACCAGCTTTGCCGCTCCCTCTATGGAATATTTACCGTTTTTATCCTTTTTCAGAAGCTCATCGTCCGTATCAGGCTGATCCGGCGCTCTGTAAATAACTACCTGCTTACGTTCGGCAAACTTTTCCAAAGCTTCCTCGCTGTTATGAAGATCCGTGATTATTCCGAAAGCAGCAAAAACAAACGCTGCAGCTATCAGCATGATAAAAAGTATCACCGCCGCTGCCTCGCCGCTGCCGGCTCTTTTTCTGCCGTGCATTTCTCCTCCCGGAGGCGGAACGGTATTTCCGGCGTCAAGTGTATCTTCAAAACCGATCGGCTCATACATAAACTTGTCGTATGAAGTCTGCTGCGGCATGGAGGTATACACCGGCTGATCTATGCTTTCATCGTAATTATTCTCCTCTTCAAAGGTTTCTGATCGATGCATAGATTCATACTCGTTTTCATGCGCATCGGATATACCATTTGTAATATTATTATCTCTTTCGTCCATAGTCTGTCCTTTCATCCCCTGGCTTCTGCCTGATCTCCAGATCAGGGACCTGAATTATAAACTTAGTGTACTCGCCGTATACGCTCTTGACCACGATATGTCCTTTATGCAGATGAACGATCTTTCTGGAAATCGCCAGTCCAAGTCCAAGACCGGAAGCGTCCTTTCCCCTCGAAGCGTCAGTTTTGTAAAAGCGGTCAAATATCTGCTGTATTTCGTTGTCACGCAATCCTTCGCCAGTATTCTTGATGCTTACGCAGTTCATTCCGTCATTCCTTTCAAATCCGAAAGTCAAGGCTCCCCCGTAATTTACAAATTTTACGGCGTTCTCTACCAGATTGTAAATAACCTGCTGCATAAGATCTGCATCAACCACAGCCACAAGCCTATCACTGTCAAGACCGAGTACTTCAAGATTTTTATCCTCAATCTTCTTCTCAAACATCAATACTGTCTGTATAACAAGATCAGTAAGATTTGTTTCCCTGAAATTAGGCGTCATTGTTCCGGTTTCAAATTTAGTCATATTCAACATCGAGGAAATAAGTATTTTCAGTCTCTGTATTTCCTTCGAAACGATAATAAGATACTCATTCTGCCTTGATTTCGGGATAGTTCCATCCAGGATACCCGAAACAAAACCGCCGATCGTTGTTATCGGAGTCCGCAGCTCATGCGAAACATTTGCAATAAACATCTTTGAAGCCTCGTCGCTGTTCTTTACATTTTCTGCAAGAGAGTTTACGTACTGCGCTATTTCTTTTGGAATACCATCAATATCGGTACTGAGCTGCTCGGAAAAATCGCCTTTAACGTACATTTCGCTTATTTTCAGGAAATCGTGCTCATAGACGGTCAGTTTTTTTGTTCTGCGGCTAAGAAGTATATATGACAGATATATAACAATTACCGAAATGATGCAGTAAATAATTATCATTTTCAGAGTAAAGGCGCTTATATCGTCTGTTCTTCCACAGAAAAGAATATACATTTTTACCCTTTCACCGGAATAATTAACAAAAGTCCTTTTTGTACCGTACAGCAGATAAGGCTCGCTTTTGGACATATTGCTGGAGTCAAGTTCAAGATATTTCTTTTCCTTGCTTTTGCTGATCTCTTTTTTTATTTCCGCAGCAAGATCATCCACTTCGCTGCTTGTAACAGATTCTTTGCCGGCAGCCGGAAAACGGTGATCTGCGCTGACGGCTTCTTTGTCATAGTCGCCCTCGGAAAAAATGCAGTCTCCGTCTTTGTCATAAATGTATATCTTAAGCTTTTCCCCACTTGAAAATCCGTAGTGCAGCTTCTGCATCACATCGCCGGATATACTTCCGGAGCGCTTATACTCCTCCTCAAACATACTGATATAAAGCTCGCCGGTCTTTTCAAGCTGCTTCAGTTCCGCATTTCTGTAAATGCGTGATGTGACAGATACAAGAATGATCCCGACAAACAGCAGTACTGAAATGATAATAATGAATGAAAATTTAAACAGCTTATGATAAGAACTTTCTTTGTAATTCAAAACAAAACGCCTCCTACAAAAAAGCAATGTCGTCAACTTAGGTGGGGACTCTGTCCCCACACCCCTGCCAAAGGGTGAATCCACCCTTTGGAAACCCATTATTAATTATTTTTATTACCTCGTAACGAGGTAATAAAAATAATTAGAGTGAATGTCCACAGAGTTAATTCCACCTTGATAAGGGCAAGGAACAGAATTTATTAAATTGACGGTACTGACAAAAAAAGGGGGACGCAGCGTCCCCCGTGATAATTCACCGTCAGCGAAAAGATCATTCTTCTTCATCTGCTTCGAATTTATATCCGACGCCCCAGACTGTTTTTAAAGCCCATTTATCGGAAATTCCCTCAAGCTTCTCACGCAAACGCTTGATATGAACGTCTATTGTACGTGAATCGCCGTAATATTCAAATCCCCATACCTCGTCCAGAAGCTGATCACGTGTATATACTCTGTTTGGATTTGACGCAAGGTAGAAAAGCAATTCCAGCTCTTTCGGCGGAGTGTCTATCGTTTTTCCGTTGACTTTAAGCTCATAGCGTGTCATATTTACAGAAAGCTTATCATAGTGTACTTCCTTGATCTCCGGTTCGGCATTAGCCGTACCGACACGTCTTGTAACTGCATTTATACGTGCAATAACCTCTTTTGCGTCAAAAGGTTTTACTATATAGTCGTCAGCTCCAAGTTCAAGACCGATAACCTTGTCGATAGTCTCGCCCTTAGCTGTTATCATGATTATCGGAACATTAGATTTTTTTCTGATCTCACGGCATACCTGCCAGCCGTCTATCCCCGGAAGCATAATGTCAAGAAGAACCATATCCGGTTTCAGCGCATTGAACTTTACGACAGCTTCTTCGCCGTCATGAGAGAGTATGACGCTGTAGCCGTCTTTTTCAAGATAAAGTCTCAGCAGATCACATATATTTTTATCATCGTCTACGATCAAAACTTTCAGACTTTTTTCGTTTGCCATTTTTAAACCCCATTTCTTAAGTTGTTCTATATCAGATGTTATCTATATTAATTATACATCAAATCCATTAAATTGTCAATATATTTTTTATCATTTATCATGAAAATCTGTTTGTCCCCCTGCGGCGGCTATAATTTAAACTACATCTGCATCTTTATACTGTCTGAAAGCGCAGGAAGATCTGTATATAAAATAAAAACGGACGTCCAAATGGACGTCCGTCAATTTAATCAAAGATTAAACCAGCTTGATGACTGCCATTTCAGCAGCGTCGCCACGACGAGGACCGATCTTTACGATCTGTGTATAACCGCCGTTTCTGTCAGCATACTTGGGAGAAATCTCGTCGAAAAGTTTCTTTGCAACGGACTCCTTTGTAACGTAAGCCAATACCTGACGCTTGGAGTGCAGATCATTGTTTTTACCGATAGTAATCATTTTTTCTGCAACAGCACGAACTTCCTTCGCTCTCGTTACGGTAGTTTCGATCTGACCGTTTTCGAGAAGGAAAGTTACCATGCCTCTGAGCATAGCCTTTCTGTGGTCAGTTGATCTGCCCAGCTTTCTTGTACCCGGCATTGTATTTCACTCCTTTTCGTTTCGGTGCCTGTCTGCACCGTTATATGGGTTTATTCTTCTTCGGAACTAAGGTCGAAGCCAAGTGACTGGAGCTTCTCCTTAACTTCGTCGAAGGATTTCTTTCCAAGGTTTCTAACCTTCATCATTTCTTCCTCGGACTTGTTAATCAAGTCATCCACGGTATTAATTCCGGCACGCTTCAAACAATTGAACGAACGCACCGACAAGTCAAGATCCTCAATGGTCATCTCAAGGATTTTTTCTTTACCCTTTTCGTCCTTTTCAACAAGAACCTCTGCCAGTCCTGATTCCTCTGAAAGGTCAATGAACAGCTTCAGATGCTCGTTGAGGAGATTGGCTGCCTGTGACAGTGCTTCCTTAGCGGAGATTGTACCGTCAGTCCATACCTCCATAGTAAGCTTGTCATAGTCGGTAACCTGACCCAGACGAGTATCCTCGACTGTGTAGTTTACCTTCAGAACAGGAGTATAGATGCTGTCTACTGCAATCACATCAACGGGAAGGTTGACCTGCTTCTTGTTCCGCTCTGCGGACACGTAGCCTCTTCCCCTGTCAATAGTAATTTCCATGTAAAGTTTAGCGTCTTTACCCAGTGTTGCAATATGCATACCTGGATCGAGGATATTAACCTCAGAGTCGGTTTTTATATCTCCGGCGGTAATTTCGCATTCACCCTCCGCCTCTATATAGACCGTTTTCGGGCCTTCTCCATAGAGCTTGGCAGTCAGACCCTTGATGCTGAGGATTATCTCAGTGACATCCTCTTTTACACCTGGGATTGTTGACAACTCGTGGTGAACCGTGCCATCCTTGCCCGAAAGCTTTACGGAAGTCACAGCAACACCCGGAAGTGAGGAGAGCAGCACACGTCTGAGGCTGTTTCCAAGTGTTATACCGTATCCACGCTCCAGCGGTGCTAAAACGAATTTGCCGTATTTGCCGTCACTTTTAAGCTCGACAATATCAATATCAGGCTTATTAATTTTTTCCAGCATAAAAACCCTCCTATTTCACAATAACTGTTTGTTTCGAGTTCTGACAAGTCAAGTATCTTATTACTTGGAGTACAGCTCGACGATAAGGTGTGTTGCAACCTCGTAATCAATATCCTCTGCGCCGGGAAGACGATTTACTGTAGCTGAAAAATCGTCCTTATTGGCTGTGAGCCATACGGGAACAAGTCTTTCCTTGGTCTCTTCAACAGTTGCCTTGAATTTATCGGAGGTTCTGTCCTTTTCACGGAGAGCGATAACATCGCCCGGCTTTACTCTGTATGAAGGAATATTTACCTTCTTGCCGTTTACAGTGTAGTGGCTGTGAACAACCAGCTGTCTTGCCTCACGTCTTGTGAGAGCCAGACCCATTCTGAAAACAACGCTGTCCAGTCTTGATTCGAGACAAGTGATAAGGTTGTCACCTGCCTTGCCTTCCATCTTTGAAGCGATCTCAAAGTAGTGGTAGAACTGCTTTTCGAGTACGCCGTAGATGAACTTGAGCTTCTGCTTTTCCTTAAGCTGAAGACCGTATTCAGATATCTTCTTTCTGTTCTGTACGTTCTTGAAACGGATAGACTCCTTCTTGGATACGCCTAAAACAGCGGGGCTGATGCCCAGGTATCTGCATTTTTTAAGAATTGGTTCTTTCTGTACTGCCATTTTAAAACACCTCCTGTTAGATCAGACACGACGTCTCTTGGGCGGACGGCAGCCATTGTGAGGAATGGGAGTAACGTCCTTGATCATCTTTACCTCAAGACCTACAGTCTGAAGTGCTCTGATAGCAGCCTCACGACCTGCACCGGGTCCCTTTACATAAACTTCAACGTTCTTGAGGCCGTGCTCCATAGCAGCCTTTGCTGCTGTTTCGGCAGCTGTCTGCGCTGCGAAAGGAGTAGACTTCTTTGAACCTCTGAATCCCAGCTCGCCTGCGCTTGCCCATGAAATAGCGTTGCCTGCTGTATCAGTGATAGTTACGATTGTATTATTGAAAGTGGACTGAATATGAACTGCGCCGCTTTCGATGTTCTTGCGTTCTCTGCGTCTTCTGACAGTAGTAACTTTTTTACCCTTCTGCTGTGCCAAAGCTCATAACCTCCTTACTTCTTCTTGTTAGCGATAGTCTTTACAGGGCCCTTGCGGGTTCTTGCGTTTGTCTTGGTTCTCTGTCCTCTTACGGGGAGACCCTTTCTGTGACGAACGCCTCTGTAGCAGCCTATTTCAACAAGTCTCTTAATGTTAAGAGCAACCTCACGGCGGAGGTCACCCTCTACGCTGTAGTTTGCGTCGATATAGTCACGAAGCTTAGCTACATCCTCTTCAGCGAGATCCTTTACTCTTACGTCAGGATCAACGCCTGTGTTAGCGAGGATAGTTGTTGCAGTCTGACGACCGATTCCGTAGATATAAGTGAGACCGATTTCGATTCTCTTATTCTTGGGAAGGTCAACACCGGCTATTCTTGCCATATTAAAATTGCACCTCCATTAAATGCGCTTCGGGGATCAACCCTGACGCTGCTTATGCTTTGGATTCTGGCAGATCACCATGATTCTGCCCTTTCTTTTGATAACCTTGCATTTTTCGCAAATAGGTTTTACTGAAGGTCTGACTTTCATTGAAAATACCTCCTTAAAGCGGATGCGGAATACTGTTTCGCATTCCTGTATTCATTATTTAACACGCCATGTGATACGACCCTTTGAAAGATCGTATGGTGACATTTCAAGCTTTACCTTGTCACCGGGCACGATTCTGATATAATTCATTCTGAGCTTGCCGGAAACGTGGGAAAGAACCTCGTGACCGTTTTCAAGCTGAACCTTGAACATTGCGTTAGGCAGTGCGTCTGTTACAACGCCTTCAACCTCAATTACATCTTCCTTGGACACCTTGATAACCTCCTTTACTCAGTCCCCTGCCGCAGATCTGTCAACAGTTTTCTGAGCTTTTTATCAGTTATATCGTTTAATTCTATCATGCCGCCTGTCAGACTGATATGCTTTATATTTTTGCGTTTGGGTGAAGCAAGCTTTCTGCTTTTTCCATCCGCAATAAAGCAGTACGTTTCATCCGCCGACACGACCGTGAATAGTCCTCCGCAGTCACGTCCGGCGTCCGCTCTGACAACCGAGCCTTTTTGCAGCTTCACAATACGTCCCTCCGTCAGGGCTGAGTCAGAATGACGGGACCGTCAGGAGTTATTGCGATTGCGTGCTCAAAATGAGCCGACAGTGAACCATTTTTAGTAACCACAGTCCAGCCGTCCTTGAGAACTCTTACATCGTCGCCCCTTTGGTTTATCATAGGCTCGATGCAGATAGTCATACCGGAAACCAGCCTGGGACCGTGTCCCGGCTTTCCCCAGTTCGGAATCTCCGGCGATTCGTGAAGCTCTCTGCCGATACCGTGGCCGCAGTAATTTCTTACGATTCCGTAGCCTCGTGAAGCACAGTACTCTTCAACAGCATGAGAAATATCTCCGATTCTTGCGCCCACCTGAGCCTGAGCTATACCCTCGTACAGGCTTTTCTCAGTTACCTCAAGCAATGCCTTAGCCTCATCAGAAATTTTACCCACAGGGAAGGTCCAGCAGCTGTCGCCGTTGAAGCCCTTGTAAACGGCTCCCGTGTCGATACTTACTATATCGCCCTCTTTAAGCCTGCGGTTTGCTTTCGGAATTCCGTGAATCACTTCTTCGTTTACCGAAATACAAGCGTTTGCAGGAAATCCGTATAAGCCTTTGAAACCAGATTTACAGCCGTGTTGTGCGAAGAACTCGCCGATCAGCTTATCCACCTCAAGAGTGGACATACCCGGTTTTAATTTTTCGCCCGCATACCACAGTGCGCCGCAGGTAATTCTACCTGCTTCACGCATTATGGCAAGTTCGGACTTGGATTTTATGGTTATGCTCATTACCTCATGCTCCTACTGCTGCCAGTGTAAGCTTTGAAGTATCGGCTACCTCTTCCTGACCCTCTACGGTAACAAGTTTGCCCTGCTTTTCGTAGTAGTCCTTAAGAGGAGCTGTTTTTTCGTGATAAGTTGCCAGTCTTTCAAGAACGACTTCCGGCTGATCGTCCTTACGGATAACAGTCTTGTCGCCGCACTTATCGCATACGCCCTCAACCTTTGAAGGCTTATAATCAACATGATATGAAGCTCCGCAGCCCTGGCAGACTCTTCTGCCAGAAACCCTCTGCTTGATGGTCTCGTCAGCTACATAGATTTCAATCACCTTGTCGATCTTGATATTCATAGCGTCGAGAGCCTCAGCCTGAGGAACTGTTCTCGGAAAGCCGTCAAGGATAAATCCGTTCTGACAGTCGTCCTGAGCAATTCTCTCCTTCAGGATTCCGATAACGATTTCATCTGATACAAGAGCGCCTGCATCCATCGCAGCCTTAGCTTTGAGACCGTACTCTGTGCCGTTCTTTGCAGCTTCACGAAGGATATTGCCTGTAGAGATCTGAGGAATATTCAGCGCCTCGGAAACGACCTCGGCCTGTGTTCCCTTTCCTGCGCCGGGAGCGCCTAAAAAGATAAGATTCATATACCGTCCTCCTCTTTTATTTTAAGAAGCCCTTATGATGACGCATCATAAGATGTGATTCAAGTGTACGTGTTGTTTCAAGAGCAACGCTTACCGAGATAAGTATTGTCGTACCGCCCATTGAAAGCGCCTGGAGATTTGAATCAACAATACCCATTACAACAGGGATTACTGCGATTATACCCAGGAAGATTGCGCCTACGAGAGCTATCTTTGAAAGAACTCTCTGGATGTAGTCAGACGTTGGCTTTCCGGGTCTGATTCCGGGAATGCCGCCGTTGCTCTGACGGAGGTTATTGGCAATCTCAACAGGATTGTACTGGATTGAAACATAAAAATAGTTAAATGCAATTATGAGCAGGAAGTAGATAATTGCATAGGACACGCTGGATCTGCTGAAGAACTGGCAGAATGCGTGATAGAAGCCTGTAGTTTTTGTATCGGGCTTGAAAAGCTGGATCGTCTGGGGCAGAGCCATAAACGACATGGCAAAAATGATAGGCATAACGCCGCTCATGCAGACCTTGATCGGGATATGAGTTTTCTGACCGCCATACTGTTTCCTTCCCACTACACGCTTTGCATACTGGATCGGAATACGTCTTTCCGCTTCGTTCATGAATACGATAAACGCTATCTCTGCGATAACAAAGATCAGATATCCGATAGAAACGAAGAGATACTTCTGAGGCTGCCGCTTTGTAAGATCAACAAGAAGTCCGATGTCGGTGGGGAATCTTGCGGCGATACCTGCAAAGAGGAGCATAGAGATACCGTTTCCGATACCCTTGTCGCTGATTCTGTTTCCCATCCATACTACAAGTGCGGCACCTGCAACAAAACAGAGAATTATTACTGCTGCTGAGAAGTACTGATCCATATTCTTGCCCAGATACCTTACAGCAGATTTACCTTTGCCGTCATCCATTCTGGTAAGCGTTACATAGTAAGCGTAAGCCATAAAGAACGCCAGAGCTATAGAAACGAATGAAGTGATCTTTTCGATTTTCTTACGTCCTTCTTCTCCCTCGTTGCGCATTCGCTCCAGCGGAGGAAGCGCATAAGTCAGAAGCTGCATAATGATCGACGCATTGATAAACGGGGTAATAGACAGCGAGAAAATACTCGCCTGTGACAGCGCACCACCGGTGATGATGTGCAGATACTCAAGGAAGTTTCCGTCGGTTGCGTTCCTGTCCATCCATGTACTTACTACATCAGAATCAAGGAAAGGAACGGTAACGGCGCTTCCGAATCTGAAGATGATGATCATGAATAATGTATAGAGGAGCTTCTTTCTTATCTCAGGAACTCCCCACGCCTTTCTCAGGGTCTGAAACATTATTAGATCACCTCTGCCTTCCCGCCAGCCTTTTCGATTTTTTCGATAGCGCTCTGTGAGAATTTAGCAGCCTTTACAGTTATATTAGCAGTAAGCTCTCCGTTGCCGAGTACCTTAATGCCGTCGTAAGCCTTCTTAACGAGACCTGATGCAATGAGAAGCTCTGTATCAACAACAGTGCCGTCCTTGAATGCATTGAGATCCGAAACATTTACGATAGCATACTTTGCAGCGAAAATATTATTGAAGCCTCTCTTGGGGATTCTTCTTGTGAGGGGCATCTGTCCGCCTTCAAAGCCGATTCTTACACCGCCGCCTGAACGTGCGTTCTGACCCTTATGACCCTTGCCGGCAGTCTTTCCGTTGCCCGAGCCATGGCCTCTGCCGATACGCTTAACAGCCTTGTTGGAATCGAGTGCGGGAGTTAATTCGTGAATTTTCATTAGTGTGCACCTCCTTGCTTACGCTTCTGTAACCTCAACAAGGTGTGAGATTTTATTGATTTTGCCCTTTGTCTGCTCATTATCGGGCTGGGTTGTTACGTCGCCGACCTTCTTGAGGCCAAGTGACTGAGCAGTAGCAATCTGGTCTTTCTTTCTTCCGATAAGGCTCTTTACGAGCTTGATGTTCATAGCCATGTGTTACTGCCTCCTTAACCTAAAATTTCTTTAACGGACTTGCCTCTCTTTGCAGCAACCTCTTTAATGGATGTGCATGATGTAAGACCGTTGATGGTAGCTCTTACTACATTGCAGGGATTATTTGAACGAAGTGACTTTGTTCTGATATCCTTGATGCCTGCAACTTCGATTACGGCACGAACGGGACCGCCTGCAATAACGCCGGTACCGGGTGCGGCGGGCTTCATAAGAACTCTGCCTGCACCGAATTCGCCTACGATTTCGTGGGGGATAGTAGTTCCCTTGAGAGCAACCTTTTTAAGGTTCTTCTTAGCGTCCTCAATTCCCTTGCGGATTGCGTCCGGAACTTCGCCGGATTTACCGAGACCGAAGCCTACGGTACCGTTTCCGTCGCCTACTACAACGAGCGCAGCAAACTTCATGATACGGCCGCCCTTAACAGTCTTGGAAACTCTGTTGATGGCAACGACCTTCTCAACGAACTCAGGAGCCTGTGTTTCAATATTAGCCATTGTTGTACCTCCCTCTTAGAACTTTAATCCGTTTTCACGTGCGCCTTCTGCAAGTTCCTTGACACGACCGTGATAAAGGTAGCCGCCTCTGTCGAATACGACTTCGGTGATGCCCTTATCGGCTGCGTTCTTAGCGATCATCTCGCCGACCTTGCGTGCGCCTTCAACGTTGCCGCCGTTTCCGTCAAATCCCTTGTCCATGCTGGATGCGCTGGCAAGAGTAACACCGTTTACGTCGTCTATAAGCTGAGCGTATATGTGCTTTGTTGAGCGGAACACATTGAGACGGGGACGCTGAGCAGTTCCAGAGATCTTTGCACGTACTCTGCGGTGTCTCTTTAATCTTGCTTTATTGCTGTCAAACTTCTTAATCATAGCAATTTGCTCCTTCTAATTACTTCTTGCCCTTACCGGCCTTGCCTTCCTTGCGGATGATATGCTCGCCGGCGTATCTGATGCCCTTGCCCTTATAAGGCTCGGGAGGACGCTTTTCACGTACCTCGGCTGCAAACTGACCTACAGCCTGTTTGTCAATACCGCTTACAACGATTCTGTTGGGCTGAGGAACGTCAAGCTTTATCTTATCTGTTTCCTCAATGATAACGGGGTGCGAATAGCCCAGTGAAAGAGTTACCTTTGTTCCCTGCTTTGCAGCACGGTATCCTACGCCCTCGATCTCAAGAGTCTTGGAGTAGCCGTTTGTAACGCCTTCGATCATGTTTGCGATAAGTGTTCTTGTAAGACCATGAAGTGAACGATGTTTCTTGTCATCGCTGGGTCTTGTAACTGTGATTACACCTTCAGCAACCTCGATGCCGAGCTCAGTAGAAAACTGCTTTGTAAGCTCGCCCTTAGGTCCCTTGACTGTGATGCAGTTGTTGTCGTTCTTGACTTCTACACCTGCGGGAACGCTGACAGGCATTTTGCCGATTCTTGACATAATGTTGTCCTCCTTACCAGATGTATGCCAGGATTTCGCCGCCAACGTTAAGCTCTCTTGCCTTCTTGTCGGTAACGATACCCTTTGAAGTTGAAACGATTGCGATACCCAGGCCTTTTCTTACCTTGGGCATATCTGCGCAGCTTGAATAAATACGCAGACCGGGCTTTGAAACTCTTCTGAGCCCTGTAATTACCGGTGACTTGTTGTCGCCGTATTTAAGCGTAATTCTGATAACACCCTGCTTGCCGTCCTCAATAAGCTGAAAACTCTTTACATAGCCCTCGTCAACGAGGATCTGTGTAATATCCTTTTTAACTCTTGAAGCGGGAACGTCAACTGTGGCGTGCTTTGCAGTATTCGCATTACGAATTCTTGTTAAAAGATCTGCTATTGTATCAGTGATTTGCATGCCGAATGACCTCCTTTTCGTATTTTACCAGCTTGCCTTTTTAACACCCGGAATCTGACCGTCGTGTGCAAGCTCTCTGAAGCAGATACGGCAGATGCCGAACTTTCTGAGGTATGCGTGCGGTCTGCCACAAATCTTGCATCTGTTATATGCTCTTGTGGAATACTTGGGAGTTCTCTGCTGCTTGTTGATCATTGCCTTCTTAGCCATTTTAATTCCTCCCTGATTACTTGATGAACGGAGCACCCAGAAGCGTCAGGAGCTCTTTAGCTTCTTCATCAGTGTTTGCAGTTGTGATGAAGTTGATATCCATGCCTCTTACCTTATCGATCTTGTCGTACTCGATCTCAGGGAAGATAAGCTGCTCCTTGATACCTGTTGAGTAGTTGCCCTTGCCGTCGAAAGAATTTGCATTGATTCCTCTGAAGTCACGAACACGGGGAAAAGCTACGTTAAAGAGCTTGTCTACGAATTCGTACATCTTCTCGGCTCTCAGCGTTACTTTAACGCCGATAGGCATACCCTCACGGAGCTTAAAGTTGGCAACTGACTTCTTTGCACGGCATACTACAGGCTTCTGACCTGTAATAGCAGCGAGATCTGTCATAATTGCGTCGATAACCTTTGAGTTATCCTTAGCCTCGCCGGCGCCTACATTGATAACAACCTTTTCGAGCTTCGGAATCTGCATTACGCTTTTGTATCCGAATTTCTTCATCATTGCAGGAGCAACGTCGCTAACATAAAAATCCTTTAATCTTGCCATTGTCGTTCTCCTTTACATTATTCAAAAGACTTGCCGCACTTCTTGCAGACACGGAGCTTCTTTCCGTCGTCGTCAAAAGTATGGCCGACTCTTGTGGGCTTGCCGCACTTAGGGCAGACAAGCTGTACCTTTGAAGCATATACGGGAGCCTCAGTTCTGATGATGCCGCCCTTTTCACCCATTCTTGTGGGCTTTACATGCTTTGTGATGATGTTGATTCCCTCAACGATCACCTTATCCTCTTTAGGGCTTACTTCAACGATCTTACCTGTTTTTCTGTCGCCCTTGCTTGTAAATTTATCCTCATACTTTCCGGTGAGAAGGATAACAGTGTCACCGGTTTTTACGTGTACCTTACTCATAATCGAATGACACCTCCATTAAAGAACTTCCGGTGCGAGACTGAGGATCTTTGTGTACTCCTTTTCACGGAGCTCCTTAGCAACCGGTCCGAAGATACGTGTACCCTTGGGGTTCTTATCTTCCTTGATAATTACAGCGGCGTTCTCATCGAAACGGATATAAGTTCCGTCCTCTCTTCTGAGACCCTTAGCTGAACGAACGATAACTGCCTTTACAACATCGCCCTTCTTTACAACGCCTCCGGGTGTTGCTTTCTTAACGGAAGCAACTACAACGTCTCCGATATTTGCATATCTTCTGCGTGTACCACCCAGAACTCTGATACACATAAGCTCCTTAGCGCCTGTGTTATCAGCGACTTTAAGATAAGTCTGCATCTGTATCACAGCGAGTTCCTCCTTTCAAGCATTAAGCTTATATCAAAATTACTTAGCCTTTTCAATGATATTTGTAACACGCCATCTCTTATCCTTGGAAAGCGGACGTGTTTCCATAACCTCAACACGGTCACCGATTCTGCACTCATTGTTCTCATCGTGAGCCTTGAGCTTTACGGTACGCTTGATGATCTTCTTGTAAAGCGGGTGTTTAACGTTATCAACGATAGCAACTACGACGGTCTTATCCATCTTATCGCTTACAACCTTACCTACTCTTGTTTTTCTAAGGTTTCTTTCAGTAGACATTAGCTAAATCCTCCCTTTCTTACTGCTGTGCAGCAAGCTCTGCCTCGCGCAGAGTTGTCTTGATGCGTGCAATATCCTTCTTTACAGCCTTGAGACGAGCTGTGTTATCAAGCTGATTTATAGCGTGCTGAAAGCGGAGAGCAAAGAGCTCTTCTTTCAGGCTTACGAGCTTCTCGTTGAGCTCATCAACTGACATTTCTCTGATTTCTGATGCCTTCATTACTGCTCAACCTCCTGCTCTGCCTTTTTTACGAACTTACACTTGATAGGAAGCTTGTGCATAGCCAGACGCATAGCTTCTCTTGCAGTTTCCTCAGCAACTCCCTTGATTTCAAAGAGAACCCTGCCGGGCTTAACGACTGCTACCCAGTATTCCGGTGAGCCCTTACCTGAACCCATTCGTGTTTCAGCCGGCTTTTCTGTGATAGGCTTGTCGGGGAAGATCTTGATCCATACCTGACCGCCTCTCTTGATGTAACGTGTCATAGCGATACGGGCAGACTCGATCTGGTTGGAAGTGATCCATGCCGGTTCAAGAGCCTGGAGACCGTAATCTCCGTAAGTTACCTTGTTTCCTCTGTATGCCTTGCCCTTCAGACGTCCTCTGTGGACTCTGCGGTACTTAACTCTTTTTGGAAGCAGCATTACTGGTTACCTCCTTCTCTTTTAGCGTCACGGTTGAAATTTCTGCCGCCACGTCTGTTTCCGCCGCGCTTGTCGTCACGTCTGTCATCACGGCGTCTGCGGTCGTTAGGTCTGTCGTTCTTCTTCTCGAACTTTTCTCTCTGAGCTGCTGCCTTAGCTGCATCGCCCTTGAGGATCTCGCCCTTGTATATCCATACCTTTACGCCAAGCTTTCCGTAAGTCGTATCTGCCTCGGCAAAACCGTAGTCGATATCGGCACGGATAGTCTGAAGCGGAATAGTACCTTCGTGATAGCTTTCGCTTCTTGCGATCTCAGCACCGGCAAGTCTGCCTGAAACCTTGACCTTGATTCCCTTTGCGCCCAGACGCATTGTTCTGCCTATAGACTGCTTCATAGCTCTTCTGAAAGATACT
This sequence comes from uncultured Ruminococcus sp., assembly GCA_947345935.1. Lineage (GTDB taxonomy): Bacteria > Bacillota > Clostridia > Oscillospirales > Ruminococcaceae > Ruminococcus. The sequence continues at coordinate 73,322 of CAMZZN010000003.1, forward strand.
CTGTTCTCAAGGTCGAGAGCGATCTTTTCTGCAACGAGCTGAGAGTCCATATCAGGCTGCTTAACTTCGAGGATATTGATGAAAACCTGCTTCTTCATCATAGCCTCAAGCTTTGTTCTGAGTTTTTCAATTTCTGCGCCGCCTCTGCCGATTACAATACCGGGCTTAGCGCAGTGGATGTGAATTCTAACCTTATCGGCAAAACGCTCGATTTCGATTCTCGGAACACCTGCTGCATACAAGCTCTTCTTAATGAAGTTACGAACATTGTAGTCCTCAACAAGAGTGTCGCCGAAATCTGCCTTGTTGGCATACCAGCGTGAATCCCAATCCTTAATAACGCCGACACGAAGACCGTGCGGATTAACTTTCTGGCCCATTATTCAAACCTCCTTGGGATTATTCTTTTTCTTTAAGAACAACTGTGATGTGTGATGTTCTCTTTAAAATTCTATATGCTCTGCCCTGTGCTCTTGGCATGATTCTCTTCATGATAGGACCGGGGGTTACGAAGCATTCTGCAACGTAAAGATCGTCCTTATTCATGCTGAAATTGTTTTCAGCGTTTGCCATAGCGGACTTTACAAGCTTTGCAACGATAGGACTTGCAGCCTTCGGAGTAAGATCTAAAGTAGCCAAAGCGATGTCAACAGGCTTGTTCCTGATAAGATCGAGAACAATCTGCACCTTTCTGGGTGATATACGAGCATTTCTTAAATAAGCTCTTGCTTCCATCTCTGAACTCCTCCTTCCGCTTATTTCTTACCGTTATTTGATGTTTTTGAACCTGCATGGCCCTTGTAAGTTCTTGTAGGTGCAAACTCGCCGAGCTTGTGCCCTACCATATCTTCTGTAACATAAACCGGAACGTGCTTGCGTCCGTCATGAACAGCAAATGTGTGACCTACGAAATCAGGGAAAATTGTTGAAGAACGGCTCCATGTCTTGAGAACCTTCTTTTCTCCTGCCTCGTTCATAGCCACAACTCTCTTAAGAAGAACCTCCTGGACATAAGGTCCCTTTTTAATGCTTCTACTCATTAATAAGTTCCTCCTTTCAGATTACTTGCCGTTGCGGCGCTTTACGATAAACTTATCGGTTCTGTTATGTGTCTTACGTGTCTTGTAACCGAGAGCGGGCTTGCCCCATGGAGTAACAGGTCCGGGACGTCCGACAGGCGACTTACCTTCACCACCGCCGTGCGGGTGATCGCAGGGGTTCATTACAGAACCACGAACTGTAGGTCTCCAGCCCATATTGCGGACTCTTCCTGCTTTACCGTAGTTAACGTTCTCGTGGTCAATGTTAGAAACCTGACCTACAGCAGCTTTGCATCCGATCGGCACTTTTCTCATTTCGCCGGAGGGAAGTCTTACGAGTGCGTAAGCGCCTTCCTTACCCATGAGCTGAGCCTGGTTGCCTGCGCTTCTTACAAGCTGAGCGCCCTTGCCGGGATAAAGCTCGATAGCGTGGATAAATGTACCAACGGGGATATCCTCAAGTTTGAGAGCATTGCCGGGCTTGATATCAGCCTCAGGACCTGACTCTACCTTATCGCCGACCTTAAGGCCGTTGGGAGCGAGAATATATCTCTTCTCGCCGTCCTCGTACTGTACGAGAGCGATAAATGCGCTTCTGTTAGGATCGTATTCAAGTGTAAGAACAGTAGCGATCATATTATCCTTATCACGCTTGAAATCGATAACACGATACTTTCTTCTGTTTCCGCCGCCTCTGTGGCGAACTGTGATTCTGCCGTAGCTGTTTCTTCCCGACTTCTTCTTCATCGGTTCGAGAAGGCTTTTCTCCGGCTCTACCTTGGACAGAACCGAGTAGTCAGTTACAGTCATCTGACGTCTCGAAGGTGTCGTAGGCTTGTAGCTTTTAATAGCCATTTATTTCACTCCTTAAAATGCGTTTTTGCGGGAGCATTACTCCCATACCTTCCGACCGGTAAATTAAACCATACCCTCGAAGAATTCGATAGTCTTTGAATCTTCAGTAAGAGTTACGATTGCCTTTTTCCAGTCAGCTGTTTTGCCGACATATCTTCCGACTCTCTTTTCCTTGCCGTTGCAGTTAAGGGTATTTACCTTAGCAACCTTAACGTCAAAGAGGGCTTCAACAGCCTTTTTGATTTCGGACTTGTTAGCGTCTGTAGCTACCTTAAAGGTGTACTTGCCGTTCTGTAATTCGTCCATTGACTTTTCGGTAATAACGGGCTTCAGAATAATATCCTGCGGTGCTTTCATTATGCGTACACCTCCTCGATCTTTCCTACAGCATTCTTAACAACAATAAATTTGTCGTAATTAAGGATGTCGTAAACATTAAGAGTGTTTACAGCGGCAGTCTTTACGCCGGGAATGTTTGCAGCACTCTTGATAACTTTTGCGTCAGCTTCTGCGGTAACGATGAGAGCCTTGCCTTCAACGCCGAGAGCCTTTAACATTTCAACAATAGTTTTCGTCTTGTAACCGTCAAGTGCGAGAGCGTCAAGAACAATCATATTGTTGTCGATAACCTTTGTGGAAAGAGCAGACTTCATTGCAAGTCTTCTTACCTTTTTATTAAGCGAATAGCTGTAATCTCTGGGCTTAGGTCCGAGAGCGATTCCGCCGTGAACCCACTGAGGAGCACGTGTTGAACCCTGTCTTGCATGACCTGTTCCCTTCTGTCTCCAGGGCTTTCTTCCGCCTCCGCTTACTTCTGTTCTTGTAAGTGTAGACTGTGTACCCTGTCTCTGGTTAGCGAGATAATTTACAACCATTGCGTGCATTACTGCCTCGTTGGGAGTAACTCCGAATACAGCGTCTGAAAGCTCTGTTTCGGAAACCTGATTACCAGCCATATCGAATACTGAAATTGTAGACATATACGTTTCCTCCTTCCTTAAGCCTTAACGCTGTCAACGATATATACAATGCCGCCCTTAGGTCCGGGAACGGCGCCCTTGATAGCGATGAGATTATTTTCTGCGTCTATTTTAACTACTTCGAGATTCTGAACAGTCACCTGTTCTGCGCCCATGTGACCAGCCATGCCCTTGCCCTTATAGATTCTTGAAGGCGAGGAGCACGCACCCATTGATCCAGCCTGTCTGTGAACAGGACCTGTACCGTGAGTATCTCTGAGACTGTGCTGGTTGTGACGCTTGATAGCACCCTGGAATCCTTTACCCTTGCTTGTACCGATAACGTCAATTGCGTCACCTGCTGCAAATGCGTCAGCCTTTACCAGATCGCCTACGTTAAGAGAATCGCAGTCGTCAAGTCTGAATTCCTTAAGTTCTGCCTTGTATCCAACGTCTGCCTTGTCAAAATGACCCTTCATAGGCTTGTTCATTCTCTGAACCTTTACATCGCCGAAACCAAGCTGAAGAGCTGCATATCCGTCGTTCTCTACAGTTTTCTTCTGTACAACAACGCACGGACCGGCTTCAACTACTGTTACAGGAACAACTTTTCCTGTTTCGTCGAAGATCTGAGTCATACCGATCTTCTTGCCGATAATACCTTTCTGCATATCGTATTTCCTCCTGAATTAGGTTATTGGTTGACGGTTAGCGTCAACATGACCGGCGGACTACCGCCATTCCGCATCCCACTGCGGTATGCCTGCGCAGATTTCAGTTAATTACTTAACCTCCATAACAACGTCTACGCCTGCGGGGATCTCAAGCTTTTCAAGAGCTGCTGTTGTTTTGTCTGTAGGACGGATAACGTCAACAAGTCTCTTGTGAGTTCTCATTTCAAACTGCTCACGGCTGTCCTTGTACTTGTGAACCGCACGAAGAATTGTAACAACTTCCTTATCAGTAGGGAGCGGAATAGGTCCTGAAACTCTCGAACCGCTTCTCTTAGCTGCCTCAACGATCTTAGCTGCTGCAATATCAACAGTAGCGTGATCGTAACCCTTGATCTTGAATCTGATTTTTTCGTTGACTGCCATTATTTTCGCCTCCTTAGGATTTATTATGGGGACGCAGATATGGGATTCACACGTTTCCGTGTGTTTCATGCTATATCTGATAAAAAAACCCGAAAAACTTCAATGTTTTCCAGGTGACAAAGCATATGAGCACAAAAAGAGCATAGTTCTGCACATACGCAAGCTGTACAGACCAAATACCACAAACTGTGTTCACTATCCCAATCGCCCGGTTTAAAATCGGACATACTCCACAGAAATTACCTGCCATACCGGCAGCAACCTTCTGCTTCAACGCATATCTTCTGCAGTCAGTACGCTTTCAGCGCACTCAACAGTAGTAATTATATCATACTCCGATACAAATTGCAAGATTTTACCGAACAATTTCCTAAATAAAAATAGTAAATTTTATATGAACTTATTTTTTGTTTAAATCAAATCAACAAATTTATGACGCCAGTCCCGATCTTTCTATCCCCTCGGTGAAATGTTTCTGTAAGAAAACATACATTATTAATATAGGCAGAACGGACATTAAACAGCCGGCTTCTTTCCATACGATAAGTTCACGGGCGCTGGGTCTTATTCTGGAGTCTCCGTAAAGGGCACGGCTAAGCCTTGAATCAAGATCGTAAAGCACCGTAGCGACCGTGCGGGTGTCGGTAAAAAACGCCGTACTTACGTAGTAATCGTTCCAATACCATACTACCGAAAAGAGAAATACCGTCAGAAACGCAGAAGCCGCATTAGGAATCATGACACGGACGAATGTCATGAAAGGACCGCATCCGTCAATACAGGCAGCATCCTCCAGTTCTTTTGGAAGTCCCCTGAAAAACTGCCGGAATATCAGTATCATCAGACCCGAACGTATTCCGTTGGCTGTCATCGCCGGGAGATACATGGTAAGCATACTATCGATCAGATTAACAGAAAAAATCCCCTTTATTCCGAAAAAACGGAACTGTGTGTAAAGCGGCAGCGAGATCACCTGCGGAGGCACCAGTATCATCATTATAACGATACCGAAAAGCAGCCTTTTACCCTTAAAGCTGAACCGTGCAAAGCCATATCCGGTCACAGCGCATGACATTACCTGCACAAGCGAGCAGCCGATATTAAGAAAAAAAGTATTTTTCAGCGTGCTCCCGAAATCCATTATGCGCCATGTTTCCCTTATTATATCGAGAGTGTAATGGCGAGGCAGCCACATGACGGTAGGGTCGTTCATATCGGAGCGTTCCCTGAATGCGCAGCTTACCATATAAATAAGAGGATAAAGCACAATAAACCCAATGCCAAAAAGTATCACGAAGCGGAAAAAACTCCATGTTCTTTCTCCTGCTTTCTTTTTTGCCACAGTCCACACACCCCTCAGTCGTTTTCGTAATAAATAAATTTGCTGATGATACGATAAACTATCCCGATCATAACCAGAATAATAGCAAAATAGATCCACGCCATAGCCGAAGCCTCGCCGTAAAGCACCTCCGACTTCATGTTCAGTATTCTTCCCATGACTCTGTTCATAGGACTTGTAAACGAATCAATGACTGTAAAAATAAAATTTGCCAAAATAAACGGACCAAGATACGGAATGGTTATTTTCCAGAAATATTCCCAGGCGGTAGCGCCATCCAGCATTGCCGCCTCCCTTGCAGATGGAGGAATATTCTGAAGAGCTGCCAAAAACAACAGTATCTGTATACCTGAACTCCAGACAATGCCAAAAATGTTGTCTGCTACCGCTCCGATAACGGCGCTCATTTTGCCGCTGATATTGTATATTCCCAGAAACTGCATAAGTTCATCCACCAGATCGGTTGACATCATGGTTGAGAATTGTTCCGCCGACCGGCTGCCTGTAACGTCCATGTCGCCGCTGATTATCTTGAATACCGGGCCGGTAACAATGATGACGGGCAGAAAGAAAACGGCTCTTGCCAGCGATCTGCCACGGAAATTCTGATTGAGAACGACTGCAATAAACATGGAAAATATCAGTATCAGCGGAGTTTTCCATATGGTTTCGGCGATCGTACTGCTCAGAGCATCGGTGAATTTAGGGTCTTCAATGGCATATACAAACTTACCTGTCCCTGCCCATTCCGTCTTTATTCTTCCCGGTTCTATGGTAACCGTATTAAACGAATACCACAGCGACTTGATAAGCGGTATCAGGAAAAACATGACCGTTCCTGCAAACCACAGGGAAATAAAACCCCAGCCGTAAAGCTGCCTGCGCCTGCCGTAGGTCATAAGACGTCTTTTTTTACCGCTGCTCATGATTTTCTCCTCCCACGTTCTCTCGGCTTATATAGAGCCGACGCCCGTTGTACTCTATCCAGCCCTCGCTGTGATCCACAGTTATCACACAGCCGTTGGAATAATTAACGGTAACTCTGCTCCCGCTCTGTTCTGTCTTTCTGCCTGTGATAAATGCATCGCTGACACCGGAAAGAACAGGCGAAAGAATCTTCTGACTATTTGCAGCCTCAGCCGTCCAGCCGCTGCTGCCGGCATAATAATATATGTCAAATTCCGTATCTTCCAGAGCTCCCGGCTGCTCGTAAACCATATCATAACGAAGATAACTGCCCGTTTCCGCTGCATAAAGAAGCATCTCATCCGGAGAGGGACTGCCGTTTACGGCTTCGGTGGTATATGGAATAAGTCCATGTATCACCATCTGATAAAACGGTACATCCTCATCGAAAATATCAAAACGGCTCGATGTTGCAGGTACATTTTTTATATGGTTTACATATGGCAATGCATATGCGTTTGCGCCGTCTGCCATTATACCATCATTCATTGAACCGCATAGTTCCTCATAACCTTTGACAAGCTTCTCCATAGCCTGATACCGGGACACGCCGTTTTTACTGTAGTCGCCGTACAGCGATGACGTCAGCGCTCCTGCCGAAATGCCGTCAAGACCTGCTTTTTCGTATCCCTCGGAAATCTCGTCAAAAAGTCCTCCGTAGCTTCCCGGCGAAAGCAGCGACAGATTCTTACGATTTCTGTCGGGAACGCCGTATGCTCTGTCATAACTGACTATCCTTGAATAACTGCCGGAAACACGCACGGCGGCGTCTGTAAAAGCATAATATCCGTTTCCGCTGCGGAACGTCACATTACCGGAAACAGGGTAGAACAATATATTCCTGCTTTCCATATAATCGGTAAGCTCCCTGAAGTCCTTTCTTCCTCCAAGAGTACCGGATGGTCTGGCATCAGTATCTATCTTGTTTTTTATGCTGTCGTTCGTCCAATTCTTGTACGAAACCACCATTTCGTCTGCGCCACTGTTTTCAAGTTCACGCAGAATATCCAGTCCCTGCCCATACGATGTCACAGCGGTTTTAAGAGTAAGCGGGATTCCAAGTACAGAGCGTTTTTTCATTACGCCGCCGTAAAGATCAATGTACAGCGGCGCACTGTTTGCTTTTGTTTTCGGAGTCACGCCCTTTTCCTCCATGAGATACTCCCTGTACCGTGCAGCCACATCGGCATAATCTGCATTTTTCTTTGAAATGGGGTAGTATCTGACTTCAATATCGTCTGACTTTATATCTCCTCCTTCAAAGACCGTAAATTGCTGGCTCTGGCTTCCGGACATATAATATGTATCCGTCTCCCGCAGGGTAAAACTAAACGAACACATATTATAATCAGTATTGGACTGCCCGGAGATCTTTGCTGAAATACAGGCGTTTGAATCCCCCTTTTCCACCACCGCAAGCAAAGCGTTGCCGTCGTCCTTTACAATACCGTATACCGGCAGGCAGATCTGCCTTGCATATGCCCCCCTGTTCTGAGGAACAGCGGTAATATCCCTGCCATAAACCGGCTGTTTATAGGCATTCGTTTCCATAGTCCTGCCGTTATTGAAACGGATAAGCGCTCCGCTGCCGTCAGGGATCACAAAATAACCGTTCTCCTCCGAGGATGCCGCACCGAAGGTCTCCATGAGGGTGATTTCAGTAATTACATTGGCAGGATTCCTCTCCTCAATATCTCCGACTTTTAACGAAGCACGCAAGTGATCCTCCTCCAGCGTATACTCCACCGGAAACTTAAAGCCTGCCTTGCCGAAATTATAATCCACACGAATGCCGTTTTCTATATCAGTAACGGTCATATCACAACCGTCTGTATTTGAACGCAGGGGATTATTTTCACTTTGCTTTTCCGGAATGCCATAATTAAGTATAACCGACGACCGCAGACCTCCGGCAAGTATCTCGGTAGCGGAATCATCGTGCATAGCTCCGGGCGGAGACGACCACCAGATATATCCCGTCTCCTTGCTTTCCAGACCGAAAACAGCGTTTTCGTCGTCCACCAGCATACGGAAACTGTCGTTTTCCGTACCATAGCGATAAATTCCGTAAAATTGATCCATTTCCTGAGATACCCAGGCAAAGCGTGAACCATTAACTTCCCGGTAGATCAGCATACCGTCATTTTCACCGCTGCGGCGGAATCGGGCTTCGGTTTTCTTTTTATCTTCCGACATAAGCTCCAACAGCGCTCCCTCCTCAGACAAAAAGACATCTTCGCTGTCCAGGGTGGATATCACAGATTTAACGCAGACTCCCTCCGCTGACACCTCGGCTATATACCGTTTCCTTTCGCTGATGAATACAATTTTTTCATCCCCCTCCGAAAGCTTCTCAAAAGCGGCTGCCGGTTCTCCCGAATCAGAGTACAGAGCGGCTGCGTCGCCTATTTTCTTTGCTTCGGCAAGTTCGTCGTCAGTAAGAGCTTCATCTTTCCTTACGTATATATCAAGACCGCCGGAACTTCCGGCAAAAGAAAAGAGTTCTTTCACGATGCCGCCGTCAAAATCAGGCTTTTCAGCAGTCTCACGCCGTTTGGCACGATTTTGTTCAGAATCTCCGATATCCTGACTGTCGTCATAAGATACGACGGGGCTTCCGGCGAAAACGCTCCCTCCTATAGTCATTGAGGACAGCGCCAGAATACCGAGAACCGCAGCCCGGATCTTTCTTATTATCATAAAATCCCTCCGGATCACAATACTAATTTTATTGCGTTCTTATTCGGTACACAATCTCGGTGCAGACGGAAGAAACGAATATCCACACCTGCTGGATAAGAGACATGAACAGTACCAGCAAAAATAGCATTATAAGCATAGACGCTGCTGTAAGCGCTATGGAAAAAAGCGTTCTTCCGGGAGAATAGCCGTGTACGTTCTTAACGGCAAAAAACAGCAGAACCGCCGTCCAGGATGTTCCGGCAATACGTATTACCTGAATGAATACTGCTTCGTCCTGTACCAATATATGAGAAAGCGCAACACAGACAAAAATCTGTACAATATAAGGCACAAGCGCATGGGCGCTGGAAACGCATATTTTTTCGGCAGTACCGTCACCGTCAAGAAATGTGCCGACCGCTCTGCTTCCTGCGACCCAGGCGGCAAAAACAACAACGCTCTTTACAAGGTACGGAGCCATGCTGAAGGTCCTGTCGTCAGGATAACCGAACTGAAAGCCGTAAAGTCTTCCGTCAGCGATCTGAGCAAGAAACAGCGTCAGAACAATAAAAACCGATTTCCCAAGCGGCGATTTTTTTCGTCTGCCGTGAGATATTCCATGCTTTTCAAAAAATCCGGACACTGCCGCTTTCATATTCACGACATACACATATATTTTTCTGCGCAGAATATACAATATGACGGGAATAAAGAATATCATGAAAATAACGCTGAAATGCTCTCTGACGAATACTTCACGCCACATCGCAAAAGCTTTGTTATATATACCAGGAGCATAACCGGCACGGGCATATTTCATTGCCCCTCTGTAATCTCCCTTATTCAGAAGTGCAGAAGCAGCGCCGACATAAGCTCTGCGGTAATTTCCGTCACGCCGTATGACGTCAGACCACGGCTCAAGAGCTTCTTCGTAATATCCGTCATTGAAAAGAGTTACCGCACTGTGAACCGTCTCTCCGAATGACGTCTCCTCAAAAATCGTTACCGTATTTTTAGCGGAATCCAGAACGCATATCCTGTTGTCCGCAGATTCAAGAGCAGCCGGTTCCCTGAATCCCCCCAGCTGCCCGGCTTTTGTTCCTGCAATGAAAATCAGCTCACATTCCTCGTCGTACTGAAAAATCCGTCCTGTCGTCAGATCAAGACAATTGATGAATCCGTCCTCCGACACATCTATATCGATGAGCTGATTTTCAGATGTACCGTAAGCCTGCGGAAAATCGCCGAAAACAGCGTGTTTATCCGCAAAAATATTCTTTCCGGCCGCATTCAGTTTTTTTACCGTATCAATAGTATGAGACGACGAAGCAGTACAGGTAAAAATAAAATCACCGTTTATATCAAATCCGTTTATTCCGGACGGAACGGTTCTCATACGTTTCGAACGCTTTTCTTCAGACGAAAATATATTTCTTATACGCTGCAAAATGACCTCCGCCGTAGGCTCTGCACGATTTGCGCCGTAAAATCCCATAAATTCACCATTGGAACTGAACATGGCTGCTCCGGAAGTAATATTGCCGAGCAGGACGTAAATATTCCCTGCCTTGTCTGCAATTACCCTGCGTGGAATAAATGTCTTGGCGCTGTCATAAGCGGCAGAATCCGGCTTTTTTATCTCCATCACTACGCTGCCGTCCGAACGGCACACAAGCACTCTTTCGTTTCCGCTGTCAGCAATATACATCATGTTTTTTTCCGAAGATACAAATATCCCGGACGGTTCGTTCAACCGTGTTTCATTTCCGTCGGATAACACAAAGCTGTCGTATACGCCGGAAATACTGTCAAATGCAACGTTTACGGCGACAATCCGGTCGTTGCCGGTATCGGCGATATAGAATGATCCGCTTTCGTCATAGAAAATATCTGAGGGAGAATCAAAACTGCCTGCCCCGATATCAGCTCCTGAAACGCTTCGTACAGCGGTATATCCCGCCTGAGAGGGCACAGCATTGCCACGGCTGTCGTAACTGTAGGATTCATACGGATCAAAAGCGGCAGCCGTGAACGGACAAACCAAAGCCGTAATAAAAAGCCAGACCGCAGTAACACAGAATAATACTTTTCTCATTCATTCACCAACGTTCACAGATAAAGGCAACACCACACAAAGATTGTGCGGCAGATGCGCAGTCAGATTTTTCGTCAGATTGTACAAAGACGATGCAGAAATGCTGACGCATTTCAAGGAGTTTTTGTGTAAGATGACGGAAAATATTCAAGCAGATGACGTGCAAAGCCGTCAGGCGTGCTTTGTGCGGTGTTGCCTAAAATAGTCTCTATGCTATCGGCATTAATCCCTGATACCGGAATGAGCCATAGTTTCTATCACATACCGCTGCGCCAATATAAATACAACTGCCGGCGGTATCAGCATGAATACGGAAGCCGCCATTGCAACCCCGGCTCTCGCCATACCGGACGACGCTACCTGAGCGACCGCAGCGGGAAGCGTCTTGTACTGCTCACGAAAAATCACTCCACTCCCCTGGATGTTCCAGGCTGCCTGAAAAGCGAAGATCATAAGCGTCATGAGAGCCGGTTTCTGGTTCGGGATAACGATCTGCCAGCATATCCGGAAAAGTCCTGCGCCGTCCACCTTTGCTGCGTCGATCATGGCATCAGGCATCTGACTTATAGACTGTCGCATCAGAAAAACACCCAAAGGCGAAGCTGCCGCCGGAAGAATGAGAGCCAGCGGAGAATCTATTATATGAAGTTTCGCCATGACCATATACTGCATGATATAGATAACGCTGCTCTGATACAGAAGAGATGTTACGATAACTCCGTTTATCATCCTGCTTCCCGGAAACCGATATTTTGCCAGCACAAAAGCAGCCATTGAGGCAAAAATGCACTGAACTGCCGTTACCGAAACCGTCACAAAAACGCTGTTGAATACGTATCTCGAAAACGGAACACGATTCTGCCTTACAGCAGCAAACATATCACGGAAATTGTCAAGAGTAGGACGCATCGCATAAAGCTTCGGCGGAAATACAAAAAGCTCTTCCACAGGCTTTACAGCCATTACCACGGTCAGATATATCGGAAATATCATAAAAAGTCCCAGTATAGTCAGGAATACAAACGAGAGCGCCGTTCCGCCGTGTTTCCGCCCTGCCGGTCTGTTCGACTCCTTTAGCTTTTTTACTTCCGCAGGCATTCACCGAACCTCCTTTGCCTATACTGATTAACCCGCAATTTTCTTAAGTCCCTTTGCTATAAGACGGCTGAGAAAAAACATAATTATAAACAGTATCATGCATATAGCCGAAGCATACCCCATTTCATAGCGCTCCCAGCCGTAATCATAAGCGTGGGTCATGACCGTGTGCGCCTTATAATCTGTGCTTGGAAAGCCTACCAGATTCTGCGCCACTGTACCTGCCGTAAAAGAACTGACAATCTGCATCACCGCTGCAAACATCAGCTGCGGCGTCATGGAAGGTATAACGATATATATAAGTTCCTGCCACTTATTGCGTATACCTTCTATCGCTCCCGCCTCATACAGCACCGGATCAATATTCTGAAATCCCGCACGAAGGGCAAGAAATCCTGCTCCCAGCGAAATCCACAGCTGTACGACAATAGTAACTCCGAGCACGTATCTGCCGTCCGTCAGCCACTGCGCCGGCGCATTGATAACGCCCAAATCAATCAAAAACGAGTTAAGATAGCCGTTCATATCGCCGCTGAATATCAGCTGCCACACGGTATATACCGCCGCCAGCGACGGTATATAGAATATCAGGGTGAAAATTGTCCGCAGGTACCTTGGCATTCCGTTTATCAGCCATGCGATCAGAAAACAAAGTACATAGCTCACCGGACCTGTAAGCAAAGCAAAAACTATCGTTACACGGATAGAGCTCATAAAAATTTTATCCGAAAGAAAAAGCGTCCGGAAATTTGACAGACCTACAAATTCAGGCTTCTGAACCATATTGAAATCAGTGAAACCGATGGGCAGAGACATTGCCACGGGTATCACGGTAAACATAATGAACAGTATCATAAACGGCGCAAGCATGGCGTAGCACGCCTTATTTTTTCTTATCTCCCGGAAAGTTTTCCGAAGCTCCGATTTTTTCCTCATGCAGCGACCTCTTACCTCATTGTTTCGTTTTTTCGCTTGATCTCATCATTGATATCCCTGTTGTACCAGAGCAGCGTATCCCGTGGATTTGCCTGCTTGTTCACTACTTCACGGAAAGCGTTCATTATGTTTCTTGTAACGGCATACGATGCCGGAATAACCGGGATCTCCTCCAGTTCCTCCCACTGATCCATAAGGCGTATCAGTTCGTCCTCCGACCAGGAAAGCTGACTAAGAGCCTGCGGATCAGCTGCGTCATAGCGTCCCATTACTCCGCTTAGCCCCTCCAGACGTGCTCCGAACTCAGCCTGTACATCCGTGCCGGTAAACCACTTTACAAATTCCCATGCACCTTCCTGATTTTCCGCACTGCTGAATATCACCGCTCCCGTACCGCTGGAATTTGCGGAGTGAGAGATCGTTCCGTCATTCCTGAGCGTTCCCGGCACCTGACAGAAGTCCCACAGTCCGGCTATTTCAGGGGAAGCTCCCTCAAGCTGATTAAAAAAGCTGTATTCAGCTATAACTATAGGATATTCTCCCGTCCTGAACCGGCTGAAAGCATCGTAGGACTGCTCGAAACTATACTTAGTATAGAAATCCGTCCACTGTTCAAAACTGCGGTACGCCTCTATAGAATCAAAGCAGGACGCCATAAGATCTTCACTGAAGTAGTTCCTGCCGTTTTGCAGCATAAGCATTGCAAAAGTGTGTCCGGTTTCGGTAGCAGGAGAAATATCGGTCGAAGGAAGCACCAGTCCCACGGACATATAGTTCCTCTGTATCGCAGGGAGCATATCAATAAGCTCATCCCATGTCTCAGGTGGATGATCGTACCCCAGCCCCGAGAGAATATCCGTACGGTAGAACATCATGGGGAACGACCGGGTAAGAGGAATTCCATAGCAGCCCCCGTTCCATGAATACTGCACTGCCGCACTGTCTCCGAAACGTTCCATGACCGAATTGAAATCATCATACTGCGAAAGATCGGTAAGAAGCCCTCGTGAAGCAAGGTTAACCGGAAATTCTTCCCCCAGGAACAGCGCCGCATCCGGAGCTTTTCCTGCAAGCGCCGCTTCCACAACGCCGCCGTTTACAAGATTGACAGAAATGGGAATTCCGTATTCAGGAGTAAACCTGCTTTCTGTCATTTCACGGACGAGTTCCGCCTGATCTCTGCCCATAGCTACCCAGACTTCTACAGCTTCCTTTCCGGTAACGTCGGAAAGAGTAGTGTAGTCCTGGAAAAACGAAGAAATAAATGCTTTGAAACTGAATTCCGCCGACTTTAAAAACTTTGGTTCACAGCTTGTGAATTCCCTGTCCATTGTAGCGAACTCTATATAGTCGATCTCCAGGGGCTGCTCACGGCATTCACGCATCCAGGCGGAGACCGAAGTTATGCTGTCCTTTATCCGGGCAAGATACAAGGGTATTTTCACAGGCTTTTCCACGCATTTATCAAGTATAACTGCCATATTACCGATAACCGCTGCCTCCGATCCGTAAGAACCGCTCAGTTCTTCCAGATCTGCCTGGATATCTTTTAGCTGACACGATAATTCTTCCAGGCGTTCCGTCAGATCGGGCAGTTTTTCATGGACATAATAATCAGTATACTTATCCGGAGACGGACCTGTGAGCATAAGAATGCGGCGATACTGTTCGTTGATCCCGGCAAGGACTTCTTCAAGCCGGCGCATAGCGTCGCCCGTTTCTCCCGGAACAACCTCCATTGTCAGCGTATGATCCGCACCGGAGTCAAGATATACGAATACGTCCTGCGACGCAACGTCCCAGCCGCTGTTATAAGCAAAACGTACCTCGTCCATTTCGGAACAGACAACTCTGCCGTCAAGATAGATACGTCTGTTGGAACTGAATCCTCTCTGAAAGTTCTGCCTGTATTTTATGCCGATCTTATACCAGCCGCTGTTTCCGACATCCTCCCGTGATATATTCCAGGTCACGGACTGAAGAGGCTTGCTCCAGTTTTCTCCTCCGAAAGTATTGTAAACTATCCGTGACGGATCGGATGGGGAAACAAGATAATTTACATTGTCAAAGTTTGCGCAAAGCGAAGCGTCTGACCTGACTGCCGCCTGTTCCCCTTCTATCCTGAAAAGTCTGGACGGCGTATTCTCTGGAGTTATCTCAGCCGTCACCGAATTTCTGTATTCATCATAGGAAAACAGATCCGGTGGGTTTTCAAAGCTCAGTCCCTCCAGCGCAATCTGACCTGCCCCTGAATACACAGCGATTTCATGATTTCCCTCCTCAAGAAAGAAAATCAGCGGATCGCTGAAAAGACCGTCGGGATCGCCGAAAAAGCAGCTCTGCCGAATCTCCTGCTGAACCTGCGGCGGACGTATCTGATTGCCACGGGAATCGTCATATATATCCCTTTCATTTACCCATGCTCTGCCAAGAGTCAGCCGTGAAGCTGATTTAAACGGCAGCTTTCCGTCTATTTCAAGTGAAAGTTCTATAGTCTGGCTTGTTTCGGAAAGAGGACTGTAGTCTGCCTTCAGACAGTAAATTCCGGAAACGGGAACATTTACGGTACAGCAGACTTTTCCGCCGCTTTTATTCCAGACTGCGGCTTTTACGGCTTTATTTTCAACAATGCGACTTGAAAGCTCCGCCGATTCGTCCGGAAACGAAAAATCCTCTGCACTGACGCTTATACTCTCGTCCGGTCGGAACTCTCCGCAGTAAGCATCGTAATAACTGACGTAGGAAAGAAGATCAGGATCTTCAGGTTCAAATGAATAATAATCCTTTTCCATTGCTTCAAGAGTCTGCTCCGATGCGGCGTACGACTCTTCCGCAAATGCTGGAAGTTCTCCGCACAATACCAGCCATACCGACATCAGACAGATAATTGCCGTTCTTATCATCACCAGACCCCCAGTTCCGAAAAATAGAAGCAGGGACAGGAACTTCCCTGTACCCTGCCTGTAAAACTATCGCCTTATCATACCTTGGGCAGCATATCTGTAGACCTTCTAATCTCCTCGTCCGTGGGGATATAATCGGTCATTTTTCCGTCATTATATGCGCCGTAAGCGTACATATCAAAATATCCTGTACCGGTAAGGCCAAAGAGAATGGTTTTTTCTTCGCCTGTTTCTCTGCACTTTACCGCCTCATCAACAGCAGCCTTGATAGCATGGCTGCTTTCAGGAGCAGGAAGTATTCCCTCTACCCTTGCAAACATCTGAGCCGCCTCGAATACGGAAGTCTGCTCAACAGACACCGCTTCCATAAGTCCCTGATCGTAAAGTTCGGAAAGAACCGAACTCATACCGTGGTATCTCAGACCTCCGGCATGATTAGGCGACGGCATGAAGCCGCTGCCAAGGGTATACATTTTCTGGAGCGGACAAACCTTTCCGGTATCGCAGAAATCGTACGCATAGACGCCTCTTGTAAGACTGGGACACGATGCTGGCTCAACGGCAATAAAGCGATAATCCGCCTCGCCTCTGAGCTTTTCTCCCATGAAAGGAGAAATAAGTCCGCCGAGGTTTGAACCGCCTCCGGCGCATCCGATAATGATATCGGGCTTGATGCCGTACTTATCCATTGCGGTCTTTGTTTCCATTCCTATTACCGACTGGTGGAGGAGAACCTGTGAAAGAACGCTTCCGAGAACATATCTGTAGCCGTCCTGCGTCGTTGCAGCTTCTACCGCCTCAGATATAGCGCATCCAAGACTTCCGCCCGTGCCTGGGAATTCAGCAAGTATCTTTCGTCCCACTTCTGTAGTTTCAGACGGAGAAGGCGTAACGGCTGCGCCATATGTTCTCATTACCTCACGGCGGAAAGGCTTCTGCTCATATGATACTTTTACCATATAAACCTGACAGTCAAGATCAAAGTAGGAACACGCCATTGAAAGAGCAGTTCCCCACTGACCTGCACCCGTTTCTGTCGTAACGCCTTTCAGACCTTGCTTTTTTGCATAGTATGCCTGGGCAATGGCGGAATTGAGCTTGTGGCTGCCGCTGGTGTTGTTGCCCTCAAATTTATAGTAGATCTTCGCCGGAGTTCCCAGCTTTTTTTCAAGGCAGTAAGCTCTTACCAGGGGAGAAGGACGATACATTTTATAAAAGTCCTGTATCTCCTGCGGAATCGCAATATAACGGTCTGTCGCGTTCAGTTCCTGAGCTACGAGCTCCTTGCAGAATACAGGTTCAAGATCAGCCGCCGTAACGGGGCTGAGCGTCGCCGGATTGAGCATCGGCGCCGGTTTTTTCTTCATATCTGCACGGACATTATACCACTCTCCGGGCATTTCGCTTTCTTCAAGATAAATTTTGTACGGAATTTTTGTGTCTGACATGGATAAGAACTCCTTTGTTATATATTACGGCACCGCCTTAGCAATGCGCTCCGGCTGTTTCCATTCCGGTCATTTGCCGTCCGGACGGTATTTTGCACGTGTACGGGCAATACTGTCCTCGCTTCGCTTTATAAGATTCAGAAGAGACGACGAATACTGAGCGTAGTCCTTCTGGAGCGTTGCGGTGGTGACATACAGGGTATCAAAATTGTCGATACAGTCATTTCCGTCCAGCGGAATACCGCATGACGACGCCTTGATATTTGCCTCGCTCATAGATACGATAGCGTTGGCGCTGTCATTGGCAATGACCTTTGGTATACGAAAAAGCTTCTGATCGTTATGAGGATTCGCATTATAGATTATTCTGAACAGCTTATACACAGAAAGCATCAGATATGACGATACTTCTTTTATAAGGGTTATGCTGTTTGCTTTCTGGGCAAGACTGAAAAGAAGGCTTATTGAATTGTTGATGATCCTTCTGTTAAAATTAATAATTTCGGGAGAAGGCATTTCAAGGCTGTTATTGCCGTCGTCGTCCGGAATATCCTCAACGGTTATAGTTTTTCCTTCTGGATCCGGCGTTCTGCCAAGAAGATAATCGCAGGATACATTATAATAATCTGCAATTTTCACAAGAAAATTAAGACCGCATTCACGGATACCCTTTTCATAATGCGAAAGAAGAGCCTGAGAAATTCCGAGATCTGTCGCTGCCTGCTTCTGACTGATATGACGTTCTTTTCTCTGTAATGTTATGATTCGTGCAAAATCGGAATTCATAAATGTTCCTCCTGAAATGTTTTTTAAACGACATTATTATTATAATACAAAATGTATAATATGTAAATACGCTGATTTATTGAAGAATTGTGAATTTTTTCGTTGATTTTTGTAGGAATTTATAAGGGATAAATTTTTCGTCTTTATTTTTGTGCACATTGACATAATATTTCAGGATCAGGCTTTAATCTATGATCTCGCTGTTTTCTATGCCGAATTCAAGCAGCAGGTTTATCAGTTCGTTTCTGCTTCTGTTTGTCTTAATTGATATATCGTCAAGTTTTTCAACAATATCTTCTTTTACACGGATAGAGAACGTTTTATAACCGTCGTTTCCCTTGAGATCGGATTTTTTAGTTATTTGCAGCTTTTTAGCCATTTGTTTTTATCACCTCACATATATTATATCTTGACATCAACACAAAATATATGTTATATTATATGTGATAAATAATAACATATAAAACGAGGACTTCTATGACCTGTACAATAATTTCCAGTGGCAAAGAGCTTGATATTGCTCACAAAAATGAATGCAGACCACTGCATCACGAAATAAAAACCAAATTGCGCAACAAGATATGGCAGCTGTACTGCCGGGGATATAACCGATTCTGGCTGAACTGCGAATACGGTGTGCCCATGTGGTGTGCTGAAATAATCATCGCCATGAAAATGTATAACGATATCGATTTGCATATTGCCATGCCGTACGAGGAACAGGCATCCAGCTGGATTAAAGAACGCCGTGAACGTTTTTTCAGCATCCATGCACATGCAGATAAGGTAATTATCATCTCAAATTATTATACGTACGATTGCTGCGATCTTGCGGATATGCATATGATAGACGATTCAGATATAATACTCATTGTCGGTGATGATAAAACAGAAATGTTCGGCATTAAATATGCCCGTGAAAAAAACGTACCAACAGAGTATCTATTATGATAAAATACAAACACATCCGAATAAAAGCCTGTTGCCATGAAAAATTTCACGCAAATTCATTTTAAAAAACTCATCGTAATAACCTTAATATGTAGGGACACGGCGTGCCGTGTCCCTACATATATAATATAAAATATAATTTCAGAATTGATTTGCGTATCAAAATTTTTCTCTTCTATTGACATTAACGTCGTTTTCTGTTATAATAAAGGTTAAATAAAATAACCGTCAATTCAGCAAATAACGGCGGTTATTTTTATGAGAGGACTGATAATCAATGAAAGGCTACCGCATAAGCGTACTTCGTCACGGTCTGACGGAAGCTAACGAAAAGGGCATATATATCGGCTCAACCGATCTCCCTCTCTCCGGAAAGGGTGCGGCAGAGCTTATCTCTAAAATGGATGAATTCGACTATCCCTCTGTGCACAGAGTGTATTCTTCTCCGCTCAGACGATGCACTGAAACAGCGGAAATACTTTTTCCATGTACTGAAATGTGTACCGTTGACGATCTTCGTGAACTTGATCTTGGCAGCTTTGAAAATAAAAGTGTTGACGAACTTCTGAATCTTGACGACTACAAAAAATGGCTGAAAGGCGGAAAGGACATGCGTCCCCCCGGCGGCGAAAGTCTGGAAGAAATGACTGCACGTACCTTTAAAGCGCTTCATGAAATTATCATGGATATGATGAACGACGGTCTTACTCATTGCGCCATGATAACACACGGCGGCGTTATTTCCAATATGCTAAGCTGTTTCGGACTGCCAAAATACGATCCGAAAACGCTCAGCACCGATTTCGGAGAGGGCTTCGATATCATTGTTACCGCCCAGATGTGGCTTAATTCCCAGGCTTTTGAGATTCTCGGCTACTGTCCGTATGATAAGATTCCAGATCCCATTGATGAAGATTTCTTTTGATCTGAATATCTGAATAATTTCCGGAAATTGGCACATACTACCAAAGACCCGATCATTTCTATGGAGGTATTGTGTTATGAAGATCCGTGAGCTTATTTCATTTTCAGGAAAACTTCTTAAAGGCAGGCGTGCCGTAACTATGACTGTCTGTCTGCTTCCGCTGGCAGCAGAACTGTTCTTCCGCTTTGCAGAAGCGGCGATATACAGTCTCCTGCTGTATTTCGGTCAGATGCAGCCGGCAGCGCTGTTCAGCGGCGGGAGCAGAATTCAACTTGCAGTCGCTCTGATAACCGCTGTTCTGAGGATCACCTTTACAGCTCCCCTGACCTTTGCAATGGCGTTCCGTCTTATGGAATTATGCGGTAGCCGCAAACCCTTGACTCCGCTTTCACGAATACTTATGAGCCGGAAATATTTCCGGAAAAGTCTCGGACTTTCCATCCTGTCAAAATCAGCGGCGCTCATTGCTCTTGCTCCGGCGGCATTCTTCGGAATAACGGCGTGTTCTATGTTTTCAACTGCCCGAACTGCCAGAGAGCTCTTTCTTACCTGTCATGCCTTTATGCTGACGGCTGTTTCCATTCTTATATGGCTTTCATTGAAGATAAGTCTTGCTGCAGCGCCTTTCCTTATGGTTCATTTTCCAGAGTACAGTCCTTTCAGGATAATACTTCTCTCCATAAAATTCATGCGTGGAAGAAAATCGACTTTTGTCGGACTTGCAGCCGCATATCTGCTTCCGATGGCGTCTATAATAGGACTGCCCTTTGCCTGCACACGGCTTTCGTCGGCAGCCGCATTGTGTATTTCAATATATATCAAAGAGGACGAATATGAAAGAAATAAAACTGACAGTCAGCTGCGAAAATCCGATCACGCTGCAAAAGTTCCTCATGGAAAAAAAAGGCGTGTCAAGGCGGCTTCTTACAAAATTGAAACGCCTGGAAAACGGTATTACACGGAACGGCAAAACAATCCGCAGTATTGACCTCGTTGAAAACGGAGACATTATAATCCTGCGCCCCGGCGAAAGCGGATCGCTGGAAGCCGCCGCTTCACTCAGCGTTCCGATAGCCTTTGAAAACGACGCAGTAGTGATCTTCAACAAACCCGGAGGAATGCCCGTTCATCCCTCCGCACGGCATCAGGGCGATACGCTCGGAAATTATTTTGCCGCTCTGTATCCCGGACTGACTTTCCGGGCGGTGAATCGTCTGGACAAAGATACCTCCGGTCTGTGCGTCGTCGCTAAAGACGCCTATTCCGCCCGGCTCCTTCAGAATAACTGCATAAAAACATACTATGCTGCCGCTCACGGAATAACGCCCCCTCACGGCACTATAGACGCACCTATCGCCCGCAAGCAGGAATCCATAATCACACGCTGTGTACGTGAGGACGGTCAGAGAGCGGTCACGCATTACCGTCAGATCTGCTCCGGAGAAAAATACTCCCTTTTGCAGATATCTCTTGAAACGGGCAGAACCCATCAGATACGTGTCCATTTTGCTCATATTGGTCATCCTCTTGCCGGGGACGACCTTTACGGCGGCTCACGGAAGGATATAAACCGTCAGGCGCTTCACTGCGGCGCAGTTGAATTTACCGATCCGGAAACAGGCAGGCGGCTCATCGTTCGCTCCACTGTTCCGGATGAAATAAAAAATCTTTTTAAGGAGAAAAATATAATGGAAAAAATAGCAAGCTTTCAGGTAGACCATACAAAATTCGGCATTGGAATGTACATATCCCGTATCGACGGCGATATAATCACATATGACGTCCGCATGGTAAAACCTAACGGCGGCATATATATATCAAATCCGTCGCTGCATACTATCGAGCATCTTTTTGCTACCTATGCAAGAAATTCTTCATTCGGCGAAAACATTATATACGTAGGTCCCATGGGATGCCGCACCGGATTCTATCTGCTTACACGAAATATGCCCCATGAAAACGCTATACATCTTGTAAGAGACGCTTTTCGCTTTATATCTGATTATAAGGAAAAGATTCCGGGCTGCACAGAGGTTGAATGCGGAAATTATCTTGAACATGATCTCGAATCCGCTCGGAAGGATGTACTCCCTCTCCTGGAAAAACTGGAAAATTACTCTCCGGAAATGCTTGATTATTCGTGGCATTTCACAAACAATCAGTAATTAAGCCCCGTATTTTTGTTAATTCCTATAAAATATGATGCTATGCAGAAAAAAAGCCGTTATTCCCGTTGTATTTCACGCAGAAGTTGCTATAATATTACATTGTAACCATTTTGTAACGAAAGGAGTCGTCTGAATGGATCTGGAAGATCAGGATTGTCCGGATAATATATTTAAACGTACCGCAGAGGGAGCCGTGAACTTCTTCGCACGGCTCGGACTGTTCGCCGTAAAGATTCTGGCTGTTGCAGCTCTCGGAGCCGTAAAGGGTCTGAAGCTTATTTTTTCTGAAATGCTGGGTTTTCTCTCCTTTGTTTTCAGAGGAATCCGCTGGTTATGTCACGGCATGACGGAATCGATCCGCCTGCGTACAAAGCGAAACAGAGAGCTTTACAATAATGTCAGAAAATCAAAAAAGCGTGGAAGGGCTGCTCACGCCGGAGCTGTCACCCGGTTTGCGGGATCTTTCCTGTTCGGAGAGGACGGCGTTTTCTGCACCGTTTTTAATTACACAATGCCGATAATATCCGTTGCTTTTCTAATAGGCATCATACGATACGGCTCAGGTCTTGAATACGGCATTTCAGTGGATTTCAACGGAAAGGAAATCGGCATCATAAACGCCGAAGCCGACTTTGAAAAGGCGGAGCGTGAGGTGCAGCAGAGAATATCCTACAATGAAAACGATAAAACTATTGATCTTTCCGCTAATTTCTCTCTGAAGATAATCTCCGACGATGACAAACTCATGAGCGCTGATCAGCTTGCTAACAAAATGCTGGAAGCGTCCGACGAAAAACTTACGGAAGCCTGGGGAATCTACATCGACGGAAAATTCATAGCCGCCGTAGAGGATAAAGACCAGATACAAACAGCTCTGTCGGACAGACTGCTGAATTACCACGTTGACGGCGAGGTACGTGATCTTTCCTACAAAAACAAGATCGAATATACTCAAGGAATTTATCTTCAGGACAGCGTTATGGAAGAAAAACCGGCAATAGAAATGCTGACCTCCTCCACTGAAAAGAGAGGCGTGTATATCGCACAAGCTGGAGATACAAATGTTTCTGTCTGCCAGAAGTACAATATGAGTCTTAACGATTTCAAAAAGCTAAACCCCTACAACCCTGAAATGACTCTGAAAAGCGGTCAGGTCATAAATATAATCGAAACTGAAAGCTATCTGCCCATACAGTACGTCAAGGAATTTGAGACGCTCTCGTTTCTTGACTACGAAACTGTGGAGTATGAAACGAGTTCCCTGAACGTCGGAGTAAAAACGATACTTGTAAAGGGCGTACCGGGAGAAAAGGTCAGCAATACTGAAATTACCTATGTTGACGGAATCGAGAGGGCACGAAAAACTATCAGGTCGGTTGTGACAAAAGAGCCTGTTATCGAACAGATAGGCATAGGCACTTATTCTGCACGCCCCGATCCGAACTGCCGCCCCGTTACAGGTTCAGGAGAGATGGGATGGCCTCTCGACGGCGGATGGATAAGCGATACGTTTATCAGCGACCGTAATCATAAAGGTCTTGATATTGCGGCAAACGAAGGCACGGATATTTACGCTGCCGCTGACGGAGTGGTCATCTCTGCCGGCTGGAATTCCGGAGGCTACGGCTATATGGTGCAGATAGATCACCTGAACGGCTACCAGACGATATACGGTCATATGAGCGCCGTTTTCGCTGCCGAGAACCAGACTGTGACACGTGGTCAGCTTATCGGAGCAGTAGGAAATACCGGAAACTCAAACGGTTCGCACTGTCATTTTGAAGTCCGGTACATGGGAGTATGCTACGATCCGGAGCTGTTCCTCAATACGGTTGACGGTGTAAATGAAGAAGATCCTGGCGGATAATACGAAAAAAATGCTTCCTTTATGGGAAGCATTTTTTTATAATAAATTCACTGAATTCTTTTTTCAGGAAGGTTTGTGCAGCAGACGCTCCGGCACATCTCTGCGGATCATACCGTTCTTTCGGGAGTATCTTTATCTTCCGTGGATTTTCAAATACTATATATACGAATTCCTCTGCCGCAGGATACTTTTCAATTGCCAGGACGATACGGAACCGCAGATAAATGAACCGGCTTTTGTTCTTGCAGTCAAGACCGTCAAAAAAGACTTGTTCCTCCGGAGACAGAGGGATGGAAAAAGCCTTTTCACGCCGCTTTTCCTCCTGCACCGCCTTTGCCTGACGCATTTTCTCCAGTCTGCTCTCAATCAGCGCTGCAAATTCCGGTTTGCTCCGGAAATCCGTAGTGAATACCGCCCGATGTATAGTATAAAGAGCCATAGCGTCATTCATAGCGTTGTGGAAGCTCCCGCTGTCCGGAACATATCCGAAAGCCGAAGCAAGCTCCTTTATATTGACAGCCTGCGGCAGACCCATACGACTTACCATTTCTGCCTGTATATCACGAACTGAATCATATATGCTGCATATGCTGCAGCAGTCCTTACCGAAGCGCCGATGCTGCCTTATGTCGCTCAGCAGTCCGGGCTTATCAAAGTTCCCCCAGACATACAGTTCGCTGACGCCATACTTATCCATAAGGCATACAGCCCTTTTCAGAACGTCGCTGCTGTCAGGAGAAGCTGATATTTCATCCTGACTGAGATGAGTAAGTTCACGGCATTGTTTTGAAAGCTTCGGGAAACGATTGGGCTTCGAGGTAGCATAAAATCTTTCCGCAATATTATAATCGCTGTCACAGACAACTATGCCGACCGACAGCATCTCGCTACGGAGACGATACATTGCGCTTCCGCAGGTAAATTCAAAATCGGCAAAACCGATATATTCTTTCATTTCTGTCATTTTTAGCACGCCTTAATAATAATATTGATCAACAAAATCGTACATCCACTTGATAAACTTTTTAAGCTTTGGTTTTTCGCTGAAGCTGATTTTAAGAAGCGGATCAATATGCGGCGATTTATAGATAACGTCCCGATAACTTTCAAGATCTCTTTTAACGTTTCCACCTTTTCCATCGCCGTATCTTACTGCAATTTCTTTGTAATTATCCTGCATATCAAGCTTCAGTCTTTCCGGTTCTTCCAGTAAAAGCGAAAGCAGCAGGCATAAATAGCGAAATCCCTTATGGAAATGAGCAAAGCCGTGAGATGTAAGAAAATCTGACAGCGGTCTGTCTATATCCGTAAATCTGCGCCTGAACATAAAAAGTCTTATATAACTCTCCAGAAGCCACACGGGGGTCTCCTGAAACCACAGGCACATCGACGCACCCTCGGAGTAATATTTTTCCTCATTGTGCTCCCATCTGTACATCATAACAACGAATATATCTATATCCTTCTGTTCTCTGTCATATTGCTCACGCAGACGCCTGATCCTGTTTGCCGTATCATTCGTATGCTCTCCGACAAAAAATACCACCGTGTCATAGTATCGCTTCTTTTTTTTGTTATTGTTATTGAGATGCGCCTCCAGATCGCTGTAATGCATAGTGCAGTTCCATACGGTATACTCTGTAGTATTAAAGCTTTTCCCTATGATCTTTCCTATTCCGGGGTCATCGTTGCATATCAGCAGTTTTTTTCTCAAAAAATCACCTTCTTTTCAGCCGGAAGTACAATACTGCCACATATTCCGGACGGCGCCGCACAAGAATTGTTCGGCGCCGCCTTAATTATTCTTCTTCAGAAACGTTGCTTTTCCTGTTTCTTTTCTTATATCTTGACTTCTGACCTATGTTAAGCGAAACTGTCAGCAGCTTGTCGGACATGAACAGACGAAGAGCAAAGAAAATGCATATCAGGAATACTATTATCTGGTAGACAAGTCCTCCCAGGAACAGCATATTGTTGCCGAACATCAGATTCGGAACAGCCGTAAACGTATGAGTAAACGGTATAGCGTAAACGATTACCCGGAATACCATAGGCAGCGAATTGATGTCTGCAAGAATGGATATCATGTAAGGAACCATTGCGCACAGCATAATTGGCATAAGCATATTCTGGACGTTCTTTGCATCGTCGATAAGAGCGCCGAGAATAATGGAAACCGACAAACAGATCATTATCGTAAAGAAGAGCTGTACGCCGATAAGAAGATAATCGGCAGCGCCCAGATTAAGTCCCAGCTGCTCCAGCGCCTGATCTACGGTAATGCTTGCGCCTGTTGCCCCGGAGACTGTCTGAGTAACCTCGTCGGTAGCCCCGGAAACGAATACTGAAAAGGCGAACATATAAACTGCCGCATTAAGCAGAGCGACAACGGCAGCGGCAAGCATCTTTGCGCCTATTACGGACAATCTTGATACCGGCGCAGAAAGAAGCGTTTCAAGGGTTTTGTCGATCTTTTCATTGGATATAGCCGACATAAGCATCTGCGACGTCATCATTATTAGCACAAATACGATTATTGGCAGAAGCATATTCTGCATCATTATCTTGCTCATGATGCTGTCCGGAGAAATGCGTGCGTCCTTATCGTCTACAACGGTATTTTCAGTCAGTATAACAGGCGCTTCCATAAGCTTGTACTGCTGCTCGTCCATTCCGGTATCAGCAGCAATGGTGCTGGAAATACACTGCTTAATAAGACTTATAGCTCCGTCGTTTCCGACATCCATATTAGCCGTGGTAGCTGCCGAAGTCATTCTTGAAACGCTGATAAGCTCCGGCTGCTCCTTTTTGTCAAAACAATCGGTAAAGCCTTCCGGGATTATTACCAGGCTGGAAATATCGTTATCTGCAAGAATAGCGGCATAATCGTCGCCCTCGCACTCTATAATATTGATCTTGGCTGAGACCTTTGAATCGGGATCCTTATTGACATTTTCCATAGCATCCAATATGCTGCCGGTGAAATCTGTCTGATCCCTGTCGCAGATGTTGATAGTAACATTTTTGCTTTCGTCAACGGCGTCAGTGATAGCAGTTTTCATAATTCCGCCCAGAATCATGAAGATAGCCACTGTGACTACAAGACCGAGCGCCATCTGCTTGTTTACAAGTTCGGCAAGTTCCTTTTTAAGCAGGTTAATGAATTTCATTCTGCTTCACCACCCTTTCAAAAACTTCTTCGAGATTGGCGGCATTATACCGCTGCTTAAGCTCGTCCGCAGCCCCAGTCACCATAAGATGTCCCTTTGTTATGATACCCACACGGTCGGAAACGAATTCTATTTCCAGCATATTATGAGACGAAAGCAGAAAGGACATTCCCTCTTCATGAGCCAGCCGTTTGATCGTTTTTCTTATTTCAATGGCGTTGATAACATCCAGACCGCTGGTAGGCTCGTCCAGAATAGCGAGCTTGGGCCTTGTCATAACGGAACGTGCCAGGAGAAGCTTTCGGATCATTCCACGGCTGTAGCTGCCGATCTTGTCGTTGAGACGATCGCCCAGCTGACAAAGCTCCTTTGCACGGTCAACGCATTTACCGATCTCTTCAATGTCAGAACAGAAAAGACCCGCCATAAACTGTAAATACTTGATGCCTTTCATGTTCTTGTAAGCGCCGGCTTCGTCGGGAAGATAAGTAATGCATTCCCTCACTTTATCCGGTTCGCTGGCAATACTGTGCCCCATTACCGACGCATCGCCTGCTGTCGGCGTAAGCAGCGTCGATATCATACGGATAGTAGTTGTTTTTCCTGCGCCGTTCGGTCCGATAAGTGCGAATACTTCGCCTTTTCCTATCTCAAAGGAAACATTATCGGCGGCAAGAACTTTGGTGTACTGCTTCGTAAGTCCCTTGACTTCGAGTACATTTTCCATTTTTTTTACCCCCAGTTATAAATTCTTGATGACCCCGCCTGACCGGCGGGATCATCGTAATAATAATACCACAAAATACATATCGTGTCAATAGATTTTAAGGCTCTGAACCTGAAATAACGAAGGAGGCAATGCCGCCAGATTAAGATGTGACGCCGTCCCCGCTTAAACCGAAGAAATCAGTTCGGCTCCGGGATAGTAATGCTCCAGTATTTCCTTCCAGTTGCTGCCGTTCTGAGCCATGGAATCGGCTCCGTACTGGCTCATGCCGACTCCATGACCATAGCCTCTGGTAGTAAAAACTATTTCTTCGCCCTCACAGCGAACATCAAAACAAGCGGAACGCAGCGCCAGCGCCTGACGGAGATCGTTGCCGGAAACACTTTTGTCGCCTGCTTTCGCCCTCAGAACTGTTCCCGAACCTGAACTCTCCTCCGCTGAGATCCAGGACGTCATATCATCTTCCAGTACTATTCCAGGAAATGCTGATTCGAGTTTCTGACGTGCCACATCCTTTGTAAGACGTATCTCCTCCATATATCCTGGAGCTTTTGTATCATAGCTGCTGTCCACCGGAACAAGGTACGGAGCGGCTGCTCCCCAGGCATTTTCGGCGCTTTCGGTTTTTCCTGTTGACATCGAGTGAAAGGCGGCAACTATCGGTTCTTCTCCGTAAGTAACGATATACGGAAGCACCTCGTCGGCGGCGTCGGATATCTTCTTGTAGTTTTCCTCAAAATTATCCCCAAAATACTGCCTTGCCTGAGCTTCGGTAAAATACCCCTGATATCTGGAAGTATCGTTAGAGAAATCCGCACCCATAAGATCGGCAGTAGGCGAGCGGCGTTCTCTTATGCGCTGACGCTCCGCATACGTATGAGCCGCCACTGCCTGGGCTTTCAAAGCCTCTTCATGAAAGGATGCAGGCATTTCAGCACAGACCGCTCCTATAACATAATCCCTGACCGGAACTTCAAGAACCTGCCCGGACGCCATATCAAGAACCTTGTACGGCTCTCCCGGATCGACGGCTGCGGCAGGCGGAGCTTCCGGTGATTCCTGACGGGCTTCGCCTGGATCGGAAGCTTCCGTAGATTCCGTTTTTTCCGGTGCGGCGACTTTTTTTTCCGCTTTTGCA
>CAMZZN010000004.1 GCA_947345935.1 uncultured Ruminococcus sp.
AAAAAAGACATCAATTTCAAGAAATGGTGCTGGCTCAACTGGCAGTCAGCATGTAGAGGCATGCAAATTGATCCATTCTTATCTCCTTGTACAAAGCTCAAGTCCAAGTGGATCAAGGACCTCCACATAAAACCAGATACACTGAAACTACTAGAAGAGAAAGTGGGGAAGAGCCTTGAATACATGGGCACAGAGGAAATTTTTCTGAATGAGTTGACCGACGTAAGCTATGTGAGTCGTATTGCTCCATATGACGGCGGTATCTGCCTGTTTTACACAAGTATTGACGGAGGATGCAAATTTGTACGTACTGATAATGAATTTAATGTTGAAGTCTCCGGGGTAATATCTGATAAGGATAACGGAATATCTTATAATGTTCATGACGACGGAAGCTTTGACATTGTTATTGCCGATACGGATTTTGAATTTGAGTACGACGACGATCAGACGATAACCAATTATGATAAATATTTAACCGAAGCCGAATTCACGTTCCGGCTGCTCAGTTTCGACAGAGACGGAAAACTTGTCAGTCAGTGTGATATAGAAGATGCCGGAAAATATTTCGACCCAGAAATATCCGGTATGCGCGAGCTTGTTCCTTGCGGTGAAGATAAACTTATGCTCAGCTTCGGCAGCGGTTTTGTTTTGTTTGACCGGGACGGAAATATTATAGATATTGACGCAGGAAGTCAGTACAGCCAATGTTATATCGCCCCTGCTTCGGACGGAAGGATACTTTTTACACAGAACGCTTCATACGGCTATATGAAGCCTGATTCCGTAGCTATTCCTTCTGATATGAAGTACAGCGAACTGCTCACAGGCAATTTCAGGGAGCCTATTGAAGGCAGCGGAGAATTTATGGTATATTTCAATCTGAACGACGGTCTGTATGGCATGACGGAAAACGAAGAAATTATAATGGTGGTGGACTACGATAAGTCGCTTATGACAAGTACGTCCGGATTAATTGTACCGTTCGGCGACGGAAAATTTATTATGAATGGCGGCGGTAACAATATCATGGTATATACACGGCGTCCGGATGGCTATGTCGAAAAGCGTACAGCGATAGATCTTTGGATGATAGATTGCGGCGGAACAAGTCTTCATGAGGATGCAACGGATTTCTGTGCACTCAATGACCAGTATTATATCAATATTACAGAAAGTGTGAGCTTCGACGACCTGCCTGCTGCGGTACTTTCCGGCGACGGTCCCGATCTCATTTATGGTTTTAATTCAGGAGAAATGTTCAAGCTTGTGAATCTGGGGGCGTTTGCCGATCTGACGCCCTATCTGGACGGCGGCACAGGTCTCTCACGTGATGATATACTGCCCAATGTCCTGGAAGCCTATGAGTACAAAGGCGGAATATATACTGTTTCCGGAAATTTTGCTGTTCAGCTTATTACGGCTAAAAAAGATTTTATCGGGGACGAATACCGCAGTTGGTCAATAGAAGATTTTCTTGATATCTACGATAACCGTCCGGAGGGTATGATGGTATTCGATCAGCAGTATATCGCCTCAATGCTTTGCAGCGAAGATGTATGGATAGACCGTGAAAAAGGTACCTGCAATTATGATTCTGACAAATTTATACGTATTCTGGAGATATGCAAAGAACATGAAAAAAACTATCCTGAGATTGATTATAACAACCCCGATGATATAAGGAAGATGATGTCGGTATTCGGGGATAATAAAGCAATGCTCGGAGCAGAGATGATAGAACTTTGTGGTTTTAAACATTTGTTCAGATACCTTGGCTCTTGCGGACTGACCATTGAAGACGTATCGCTGCTGAATCTTCCGGGAACGGAAAAAGGAATGGTAAGTCCGATTGGCAATTACTCAATTATGTCAGACAGTGATTGTCCGGACGGGGCATGGAAATTCATTTCATATGTCATTAAAGATGAAAATCGGTGGAGCGGTGATTATATGCATCCGATCACTAAGGATGCATTTGAAAAAAGTATTGAGAAATTCATAGATCCTTCCGAAGGAAGAATAATAGATTCATCCAGCATAAATGATGTAGAATATTCCTTTGAGGCTTCCGCATCGAAAGATCAGGTCATGCGCTACTATGATTTTGTAATGAATTGCAGCACTCTTTCTTATCATGACAATGACGTTTCAACTATTTTTTATGAAGAATACGACAGATTTCTCAATGACGAAATAACTGCCGTGGAATGCGCTGATAATTTGCAAAATCGAATTAGTATCCTGCTTGCAGAAAAATTATAAGTAGCAGAAACGAGGAATAACTATGAAAAAATTATCGGCAGTTTTACTCACACTTACCATGCTTCTTACAGCGGCGTGTGCAAAAAACGGCAGCGGAAGTTCCGACACTGCGGACAAAACGGCGAAGAGCGTAAGCGTTGTCCAGACGTCATATAAGGAATTCAAAATAAGCGTAGGCGATATGGTCGGCAGTACCGTAAGCTTACAGAAATACAGCGGCGGTTATTGTTATTTTTATGAGGACAGACAGCTTGAGCTTAAAATGGTCAGATTCGACAGCAATTTTAAAGCTTCCGAGCCGATATCATTGGGAAGATCGATCGGCATGGGTTACGGTATAACTGTACATGATGACGGAAGTTTTACTATTCTTTCGCCTGTCACTGACTTTGAGCTTGAATATGACGAAAATGGGAATATAAACAATTACACTGAATTTACCATAAATGGCAGTATCTCTTTTGTGCTCACCGAATATGACAGCTCCGGCAGCGTGATAAGTCAGACCGATGTTCCGGGACTGGAAGAGGATTTCGATATGCGCCGGTGCAATATATCAGATATGACTCCGCTTGACGACGAAAAGTATATCGTCTCGATGTTGAGCAGCGCTGCTGTTATCGACAAAAACGGAAATATCATCGACAGTCAGATATACGATCAGACTCTGGTTTATTTCGGCATGGACAGCGAAGGGGAAGTCATTATGTCAACGTCGAGCAATTTTTCATATATTAATGAGGACGATATTCTTGCACCTCCGTCGGAGACAGATAACTTTTCGGATTTTAACGATTATTCCACAGGCGCTAAATCCGGATCAATGGGATTTAGGGCATTTTTCAAGAGAGATGACGGAATATACGGCTTTACAGACAATAATGAACTTGTCCTTATAGTGGATTTCAAAAGCTCGATGATAGAAGCCGGTTCTGTCAGTGATTTTATCTGTTGCGGCGACGGTCAGTTCCTTACTGCCGGATATGATTCTGATTCTCTGAAACTTTACACACGCCGTCCCGACGACTATACCGACAACCGTCAGACGGTTAACGTATGGCAGATAAACTGCGGCACGAGCGATAAAGATGCTGTTGAATTCAATAAGCAGAATGACGATTATCTGATAAAGTACGCTGTAGATCTGAAAAACCTTGATGATCTCAGCAAAGCTGTTCTTACGGGAGAATCGCCGGACCTTATATATTATATAAACAGATCGGTTCTTGACGGAATGATAAATCTGGGAGCTGCTGCCGACCTCTACCCTATGATGGAAAGCTATGACGGAGTTAAGCCCTATGATCTCATGCCGAACGTAATAGAAGCCTTTGATATGGACGGAAAGCTGTATGCAATTCCGGAAAACTTCTGTGTTTCGTTTTGTTATGCCAACAGCGATTATATCGGCGAGGAATACAGTGACTGGACATTTGAAGATATGTATGATCTGTACGATAACCGTCCGCAAGGAATGAGCTTCGCAGTAGAAACATACGGCGGGCTGGAGAATTTTTTGATAATAGATTATCAGTTGCCGTGGATAGACAGCGAAAAAATGACTTGTAATTTTGACAACGACAGGTTTATAAAGCTTCTCGAATTCTGCAAGAATACGGAAAATCCGGCATATCTTGAAAACGGCAGTTATGATGCTGAATATTTTGAGAAAAAATTAACCTGCATGAAAGATATGAAAGCAATGCTGAATAACGACAGCAGGGCAAGATATGGGCTTGATGGTATTGTCAATTCTCTCGGAGAAACCGGTCTGACATTGGATGATGCTTCTATTCTCAGTATGCCAGATAGCGGCGGTACAGGTACGATTACCTGTGACAACTGTTATACCGTACTGAATACCGGAAGCTGTCCGGAGGGCGCATGGGCGTTTGTTTCATATCTTCTCAGTGAAGAAAAGCAGATGGAAACTGTCAGCTATGCTCCCGGATTTAACTGGACAAACAAGAAAACGTTTGAGGCGGCTCTGCAAAAAACGATAACGGACGGCAATAAGCCTGAAATAAAAAAGATAGAGCATAATTCTGACAACGGTACGTTTACATATGAATATCCGGTCACCGTGACTGCAGAACAGGCTGACAGATATCGTGATCTTGTTCTTAACAGCAATAGTCTTGAATATTATAATGACGACGTGCGTTCCATACTTTCTGATGAGTATTACCGCTATGCCAATGATGAGATCACAGCCGAGGAATGCGCAGCATACATTCAGGACAGAGTGGCAATACTGCTGTCGGAGCAGGAATAAATGCAAAGCCGCCAGGCGGTCTTTGTGCGGTATTGCCTAAAAAACTCCGGCGCACAAAACCGTGCGCCGGAATTTTTTCTGTATAGGTTTACTTTTTCTTTACAGCGACCCAGATCTGACTTTTATAGTCAGCTGCCGATATATCTCCCTCGTCGTAGACTTCGATATCCATTTCATATGTCGGTTCGTAGTCTGCCGTTGGGAAAAACTCTGTAACTATACGATGCCATGTCTCCTGGATTGCACTGGGCATAGGACCTTTGCAGTCAAATATTGCCCATGTTCGTTTTGGTATTTTTTTGATGCGGTATCCGTCAGGAATATCACAGCCGTTTTTGCATCTTGCAGCGATAGAGTACTCAAATGTACTGCTGTCGGCAGAATTATCATTATAACAAATTCCGTACAGATTCTTCTCGTCAGGAGAAAGACAGCTCACCAGAAAATCCATTGTACCGTCAGCACGTGCTCTGTCCCAAAAATCCGGAATAGTTTTCTGATTTTCATCGTCAGCCGCCGAATGGATCTCAGCCCTTTCAATGACTGTAAAAGCCTCTTTTTCAACGATTTTGTAATTCATACCTTCTCCGCCTTTCAATGATATTGTTATACGCAGGGGGGAAAATGATCTCAGAGCAGCCGTGCCCTTTCTTACAGATAAGGGAGTAACCCCGTGAAAACGTACAAAAGCTCTCGAAAAACCCTCAGGAGTATCGTAGCCGTATTTCATCGCTACATCGATCACTTTTCTGTCCGCATCGAGCAGTTCGCTGCCGGCAAGCGCAAGTCTGCGGTTACGGATGTATTCTCCGGGAGTAAAGCCGCAGATAAGGGTAAATATTCGCTGAAAGTAAAATGCTGAAACATTCATTTCACGTGCGATAAGTTCATAATCTGTCGGTTCTGTAATATGCGCCTCCATATAATCAATGGCACGCTGAAGTCCCTTTATCCAATTCATTTTTATCCCTCCTGCTGCACTTATAATACCATTTTTAAGAATAAAATTCCTGATATTTTTTGCTGACTTTTGTCTGATTCTTTGTGTATTGCTGCCTTTACAAACCTTATCTGCCGTGATATAATATTTATTGTAAATATTATATTGAAACGAGGTATTGCTATGAATAATAACGCTCAGAACTGCACTGCCGAGGAGGCTCTGCAAAAGCTTATTGCAGGAAACAATGAATATCTTGAACATAATAAAAACACGTCGGATGTTTCCGGCGAAATACGCTTACGAACTCATAATATCGGCCAGAAGCCTTATGCCATAATAGTTGGATGTTCCGATTCAAGGGCAATTCCCGAAGTGATATTCAATGCCGGGATCGGCGATCTTTTTGTTATCCGTGTTGCCGGAAATGTTATTGACAGACATCAGCTGGGAAGCATTGAATATGCCGCAGATCATCTTGGCACAAATCTTGTTGTGGTTCTTGGTCACGATCACTGCGGTGCGGTTGACGCAGCAATGAATCATGACCCTGACGGTCATATCGGCTATCTGGTAGAAGAGATCAGGACTGCGATAGGTACGGAAAAGGACGAATACCGGGCATGCTGTCTGAATGCCCGTCACAGCGTACGAATGATAGAAGAAAATGCCGATATAATGCACCTCGAAGAGGAACGTGGACTGAAAATAATCAGTGCAATGTATCACCTTGACAGCGGAAGGGTAGATTTTGAGCTGTAATCAGATCTGAACATTTGCTGCGCCATTTTTCCGGTAATTTCCCGGAGTGCATCCGGTCATCCTTTTAAAAAGACTGTTGAAGTTTGAGAGCGAGTTAAATCCGCATTTCTCTGAGATATCAAGTATGCTTTCAGCAGTTTTGATAAGGCGGTATTTTGCTTCGTCAATTCGCTTTCTGATAATGTAGTCGATAGGAGAAATACCGGTTATTGTCTTGAATATCCTGCAAAGATACGAACGGCTGATCCCGAATTTTTGTTCAAGCAGCGCAAGATCAATATGTTCATAATAATTCAGGTCTATATATTGAATAATACTGCGTACCTTAGCGGCAGAGTTTACACTGAGGATTTTTCCGGAATCAGGCTTGTCAGAATTATTTCTGAAAACAAGGGCAAAAAATCGGAGAAGAAGTGAGCGTATCATCATTTCATATCCTTTTTGTTCTGAATCATATTCCGCTTCAATTTCAGCAAGAATATCTGAAAGCAGCCGGGCACATTTTGTTGAATGTTCTATTTTTGTGCATTCAGCGTATGAACTGTCTGGAAACAAACGAAGATATTCAATATCAAAAATATTCGTCGTTCCTCTGCCTATGAGGAGCGGGTCGAACATTACTACCTGCATTATCAGTTCCTTATCGTCATGACATAGATGAATGTCGTTGTTGCCAATAATAAAAATATCTCCGGCAGAAAAGCTGTAATCGACGCCGCAGATAAGATACTTGCCTGTTCCGTTTTTTATAAAACAGATTTCAGTTTCGTTATGCCAGTGCAGTTCATGAAATCCGTTCTCCACTCCGTGACTGACGCTGCTTTCAAATGGAAAATCACGTTCCTGTATTAAAG
Organism: uncultured Ruminococcus sp.; assembly: GCA_947345935.1. GTDB lineage: Bacteria > Bacillota > Clostridia > Oscillospirales > Ruminococcaceae > Ruminococcus. Next base: position 7,097 of record CAMZZN010000004.1, read on the forward strand.
TTGGCTTTGGCAGTTTTTTCATGTATGCCTCCATATGATATATTATAACCTGTTCGCATAGGAAATTTCGTACATCTTTTCGTCAAATTCTGACAGCTGTTGCGTTAAAAAAATTCACCATACGCCCGAAGGAAGTGCCCTTGGGGTACGACAGTATGCTTTCGCTTTTTTCCTTGCATCCGTAAAAATTATGCTCGAAAATCTGCACTTGATTTTTATGTAAACAGGTTCTTAATTGCTGCTGTATATATTATATCATAAAGAATGTAAAAAATCAACAAGAAACTAATAGATCCGGTGATAAATATGAATGAAAAATTTAAAAGAAAAATACTTCATCTTTTGTTTCCGACAAGATGTCCGGTATGCGGCGATTTTATCGGGAGCATGGATAGATTCTGTAACGACTGCGACGGAAAAATGCACAGATATAACGGAAATCATTATATCATAGGTTCGGAGAGTTTTACAGCTTCTTTCGTATACGACAAAAATATTATTCCTGCCATAATGCTGATGAAAGACGGAATATGCGGAAATGCCGGCTATGCTCTTGGAAATGAACTGGCAGACAAACTTGAAGACGACGGGATTGTGGATAAGATCGATGTAATAATTCCCGTTCCTATGCACAGGAGCGACGAGAGGGCAAGAGGTTATAATCAATCAGATGTCATAGCTCGGGTCATAGGTAAACGTTTTGGAATTCAGGTTAATGACAGAGCTGTTGTGAAGATCCGCAGAACAAAGCGGCAAAAGACGCTTGACCGCAAAACGAGAATGTTGAATTTGAAAGGCGCATATGCCGTCAGCTCGCCTGAAATAATTTCCGGTAAGCGTATTCTGATTGTGGACGATATATGCACCACCGGCAGTACGTTTACAGAACTGACTGCGCTTATTCTGGAAAACGGCGCTTCAGAAGTTAGATGTGCCGCTTGCTGTTATACGCTTGATCCGCATGAAAAAACGGTCATACCGGATGAGGATTAAAGGCGGCGTTCTCTGAATGTTGTAGTATACAGAATGTGGAATTTATACAAATTGCATAAATTTCACGAATGACGTTCCCGATTCATGGGCTTCATATTTTTATTTTTTTGTGATTATTCACAAGAAAATGATTTACTTGATATTTTTTGTTCAAAAGTGCTATACTAAGAACATGAAATAAAGAAATGATTTTCCGGTAATTGAAACACGGCGATGCATTTTAAATTGAATGCGGAATTCTGTTTCAGCAAAGGCAGGCGAAATGTATGACGGACAAGGAATTGCATAAGCTGAAAAAGTCGGAGCTTCTTGAGCTTCTTTTTACAATGCGTAAAGAAATCGACGTTCTTCAGACTGAAAACGGCGATCTGAAGCAAAAGCTCAGCGAAGCCTCTTTAAATCGGGAAATTCTTGAAAAAATTTTTCATGCTGTATGTCCCAACGAAAAGGAGGGAAGCGATTCTGAATGAATATGACCGAAATCGGTAATTCGATAGACAGTCTGCCAAGTGCAGAACAACTCGAATCAGAACTTAAAAAAATTAAATATCGAAATGATTTTAGGAAAATACTTAGAAGCACTGTATCCTCTCTTCTTGTTGTTGCTGCAATAGCGGTTCTGGTGTCCATGCTTTTTCTGCCTGTTTTACGTGTTACAGGTTCAAGCATGACCCCTACTATGCAAAATGACGAACTAATTATATGTTCTAAAAGAAGCAATTTCAAGCAGGGAGATATAGTCGCTTTTTATTTTAACAACAAGATTCTTCTGAAAAGAGTTATAGGAACTGCCGGAGACTACATAAATATTACAAGCGACGGAACTGTTTACGTAAATGGAGATAAGCTTGACGAGCCTTACGTAAGCGAACTTGCCCTTGGAACGTGCGATATTGAAATGCCGTATCAGGTGCCCGATAACAGAATTTTTGTTATGGGGGATCATCGCTCGGTTTCTATTGACAGCCGCTCCACAACGGTAGGATGTATCGCTGACGAATATGTTATCGGAAAGGTTATCTTCCGTATATGGCCTTTTGACAGTATCGGAACAGTTTGACAGGTTCCGGAGGCGAATAAGTTTAAGGAGGGGATGATTTCTTTGAAAGGATTACAGACAATAATCCGAAAATACCTTAAAGATCATGAAAAACGGAAGAAATATCTTGCCGTTATCATGACGCTTTCTATCGTCGTTACATTTGCCGTACCGATGAGCCTTATTATGCCGGCTGTCAGCATGACACGGGACAATTCTTCAATCGTTGCCGACCAGCTGGCAGCGTACAATGCGGACAGCGGCGGAAAAATGCTTACTAATGCTGCCGGAACAAATGGCAATGAAGTAGACGGTATAATTTACAGTCAAGCTGAAATGTCGGATGTGACTCTTCTTGTCGGTGATAATATTCCGTGGGCAGAAGGTCTTACGGTGGAAGAAGTTATTGAAGAAGCAAAAAATCAATATTTCTTAGGAATAGCACACGATTTCTGTGTTTTTATAGAAAATGATTTTGATCCAAAGGCAGCGGACGCCGAGGGAAGGGTTGCTGTTGGCGGAGATATAACTTTTATTCAGTCAGGCAATGAATGGAACTACCAGATAGGTTCAGGCGATTATGGCGCAGCTAAATCTCTGAATAATACGATCAGTTATGACGGAAATAAAAATTATGCTCATGCGATTGTAGGCGGAAAAATAGTTAACGTTAATACGATGAGCACAGGCAGTGGAAATATAAAATTCGGCGGTGCAAACAATTATGATGAAACGTCGGGATATCACACTGTAAATCGTGGAAGCGAATATAGCTATACATTCTTTTATAAGCCGGAAGAAGATCTGTACAAACGTCTGGTTGTTGGTGATATTGACGGTTCATATCATTATGAAGACGGTACAAAAGACAGCGTTGCATATAGTTCGGATCATGCTCATGATTATCCCGGCGATTGCAACGACGGAAACGGAAATGATCTGAAACATTCGTATCTTGGTCATGTTAATGAGTTGGCGCAGATCTATAAACAGCCGGAAGGCGGACTTATAGATTTTGCGGATGCGTTTATTTATTTACGTAAACGTTCAAAAGAACTAAGTAAGGTTAAATCAACAGGTATAATAAGCGAAAATGGTTCAACTTTAGCTTTAACGTGTCCCGAATGTACTGTTGATGGCGACACAGTTTATTTTAATATTCCTGAATGGAAATATGGTGAAGTCAAATTTGAAAATGTGCCGGTAACGACACAGAAAGACGAGCATGGCAATGATAAGATCTACCCTACTTGTAATCTTGTCATAAACTGCGGCGGAAGTGTATTTAATATCGGAAGCGGCGGAGGCAAAATAACTACCAGTATAAATGGTGAAGAAATCTCTTCAACGGATGATAAGACTAATAATCATCCTTCATCGGAGAAGATCCTGTATAATTTTTATGAGGCAACAACAGGTACGATTCAGACGAATTTTAACGGAACGATTTTTTCTCCGTTTGCAGACGTTACTTCCGGAAAAAAAGCCCCCGATAATACGTCAGAAGCTTCCGGACATCTCTCCGGAGCTTTGATCGCAAAGTCTTTTGAAGGTTATCTTGAATTTGGTTACAGACCTTATCGAGGCAACAGTGAAATTATTTCTCTTACATCCGGATATTCAGTTCCGGTTGATAAATTTATTGAAGGAACTGAAAATGGTCTGGCAGGTGCGTCTTTTTCAGCAATTGATACCGATACAAATGAAACGGTCTTTTCATGGGTAAGTAATGGAGAAACTGTGGATGTTCCGTTTCCTACGGCTATTGATTTTTCAGGAGATACATTCTACACCACGACAACGACGACTACAACGACTACAACAACAACAACTACTACAGCAACGGAAACAACTGTGACTGAGGATGTTGAAAATCAGATTCCTGAAGTATCTACAGATGTAACTGATGAAGAAACGCAGCAGTCTGAAAATTATGATGATAACACCGGATCTGACATTCAGAATGAACCTCAGGCTCAGGCTTATGAAACAGAGTCCGAATATATTACGATAACAAAAAATTATGAAATTTCAGAAGGAAACGCTCCTGAAGGATTCTTTGGAACAGATAAGAAGTATTACGTTCAGATAACTGAAAGCGTCGATACTTCAAATACGATTTTAAATGGAAGTAAGGGTACTATTCCGACGCACGTTAAAACATCGTTCTTTATCAGAGACGAAAATGACAAAGAAATTGCTAAATGGTATTTTGATATATCCGATGTGCATGAAGGTGATAAAGTCAGTGAAAGAACTATAAAAATTCTTGATAAAGATTATACTGAAGTTGAAACTTTCACATTAAAAATCGCTAAAAACAAAATTATTGAAATTTCTTCTGACGGTGGAGAGAGTTTTACTGATTTAAGCCAGGAACAGGTTATTGAAACTGTAAAGGGCAGATATTACTTTGATCCGGATGTAATAATGTTAATGCCGCTCCCTGAAAGAAATCTTGAATTTGAAAACAAACATGGTTTACTTTTTAAGAAAGTCGATGATTCAGGAAAGGATGTAACAGACGCAGCTATTCAGCTCCTGGATGAGAATAAAGATCCAATTGCAGATACAAGTATATGGAATTGGGATAAATCTAAAAACTCTTTCCTGATTGATGCGGAAAAGCTTACTCCGGGGAAAACTTATATATTCCATGAGTCAGAAACGCCGGTTAAATACGAAACTGCTAAGGATGTATACTTTAGTCTGAAAGATGACAGGATCATCGTTGAGTATTGGATTGACGGAGAGACTGAACGTAAATTTATTGATCTTACTGAGACGCAGTCTATCAATATGATTGATGTCAGAAAGTACGGCGCAGTTCCTTCTCTTAAAAAGGTTCATAAGAAGCTTGTGGACGGAGCGGTAACTGAAGAGCTTGAGATTCTGCCGGGTGCAACAATTGGACTTTTTGCTCAGAATGGTGATAAGATTTGTGAATGGACGGATTTCACAGGCGAAGAGACTTCAATGAAAGAAGCGCTGGCAGACTGCGGTTCGACGAAATATACTGAAAACGGTTATCTGAAACCCGGCGTGTACTATCTGTATGAAACAAAGATACCAACTTGTACGAATGAAGAACTCCACGCTGACCCGGGAAAGATGTATTTTACCGTTACTGATGACTTTAAAATCGTTGAGGGGTATAGTTCTGTTATTGGATTAAAAACAGATAATCCCACTGGCAGCCAGGTTTACTTTAAACCTGAAAATGTTGACGTTATAGAAAATGTTAATTATTTTCACGTTATAGCAAGCGCTGATATTCAGCAAATGTATGATGTAGGAAGCCTTAGCGGTGAAATAAATCGTGGTTCTGATTTTGAGCATACTTTTGATGTGCCTGAAAATTGGGATATTACAAAAAACTCCATACAATTTCAGAATTGGAGTGGCGGTTTAACCGTATCATATCTTGAAATCAGAACATCTGACGGAATAACATATGTATATGGAACAAATCCTGACTCGCCAGCAGGCGGCAGTGAAGCATCCGGCGACCATACAAGCAAATATTTGGAAGTCCAGAATGAATCGCTTCTCCAGGTGGAAAACATCCGACAGGGCGACACTAAGGATATTACAGTAAATAAGTCATGGGCAGCTGACGATGATTTCAAGAATCTCAGACAAGAAGTGACATATGTACTGTACAGTACAACGGAAAATCTGACGGATTTATCTCCTGAAAGTCTTAAAAAGCTCATTGAAGATAATAAAGCAGATAGAGTTACAGTTCCAGAGAAATATACGACAGACGACGGTACGGAAAAGGATCAATCGACTGAATTAAAGCTTTTCGAAAGCAATAATTGGTCTCAGACGATTCATGGTCTTCCTACAAAGTCGAATGAAACAGACGTAAACGGTAAAAAGTTGAATCTGAATTATTTCATTATTGAAAACGAAGTCACCGGTTATATACCGTCGTATACAATTACAGGCGATATGCTTACGGTTACCAATACGCTTGAGACAATTAGTCTGACGGCTAAGAAAGTGTGGGAAAACGGTACTGATGTACCAAAGCCGGATCTGTTGAAATTACAGCTTCAGATGAAGAATGGTGATGACTGGGAAAATCTCAGGACAGTAATTTTGACGGGCGACAGCTGGGAGGCGTTGGTTGAAGGACTTCCGAAAGGAAAATCCTACAGGATTGTGGAAAATGTGGTTCCGAATGGCTGGAAGTGTATGTCATTGAATAACGCCAGCGCCCCCACAGATACAAGCCAGGAAGAGTATAATAGTGTTCTTTCGATCACAAATGAACCCAAGGTCGCAAGTCTTATTGTGCAAAAGTTCTGGAATTCTGTTGATGATGAAAAATCAAGACCGGATAAAGTCAGGGTAAAAATTTATAGGACTACTAAAGTTCCTGCAACGAAAGTTACGTATCCTGTAGATCAGGCAGATAACGAGGTTCTGACAGATTATGCAAGACTTCTGCAATACTCGCTTTTCTTCTATGATGCAAATATGTGCGGAGATGATGTAGCAAATACAAGTAATTATCAGTGGCGTGGTAATTGCCATACAGAAGATGATGTGCCAGGTGGTTTTCATGATGCAGGCGATCATGTAATGTTTGGTTTGCCAGGCGGATTTTCTGCAATGAATTTGAGTTGGAGCTTATATGAATTCCGTGATCAGTATGACGATTTAGGACAGACAGATCATGCAAAGCTTATTCTTGATCATTATGCAGACTATTTCAGAAAAAGCATAAAAACAGAGAATGGCACAGTGCAATTTATGTATCAAAAAGGCGACGGTAACATTGACCACGCTTATTGGGGCATACCTGAAACTCAGCCGTCACGAAGCGATCAGAGTTATTGGGTAAGTGATGCCGGAAGTGATATTGCTGGAGAATATGCGGCAGCACTGGCATTAAATTATCTGAACTTTGGCAATGAAGAGGATCTGCAAAAGGCTATGGAACTCTATGCATTTGCTGATTCAGTTAAAGCAAAAGTTATAGGAAAAACAGAAGATCCGACAACGCCGAATCAGTATGATTTTTACATAAGTAAAGATTATAAAGATGATATGGCAATGGCGGCAGTATGGCTTTCAGTTGCATGTGATAGAGCTGGTAATGGAAAAAAAGATTACTATAAGGATGAGGCAGTAAAGTATCTGGATGGCAATTTTGAATCCTGGGAGGGATATCATTATAATGAAGTTCAGAAAGGCGCTTATTTAGCGGCTTCACATTATCTTGGTATTGACGATAATAAGAAGAACGACTACAGAGGCAAAGGCAAAATTGATATCAATGATTATTACTATGCGCAGGATGAATGGGGCTTTTCAAGATATGTCAACGGTTATTTAACAATTGCATTGATTGACGCTAAATACAACGGTCAGAACAAAGATGCCCAGAATGTTCAGCGTGCTGCAAAACAAATGCAGATCATGCTTGGCGACAATACTTGGGGAGCAGATGGCAATCCACTTTGTCTTGTAACAGGCTTCTCAAAATATTCACCTCAGAGACCACATTTCCGTGCAAGCAGCGGTGAAACTTTCGATATGAAAGTAAAAGACGATACAACGATCATTGACGGATACGATGATAAATATACGTTAATCGGTGGAATTATCGGAGGACCTAAGGCTGACGGAACATATAAAAATAATGCCGGCAGTTATGTAAAGTATGATGATAAGCGTTCAGAATATGCGGTAAATGAGGTCGCTTCTGATTACAATTCCGTTCTTGCGAGCGCAGCAGCCGGATTATACTATTTCTTCGGAACAGGCAATACGTATGATATACCTGGTGTAAAAAATTCTTATAATGGAAAACCGAAAAACGAAGTGAGTCAGCCGCAGCTGCAAAGTATCAGCGAGCTTCCTATGCTTCTGATGACTAAGGTTAAGTCGGTCAGGGCAGCGGAGAAGTATTATTCGTACAAAGAAGTTGGAACAGTATCAGGATCTAAAACATTTCCATTATCATACGAAAATATTACAAAAATTGAATTAGATTATCAATTTAATGGCGGCGATGGCGGCGCTAACCTTACCTTTAATGATTGGGAGATACAAAATAAAGAATCAGTGGGTAACAACACATATGTTTACAAATTTGATTCTCCTAAAAATATCAGAAACTTCTGCGTTCAAGGAATATGGAATACAGAATCTATTACTATTTCAGAAATCCGCTTTTACTATGACGCAGGCAGTTCATTCACCGTAACCCCATCATCTGCAACTCTTATTAAAGGAGACAGCATTGATCTCACTGCATCAGGACACAGCGGAGATATTAGTTGGAGTTCCGGCGAGACAAATGTTGCAACAGTGGACGAAAACGGTAAAGTTACAGCAGTTGGCACTGGAAAAACAACTATAACCGGAATAGATGATGAGGAAAAAGAAGGTACTTGTGAAATTACAGTTGAAAACTTTAAAATCACAGAGAGTCCGGATTCGGTGAATGAAAATAGTGAGTTTATGATCAAAACTAATGCATCCGTCAGCGAATGGAATTTTGATGATTCAAAGATCGAGTATGTTTCTTCAAATGGCAATGAACATAAATTCAAAGCAAAAGATGGTGCAAGTGGCAACGCAGAAATAACTGCAAATCATGGTACTTCAAGCGATATTGTAAATATCACTATCAACCAGATAGCGTTTACAATCACTCCAAGCACTTGCGATCTCCCGATTAACGAAGAAGTAACGCTTACTGCAAATGCTCCGGCTGAATGGACAGCTGATACTGGAAAGGTTCAGATAATTTCTACAAGTAATGACAAAAAATCTTGTGTAGTTAAAGCTTTAAACGGAGCAGGCAGTTCTGCAACAATTACTGCAACACGAACTGCGGATACTTTTAAGTCTGCTTCGGCTACGATCAATATCAAGCCGAAAAATCAGTGGTATACTTTAGAAGGATTCTCAGTCAGCGGTGATAGTGGACAGAGCAAAAACTATAAAGGTAATTGGGAAAACATTATTAAAATTGAATTCATTGATAAAAATGGAAACAGTCTTGCCGATGGAGGAAATGTTTGTGATAGTAGTTTCGGATGTTCTTTTAACTATGTTGCAAATGGCGAAACGAAAGAACAGCACGACTGGATTGATAACGATAATATGAGAACTCTTTTACGTACTCTTTCAACAACTTTATTTAATGAACCAGTAACTGTTACTGAAATAAATTTTAATAGTGTTAAAACATGGTCTAATGAATTCAATATCAAAGAAATCCGGCTGCACTGTGTTGATGTTCCAACATACACCATAACTTCCGACAAAACCGAACTTCTTCCCGGAGAAACGGCAGCGCTTACGGTAACGGACGCAGACGGAAACAAGATCAACGGTATTAATTGGACTATTCCTGAGGGATGCGGTACAATTACACCGAATAACGACGGTACTTATACCTATACAGCCGGAGGTCATTTTGGCGAAAAAGAATTCACTGGAGAGGCAAACGGTATCAAAGGTAAAATTAAATTCACAACAAAATCAATTACAGCCAATTCGCTCATCCGGCTTCGTACCGGCGGTACTGCGCAGATCACATTAAGCGATACCGCAGAGGCAGCGATAACTTACCTCAACAATGATGATACTGTTGCGGCAATTGACGAAAACGGTAATGTAACGGCAAGAGTCGTTGGAGAAGCAAATGTCGTTATCGTTTGCAACGGAATCGAAACGGATTGTCAGGTAAACGTTCAGGTTCTCGATGCGCTGACGAGCAGCAATCCTATTGTATCAATCAAACCTGGCAGCACGGTTCAGCTTACTGTTGATAACGCTATAGGCACTGTGACATGGGGTATGCCGCAAGGTTCGGATACATCCATTGCAACGGTTGACTCCAATACAGGCGTTGTGAACGGTTTGAAAAACGGAACTGTGACCGTTGTTGCAGTTGATACTTATGACAATTCAACCTATGAATTCACAGTTAGTGTCAAAGATATGGCGGCAGTTGTTACTCTTCCCGAGGGCAGCGAACCGGTAGGAGATTTTTACGACGTATATGCTAAGGATGATTGGAAGTTATCAATTCCTAATCTTCCTATTACCGACGAAAACGGACGCCCCTATTATTATTACATTGTCGAGGTTGACGAAAATGGCAATCCGATAACTGACGACAATACGCTCAAGAGTAACGGTTCTGTTTACATTCCTGTCGATTATGACAATGGAAAAGCTCTGGATGAAACAAACCCAACAGAGCTGAGCGTTGAAAACAAAAAAATCGGCGAATCTATGGGAGAGCTTCCTTCTGCCGGCGGCGAGGGAACGGCAAAATACTACGTAACGGGCATTATCATAATGTGCTCAGCCGCCGCTTATTATCTTATCAGACGACGCAGAAGACGTGTCGCAGAATAACACACATCAGCGGAAACTGCACCGCATATGAAAAAGATGCAGTTTCCGCATCCGCCCAAGACTATATTTTTATTTAATTTGTAAGGAGAATTTTTATGAAAAACTTTAAGAGATTTACAGCAGCAGTCGCTGCAACATTAATGGCAGCTTCACTTTCTATTCCTATGGCTATGAACGTTTCGGCAGAAAAAGATATAATTAAATTTACTGGCGAGGTGGGTGAGAATCATCAATACTTTGCATTTAAAATTTTCGGAGGCGAAGTTAAAACAATAGATGAAGGTGGTGTACAAAAGACCGAGCTTACAAATATTGTTTGGGCAAATGAGTCAAAATCAGCAGATTTCCTTGATGCTTTAAAGTCAGATACATCAATTGGAAGTGATTTTTCAGACTGTACTAATGCTGCCGAAGTAGCCGCTGTGCTTGGTACTTATAAGAATAAAAGTCCTGAAGCAAAGGCGTTTGCTAAGTTCGTAGCTGCAAATAAAGATAAAGTTCAAGGTATAAATGCAATGGCAGCTCCTATTATTGAGGCTAAGTCGGACGGATATTATGTAATAATTGAATCAAGTTTAATCAATGGAGACGCTTCTATTCCAACAGACTCTGCTATGACTTCATACCTCCTTGCTGTATATGATGCAAGTGAAGGTGCAGAGCTTGAAGTAAAATCAGCAATACCGACGGTTATCAAGAAGATCAAAGAAAACTCTACGTTAGATGAAAGCGTTGGTACAACAGATAATAGAATGAGCGATTATGTTATTCCGACAGATTACAATGATACTGCCGATTTCAGTATAGGCGATACGGTTCCTTTCCAGATCGTTGGTTCAATGCCGTCCAATATCGACGAGTATGCAAGTTATAAATATATTTTCCACGATACACTTGATTCACAGTTTACACTTGCAGATGAATTTGGAACAAGTGATGTAACAATTACTATTGACGGAACTGAGATTACCTCTGGTTATACTGTTACAGCTGTAGACAACGAAATTACAATTACGTTTGCAGACATCAAGAAAGTTGCTACGCTTACAGCAAATTCAAAGGTTGTAGTTGATTATTCAGCTACATTGAGCAATGCCGCAGTTATCGGACAGAATGGTCAGAAAAACGCCGTATATCTTGAATATTCAAACAATCCTAATGTTGGTGGCGAAGGAGAAACAGATACTACAAGTAAAACTCCGAAGGATGAAGTAATTGCATTTACATACGAGCTTGATGTAACAAAGATTGATGGTGCAAATGAAGATTTAAAACTTGAAGGCGCTAAGTTTAAGCTTCAGGCTACTGATGGTGAACACAAAGATAAGTGGGTAATAGTGGATAAAAATGGTAAGGTTTTAGGTTGGGTTGATACAGAAGCAGACGGCTCGGAACTTACTTCAAATGATGACGGTATATTTAAGGTAATTGGTCTGGATAAGGGAAACTACAGCTTTAAAGAAATAGACCCTCCCAAGGGTTATAATATTTTAGAAGATCCGGTTGCGTTTGATATCACTGCAACCATAGGGAATTCTCAGAATGACAATGAAATTACAGGTGATGAGTTATCCTATCTTCGTCTTACTGTGAATAATCAACAAAAGCCTGGTTCTGTAGGTACAGGTACAGTTGGAATGAGCATTGAGAATAACTCTGGTTCCACTCTCCCCAGCACCGGAGGTATGGGTACTACTCTGTTCTACCTCGGCGGCGGCGCTATGGTAGCCGTAGCAGGAATCGTTCTTATTGCAAAGAAGAGAATGAACAAAAATGCAGAGTAATTGCTGATTACAGAGCAAAAAATTATTTTATTTAACCTTATTCCTGTCGGCGGAGTAATCTGCCGGCAGGCGTCAGGGAGGGCTTCATGAGAAAAAAATCAGGCAGACTTTCAACGATTATTTTAATCATAATACTACTCGTGGGGCTCTACGTGATGCTGTATCCGATAATAAGCAACTGGTGGAACGAGAGGGTTCAGACCAAAGTAATTGCAAACTATAAAGAGACTGTCGCCGAAATGGACAGCGGCAATATCGAAAAGATTATAAACGAAGCTCACGAATACAACAGGCAGCTTGTCGGGCTGTATGCTCCTTTTATAAATTATGACAAGATCCCCGGTTATGACGATATACTTAACGTTTCCGGTACGGGAATAATGGGCTATATCACGATTCCTGTTATCCGTGCCGAATATCCCATATATCACGGAACAAGTGAGGAGGTTCTCAACATTGCCGCAGGACATTTGCAGGGCTCGTCAATACCGGTCGGAGGAGCAGATACGCACGCTGTCATATCAGCGCACAGGGGATTGCCCTCTGCCAAGCTTTTTACTGATCTTGACAAAATGGTTGAGGGAGATACTTTTACGATAACGATTCTCGATCAGGTCTATACCTACGAGGTAGAAAAAATTCTTACTGTTAAGCCGGAGGATGTAGATAAACTGGCAATAATTCCCGACAAGGATTATGTAACGCTGATGACCTGCACTCCGTACGGTGTAAATACTCACCGTCTGCTGCTGCGTTCACGCAGGATAGAAACTGTTTATGACGAAACAGAGGTGAAAGTCAAGGTAAATCCGGACGCATTACAGGTTGATCCTATGCTTGTTGTGCCGGTTATTTTCACGGTATTTGTTATCATACTGATATTTATCTGGATCATTGGCGGTAAAAGGAACAGGACAAAAACGCTGGACTATACAAAAATCAAAATAAAGAACGAAGAGGATGGTGATTGATGTGCGGGTAAAAAAATATGATCGTGCAGCGGCATTTATAATATGTGTTATTACGTCTGTTTTGATAATGTTCAGCGGAACGAATATTGGAGTCCGTGCGGAAAAAACGGGTTCGGTATCTCTCGTGTGTGAAAGCGGAGGTGAAAAGCTTTCCGGAATGACGTGGCGGCTTTATTATGCGGGAAAGCGCAGCGGAAATACGATTGTTCCTGATGGAGAATTTTCCGGATATAAAGTGACTTTTGGCGATCTGTCGGCAGACGCACTGATGTCGGCGGCTTCAACTCTTGAAAGTTACGCCGTTCTTGACGGTATTGTTCCGAATGCTGAGGGAGTCACCGACTCTAACGGAAAGATCAGGTTTGATGATCTCGAAAAGGGAATTTATCTTGTCTGCGGAGATAAGCTGACTGTCGGAAAGGGAACTTATACTCCTGCTCCGATGTTTGTGGAAGTCTCTGAAAGCGATCCGGATATGACTGCATTTCCTAAGTTCACATATCAGGATGTACTCGGAGCTGACACCGAGAGATTCAGGCTCATGAAGATCTGGGAAAACGACGAGAAGTTTCCGCAGGACAGGGCTGTTTCAATAAGCGTTGAGATATATTGTAATTCGGTTCTCAAAGAAACAGTAACTCTTAGTGAAGAAAATAGCTGGACATACGACTGGACGGCAAAAACCGGCGATACATGGCGTGTTATAGAAGTAGATATACCGGAAAATTACACTGTAACATACCGTTCAAATGAAAATCAGTTTGTAATTGTTAATACCCATGAGAACGTTAAGCCGATCGTAACAACGACCACAACGGCTATAACAACATCGTCCGGAACAACTACCGGTTCTTCTGTCACAGGTACAACGACTGCCGCAGATGTCCGGACAACAGTGACTACGGTGCGCCAGACGGAATCAAAGCTTCCCCAGACCGGGCAGCTCTGGTGGCCGGTACCTATACTTGCTCTTGGCGGAATAATTTTTGTAGGAATCGGATGCCGTTTGATCGCAGGAAGCAAAAAGGAAGATGATCGATGAAAAGAACACATGGAATGTGTTGCATAGCTATCGGGGCAATGCTGCTTATTGCGGCGTTGTCCCTTGTTATCTGTAATTCCCGTATGAATAAGGAAGCCGAGGAAAATGCGGAACGAGTGCTTACTGCTATGAAGGAAAAAATTCCTGAGCAGACAAAGTCACAGCCTGTCACTGAGTTTGCCTCAGACGATCTTTTTCATGAATACAAACTCCCTGAAACAACGGAGAAAATTACTGAAGAACCTGTTATTGAAATTGAAAATAATGATTATATCGGCTATATTTCGCTTCCTGCGTTGGGAATCGAGCTTCCCGTTATGAGCAGTTGGAGTTACGATAATCTTAAAATATCGCCATGCCGATATAAGGGCAGCGCTGCCGGCGGCGATCTTATAATTGCCGCACATAATTATAGTTCTCACTTTGGACGTCTGGATGAGTTCCAGGGCGGCGAAGAGATCATTTTTATTTCCGCAGACGGAACAGTCTTGAATTATGAGGTTATACAGACGGAGAATATTTCCGGAAAAGATGTTGAAGCAATGGAGTTCGGTTCAGCTGACGAATGGGATCTGACTCTTTTTACTTGTACTCTCAGCGGTCAGAGCCGTGTGACTGTAAGAGCCGTAATAAAAGAAAGCGAATAACAAACACCTCCTGAGGTATATTCCGCAGGAGGTGTTTGTTTTTGGTATTTAGGATGTGTTGACTAAGCATAAAAACATCCTTTTGGCAGAAAGTCTACTAAAAAATCCGCACATTATTTTAGTGTCAGCATACCTTAATTTACAGATATTAATAGTTTTTTCATAAGACAAAGATCATACGAGTCAATAATACCGTCATTGCAGAGATCGCCGGCTTTCCAGTCTGCAAGTTTTGTACCGGGAATGTCAAGTATATATTTCTGCAATGCGACAATATCGGCAATATTGAATTTACCATTTGCATCGACATCTCCGATTACCGTCCAGGATGCTTTAGGTGCGGAGGGTTCGAGAATAAATTTCTGACCGTCTCCTCCCCAGTATTCCCACTGATTGATGTTAGCGCCGTCTTCTGTGCTTATTTCAAATACGTCAGCGCATGATTTTCCATACGAAGCAGCAGTGAGGATTGAATATGATCCGTCTTTATTGCATTGGAGCATAAACTTCTGTGAACTGTCATTTTTCAGTTCTGACAATATCATATTTGCTCCATTTTCAGCTGAATTACTCTCAACGGTAAGAGCCTTTCCGTTTGCGTTCAGAATCGTATATGTGCCATCGTTTTGCTTTATGATCGTCCAGTTTTGTATGCTGCTTTGTACAGCATTGCCGCTTATATCCGCCATAAACAGTCCGCTGTTGAGATTTTTTATCGTATAAGTTCCGCTGGGGACGGCAGGATGTACGGGTTCAATTTTCCAGAGTTGACAATCGTAGTTATTATATGCGAACTGATTGATATTTCCACCGTTTTCTGTAGACCATTCAAATACGTCGAGACCGCTTTTTCCGCCTGAACATTTTGAAACAATACCGTAATAATTTCCTTTTTTCACAAGCTTGAAAAGCTGATTGTCTGTTCCGGTATATGTTTGGAGCTCAACGTTTGTTCCGTCGTCGGCAGTGTTTGAAGCGACTGCGATACATTTTGATTCGTTGCCAAGTGAAGCTATTCTGAAATACTCATTGTCAACGGCGATAAGTCTCCACTGCTGCGCCCATGATTTGTTGAAATCCCATTGGTGGATATTTGTGCCGTCATCAAGCCTTCCGTCAGGGAGGTCGAGAGAAAGATTGCTGTTTTTATTTGTTATGTAATAGGAAATACCGCTTATAAGATCAGTACCGCTGATTTTTATGGACTTGCTGTTTTCACCTGCCGTATCGGGAGACATAACAAGTTCCGCATTATTGTTTGTATAGTCGGTCAGACCTTGTCTTTCCTTTCCGGTAAATTCCTTTGTCTGAGCGCCCCAGACGGTTTGGTTATTATTTCCAACTGCTGTAAACGACATTACCTTAGTGCCCTTTTCGTTTTCTGCGGCAATGAAATATCCGCTGTAACGCTGATTTCCAATTGTAATTGTTGCAGCTGCATTATCAGCAGCCTGTTCCCATTTTCCTGAAACCGCTCCGGAAATTGTATGATCTGCGTTAAGCTTGATATTTTGATAATTAATAATGTTTCCATCAGTTGTATTTCCGTGATTTATATATTCGTAATCGCCTATAATGTCAGCTTCGTCATATCCGCCTGATGCAATGTGATCGCCGCTATATTCAAAAGGTGTTACGACCGGCCAACCGTCCTCGTTGAAGAACATTTCATGAACACGGACTTCATGGAACTCAAAACCGTCGTCAAATCTTGCATGATAGAAAAGGTACCATTTTCCGTCGTCATCACACAGAACGGAATTATGTCCGCACGCCATATAAGCTTTGTCAAGACTGCTGAATTTGTAGTTTCCCATAACTTTAAGTCCAGTGGAGTCAAGATTGGTATTTGGTTCCATAACAGCCTTTCTTCCTGCCGCATCGTAAAAAGGGCCCGTAGGGCTTTCGGAACGAAAAACACGCATATTATATCCGCCTTCGGAAACAAGACCGCCGTAAGTTATCCAAAGGTAGTAATATCCCGTGTCAGAATTATATTCAATAAACGGTCCTTCTCCTGATTTATGATATCCGCCCGAAAGCTTAGTACCGAAGTAACTGTCCACAATGCGTCCGTCGGCAGTCGTTCCACTTTTAGGGTGAATGCATTTGCCTGTTGTTGGATCTATTTCCAGTGTGAAGATTCCACCTGACCATGAACCGTAGGTCATATACATTTTACCGCTTGTATCATAATAAATAGTAGGATCGATAGCATTTGGGAAAAGCTGATTGTTAAAGTTTTTGTTGTTAAACCAATCCTTGTTGTAGGAAACCTTTCCATCAGCTATTAACTCGTCAATATTTGTTGACGTATACTTGCGGTTGACTTTTTTCCGACCGTCTTTACTGGCAGCATAGCTGTCGTTTTCAGTAAATCCGGAATAAATAAGCGTATCTGCAAAAGTAAACGGTCCAGCAGGATTTTTCGATACTGCGTAACAAATTACAGAACGCATGTAAGTTGAAGTCGTACAGAAGTACATAACATAAGCGCCCTTTGTTCCGTCTGTATTAACGTATTCGGGATTCCATATAACGTCAGGCGCCCATACTGCAAATCCGCTGGAATTTGGATTCAGCTTGTCACAGTCTTCAAGGTTTTCTCCTGCCCAGTCAAATGCTTTTTTAAGGTTCTGCGACAAGTCACCGAATTCGACGTTATTTGGTGTAGTATACCCATTTGTGAATCGTGTCCAGTTCTGGAGATCGTTTGATCTTGCTGCGTCGATATGCGAGCCCCAGACGTAATATGTACCGTCTTTCGCTTTGATTATAGAAGGATCGTGAACGGATACACGTGCTTTTCCGGAGGCTGCGTCGGTGTTGATATTATATGAAATATCTGCGTTGAATGCCGAAAACAGCATTGCTCCTGAGAGGGCAAGAGCCGCTGTTTTCCGGAAGGAATTTTTTTTCATATAGTCACTCCTTTTTAACCTGTTAAAAGTTTGCCTAATAATTCATTAACAGATTATTAATTATTTTCTTTCAGTATACACTATTTTTCTGGATTTGTCAATAAAAAATGATATAACTAAATGGTATTTCAACGAGTAAATATAGTCTTAACGCAAAAAGCACGTCTTAATCGGCGTGCTTTTTGCGTTAAGACCTGTCTGCGTACGATGCAGAACGGCTTATGAATTATTCCGTTTTATGCGGTTCAAGTATGGTGATAAAGTATTCCAAATTTGACGCTTGATTTGGGAAGCTATCTATATGAGGAGTGGTTTGAAGGATTACGTCGTCAAATTCCTGCGTATGAATATTGAAAAGTTTCCCCTCAATAATTATTTGATTAGCCATACCTTTCTTGATTGTCAGCTTTTTAGGCGAATGAAAATCGTACAAAGCGGCGCTTTTTATCGGAATTATAGTATATAGAACCAAAATATTCGTATTCGTAATCGCAGCGAATCCGGAAGCGATTGCTTTTGAACTAAACAATGTTTTTGTTTTAAGGGAAACTCCGACTGAACACAACGCTTGCGAAGCGAGGGGAGTCAGCAGCTGGTCAAAACATTTTATCATATTTTCTTCCGTGTAACCGGACATTTTATTTAGCATGCCAAATAAGCCCATAGAAATTCTCCTGAATTTTGTAAAACTATTACTTTCAACGTAGTAGTCGTAAAAATTTGCCGAAAAGGCAAGCATTTATTTTATTTACTCAAACTCCAAGTTTATTCCATTATACTGCAAAACTATTACGTTGTCAAGTTTTTGGATTTAATTTGTCTCACATCATTGACAAGTCAACACTTGTCAATCAGAAAAAATAATATAACTATATTGACAAATCCGGCATTGTATGGTATAATCAAAACATAATTTAAGAATGTGAGGTGGAAAGATGCGTAAGTAATCCTGTATTTATTAAGGTATACAAAAAATCAGCGGCAGTATTTCTGTCAGTTTTGTTGTGCCTTTTTTGCAGGATCAATACGCTTTTCCGTCTGTATATAGGGCAGTTATGCCTCTTTTTGTGCAGCCGCAGGAAACGTATATCCTGCGGCTGTTTTTGAAGGAGGTAATTACATGTCATTAATAAATGTATCTGATCTGACATTTTCTTATGACGGAAGTTCTGAAAATGTTTTTGAAAATGTGAATTTACAGCTTGATACCAATTGGAAATTAGGATTGACCGGACGAAACGGGAGGGGGAAAACTACACTTCTCCGGTTGCTTACCGGAGAACTTCGTGGCAGCGGAACTATTTCGTCACAGGTTGAATTTGAGTATTTCCCATACCATGTGGAATATCCGGAAATGTTTACTATCGACATCATTCGGGAAATTGCTCCGGAAGCTGACGACTGGGAGATCTATCGTGAAATGTCACTGCTGAAAATAGGGCATGAAGCGGATTATCAGCAATTCTTCACGCTTTCTGGCGGCGAGCAGGCGAAAGCGATGCTGGTGGGATTATTCTTGCGACGGAATTCATTTCTGCTGATAGACGAACCCACAGATCATCTTGACAGCAACGGCAGACGGATTCTGGGACAGTATCTGAGTCGGAAAAAAGGATTTATTATTGTATCCCATGACAGAATGCTGCTTGATGAGTGTACCGATCATATTCTGTCAATAGACAGATGCGGAATCAGTTTGCAAAAAGGAAATTATTCCGATTGGCAGCGCAGTAAGGATATGCAGGACAGCTTTGAGCTTGCCATGAACGAGAAACTGAAAAAAGATATAAAGCGTCTTGAAGCGGCAGCAAAACGCACGGCAGAATGGTCGGACAAGGCGGAAAGAGCAAAGATCGGTTTTGATCCGATGAAAGTTGAAAAAAATATATCCAGACGTCCCAATGAAGCGGCTAAAGCCAAGAAGATAATGTCACGTTCCGCTGCTATATCAGAGCGAAGGGAGAGGGCAGTCCGTGAAAAATCCGGACTGCTGAAAAATATTGAGCAGACGGCAGAACTGAAACTCATTCCTCTTGAATTTCATTCCCGACAGCTTTTACAGCTCGAAAAGATTTCGATAAATTATGGCGGAAGAATTGTTTGCAGCGGAGTTGATCTGACTGTTATACAGGGAGAACGGATAGCTCTTGTCGGCGGAAACGGATGCGGAAAAACGAGCATACTGCGGCTTATTAATGGCGAGAACATTGAGCACGGCGGACTTGTTGTCCGGAACGGTCAGTTGAAAATATCTTATGTGCCGCAGAAAAGCGATCATCTTTATGGTTCGCTGAGAGAATATGCGGAATCGCTTGGGATAGAAGTCAGCCTGTTTTTTGCCGTTCTGAGAAAGCTCGGTTTTTCACGTGAACTTTTTGAGCGTAACATGTCAGAATTCAGCGCCGGTCAGAAGAAAAAGGTTCTTATAGCTGGAAGTCTATGCGAACGTGCGCATCTTTACATCTGGGATGAACCGCTGAATTATATCGATATTATTTCACGTATACAGATCGAAAGGCTTATCTTTGAAAGCCGTCCGACCATGATATTTGTGGAGCATGACGAAGCCTTCAGAGAAAAAATTGCGGACAGAGTTATTGAAATCGGTATGAAATAATGCTATAATGGAGACACAGCATTTGTTTGCATAGCAGATTCAGTAAGACAGCAGGAAAGGAAAAAGAAAAATGCGAAGAAAAATATTTCAGTATGCATTAGAAAAGTATGGTACACAGCCGGAATATCTATGGGAAAGAACACCGGATGCAGCTGTTCTCCGTCATTCAGACAACAGAAAGTGGTATGGAGTTGTTATGACCGTGGCATATAAAAAGCTCGGACTTGCCAAGGAGGGGAGCGTTGATATTCTTGATGTAAAGACTGACTCTCTGCTGGCGGGCTCGCTGAGACTTAAAAAAGGGATCTTACCGGGATATCACATGAATAAGGGAAGCTGGATAACGCTTCTTCTTGACGGCACGCTCGGGGAGGATGATATATTTTCGATTCTCGATATGAGCTATGAGCTGACGTCAGGCAGAAAAGTCGGATCCTCTGATAAATGCAGCAACTGGATAATTCCGGCAAATCCAAAGTATTATGATATTGACAGGCATATATCAGAATGTGATGACGGAGTATTTCTCTGGAAGCAGAGCAGAAGTATGTCGGCAGGCAATAATGTCTATATTTATGTAACCGCTCCGGTGTCCGGCATCAGGTATAAATGCCGTGTACTGGAGGCAGATATTCCCTATAGAATGTCCGACGATAATATAAGAATGACAAAGGCTATACGCCTGAAACTGTTGAAATGCTACGATGAGCCGATAAGTCTTGCACATCTTCGGGAACACGGAGTTTTTTCGGTGCGTGGACCGAGAAGTATGCCGGATAGTCTTGCACGTGAGCTTGATGACGGTTCCGGATCGGGCGGCGAACCGGAATTTTCAAAAAAATAAGAAAAAAATTACAAAAGGTACTTGAAAAATTTCTTGAAATAGTGTAAAATATAATTGTACGTTGTTATAATATTAACAACTTATCTTATAAACGAAAGGATGTCATACCAATGGCAGGATTAAACAAGGTTACAGTAGAAGACATTAACGTTAAGGGCAGAAAGGTTCTTGTAAGAGTTGACTTCAATGTTCCCCTGAAGGACGGAGTTATCACAAACGACAACAGAATCCAGGCAGCTCTTCCCACTATCAACAAGCTGATTGAAAACGGCGCAAAGGTTGTTCTTTGTTCGCATCTGGGCAAACCCAAGAATGGTCCTGAGGCTAAGTTCTCCCTTGCTCCCGCTGCTGCAAGACTTGCTGAGCTTGTAAACACAAAGGTGGTTTTTGCCGCTGACGATACAGTAGTAGGCGACAACTCAAAGAAAGCTGTTGCTGAAATGGCTGACGGCGAGATCGTTGTTCTTGAGAATACAAGATTCCGTGGCGCTGAAGAGACAAAGAACGGTGAAGAATTCTCTAAGGAACTGGCAGAGCTTGTTGACGGCGAAGTATTCGTTATGGACGCTTTCGGTTCTGCACACCGTGCTCATGCTTCAACAGCAGGTGTTACAAAGTTTGTAAAGGAAACGGCTGTAGGTTATCTGATGCAGAAAGAGATCAAGTATCTCGGCAACGCAGTTGAAGTTCCTGAGAGACCTTTTGTTGCTATTCTCGGCGGCGCTAAGGTTGCAGATAAGCTCAATGTAATCTCCAACCTCCTTGAAAAGTGCGATACGCTCATCATTGGCGGCGGTATGGCTTACACATTTATAAAGGCAAACGGCGGTTCTATCGGACAGTCTCTCGTTGACGACGAAAAGCTTGACTACTGCAAGGAAATGCTTGCAAAGGCAGAGTCTCTCGGCAAGAAGATCCTTCTTCCTGTTGATACTACAGTAGCAGCTTCTTTCCCTGATCCTATCGACGCTGAGATCGCTGTTGAAAACGTAGATTCCGACAAGATCCCTGCTGATAAAATGGGACTTGATATCGGCGTTAAGACACAGGAGATCTTTGCTGAAGCAGTAAAGACAGCCAAGACTGTTGTATGGAACGGACCTATGGGCGTATTCGAGAATCCTGTTCTTGCTAAGGGAACGATCGCAGTTGCTAAGGCTCTTGCTGAAACAGACGCTACAACTATCATCGGCGGCGGAGATTCCGCAGCAGCAGTTATGCAGCTCGGTTTTGCTGACAAGATGAGCCACATTTCCACAGGCGGCGGAGCTTCTCTTGAATATCTTGAGGGTAAGGTTCTTCCCGGAGTTGCAGCAATCGCTGAAAAGTAATTCAATAAATCAATAGGGCGAGTAGAGATATTCGCCCTTATTATAAAGTTAACAAAACGTCAATGATTTATTTCTAAACAGAATAGATATTGTAATTGGTAAAGTTTATTAAAAAGGAGTCGTTTATAATGAATAAGTCAACAAGAAAGGCTATTATTGCCGGAAACTGGAAAATGAATAAGACAAGACCCGAGGCTAAGGAGCTTCTCGAAGCTATCAAGCCTCTCGTTGCAAACGCAGAGGGAAACGTTGAAGTCATCGCCTGCGTTCCTTTCACAAACCTTGAAACAGCTATCAATGCTACAGAGGGTTCTAACGTAAAGATCGGCGCTGAGAACGTTCACTTTGAGAAGAGCGGCGCATTTACAGGCGAGATCTCCGCAGATATGCTTACGGAACTCGGAGTTGAGTACGTTGTTATCGGACACAGTGAGAGACGTCAGTATTTCGGCGAAACAGACGAGACAGTTAACAAGAGAACTCTTGCTGCACTTAATGCAGGTCTCAAGCCAATCGTTTGCGTTGGCGAGCTTAAATGGGAGCGTGAGTGCAACATTACTGAGGAAGTTATCGCACGTCAGATCAAGCTTGATCTCTGGTCTGTAACTGCTGAACAGGTAAAGAACGTCGTTATCGCTTACGAGCCTGTATGGGCTATCGGAACAGGACTTACAGCTACTCCCGATCAGGCAGAGAAAGTATGCGGATTCATCCGTGCTCAGCTTGCAAAGCTCTACGATCAGGCAACTGCTGATTCTGTAACTATCCAGTACGGCGGTTCTATGAATGCTGCAAACTGTGCAGAGCTTCTCGCAAAGCCTAACATTGACGGCGGTCTCATCGGCGGAGCTTCACTCAAGGCTGCTGATTTCAATACTATCGTTCAGGCTGCTGTAAACGGCTGATTATTAATCCATAAAAATCTAATTTGAAAGGGTTTTAACAATGTCAAAAAAACCTGTAGCGCTTATAATCATGGACGGATTTGGCTACAATCCGGAAGATTACGGCAATGCTATCACTGCCGCTAAAACACCTAATATAGATAAATACATGAAAGGTCCCCATACTCTTATCGGAGCAAGCGGTCTCGATGTTGGTCTCCCTGACGGACAAATGGGAAATTCCGAGGTAGGTCATACCAATATCGGAGCAGGACGTATCGTTTACCAGATGCTGGTTAAGATCTCCAAGGATATCAAAGACGGAACTTTCTTTAACAATCAGGTCATCCTTGACGCAATGAACAACTGCAAGGAAAAGAATTCCGCTCTCCACCTTATGGGACTTCTTTCTCCCGGCGGCGTACACAGTCACATGGAGCACCTTTTCGGTCTTGTAGAAATGGCAAAGAAAAACGGTCTTGACAAGGTGTATATCCATGCATTCCTTGACGGACGTGACGTTCCTCCGTCATCCGCAGCTGAATATATGGAAGAGACCGTTGCCGAACTCAACAAGATCGGTCTTGGAAAAATTGCAACGATCAGCGGACGTTTTTACGCTATGGATCGTGACAATGCCTGGGATCGTGTTGAAAAAGCATATTCTGCTCTCGTTTATGGTGAGGGAATCAGCGAAGCTGATCCGGTTCAGGCAATAAAGAATTCCTATGCAAACGATGTAACGGACGAATTTATGCTTCCTACGGTAATTGAGGGCGGCGCTCAGATCAGCGCTGACGACAGTGTTATTTTCTTTAATTTCCGTCCTGATCGTGCAAGACAGATAACAAGAGCATTTGTTGATCCTGATTTTGCGGGATTCACAAGAAAGAATGGATTTTTTCCTGTTAAATTTGTTTGTATGGCTCAGTATGATGCGGCAATGCCTAACGTTACCGTTGCATATCCTCCAGAGCAGCTCACAATGACTCTTGGTGAATATCTCAGTAAATCGGGAAAGACACAGCTTCGTATAGCCGAGACTCAGAAGTATGCGCACGTTACGTTCTTCTTTAACGGCGGCGAAGAAAAGCAGTTTGAGGGCGAGGACAGAATACTTATCAAGTCACCCGATGTAGCGACTTTTGATATGAAGCCGGAAATGAGCGCATATGAGGTCTGCGATGCTGTTGTAGACGCTATAAACAACGATAAGTACGACGTTATTATTCTCAACTATGCAAACTGCGATATGGTCGGACATACGGGTATTTTCGATGCCGCAGTACAGGCTGTTGAGGCGGTTGACGAGTGTGTCGGACGTATGGTGGAGGCTATCCTTGCAAAGGGAGGCGCAGCTCTTATCACTGCCGATCATGGTAACGCTGATAAGATGTACGAACCTGACGGAAGTCCGTTTACGGCTCACACAACGAATCCGGTGCCTCTTATTGCTGTCGGAATTGACGGACAGCTTCGCAGCGGCGGCGTTCTTGCTGATCTTGCACCTACGATGCTTGAAATACTTGAACTGCCTCAGCCAAAGGAAATGACGGGAAAATCGCTTCTTGTCAAGTAGAATGAATTTTAGTGCCGGCTTTTTGCGTCGGCACTTGCTTTTAAAAATTAATATGCTTAAAACGATTTTAATAAGTTTTCTCTGCTTTGTCTCTCTGACGGGCTGCGGAAAGCGCAGTATTGCTCCTGATAAGAATTCAGCAACAGACCGCAGTGTGTTTGCAATGGATACATTCATGACTATGCGTGCCTATGGGGAGGACGGCGGAGCTGCCCTTGAAAAAGCTGAAAAAAGAATAACAGAGCTTGAATCATTATTTTCCGTGACTATGGAAAACAGCGATATACAGCGTATCAACAGCGCTAATGGCATTTCGGTATCTGTGTCGGAAGAAACGGCAGAACTGATCGGCGAAGCTGTCAGGTTTGGCGATGAAACTGATGGCGCACTTGACATAACTTTGTACAGTGTGCTCCGGGAATGGGGATTCACCGAAGATGAATTTCACGTACCGGATGCAGACAGTATCGCCGGTTCTCTTGAATATGTTGACTACAGCAGAGTTTTGGTTGACGTACAAACAGTCACGCTTCCGGCAGGATTCCAGATTGATCTTGGAGCGTTGGCAAAAGGGTATACATCCGATGCCGTAATTGATATATTACGTGAAAACGGAGTTGATTCGGCGGTTATCAGTCTCGGCGGAAATGTGCAGACTCTCGGCAGAAAGCCTGACGGTTCACGGTGGAAAATCGCAGTGCGTGACCCGTTTGCACCCGAAAGCGATATGTGCGTTCTTGAAACGGGGGAGACGGCTGTAGTTACCTCCGGAAGTTACGAACGTTTTTTTATTGGAGATGACGGAAAAAAATACTGGCATATCCTGGATCCATCCGATGGTTATCCTGCAGATAACGGTCTTGTTTCAGTTACAGTCATCGGAAAGAGCGGTCTGTACTGTGACGCAATGTCTACGGCATTGTTCGTTATGGGAAAGGAACGTGCTGTTGAATTCTGGAGTAAAAACAAGAATTTTGATATGATTCTTGTTACGGACTCTAAGGAGATCTTTTATACTAAAAGTAAAGAGTATGCTTTTGAAAATCTGACAGAAATGTCTGCGGAGGTGTTGGGGGATAACTAAAGGTGTAAAGCTGTGCCTTGCTGCTGTAATTGTGATTTTCATTTTATCGGCAGCGGCTTCATTTATTATCATGCGTCGGTCTGACAGGGGAAATCCGGAAAAAAATGCAGGCGCTAACTATGTGGAGATCGTCCGAGACAACGAAGTAATTTACCGTTTTGACCTTAACAGCGAATCAGATCGTACCTTCCGGGTAGAATATCCGGGAGGCGGCTGGAATGATGTAACTGTCGAAAACTCGCAGATTTTCATTTCTGATTCCGACTGCCCTGACAAGACGTGCATGAAAATGGGAAAGCTCCGTTCTGAATATGCGCCTATAGTATGTCTGCCGCACAAACTTGTGATACAATTTAGCGATAAGGGAGACGAGTGATGAAGATAAGAAAAATTACAGAGCTTTCACTGCTGACAGGACTTGCGCTGATAATATTCATAGTGGAACTTAGATTTCCGGATATCCTGCATATTCCCGGTGTAAAGCTGGGACTGTCAAATGTTATTACAGTATACGCTGTGTATAAATACAATGCCTGCGAGGTGTTTCTTATCGTATTAGCAAGAGTACTCCTTGGAACAATGTTTGCGTCAAATTTTTCAGCTCTGATCTATAGTTTCTCCGGAGCTGTCTGTTGCCTTGCAGGGATGCTGCTGCTGAAACGAATAATTCCTGTCCGGTGGCTGTGGTTATGCAGCATTATCGGAGCAGTTCTGCACAATACCGGACAGATTGCTGCTGCTATTGCTGTTATGCGTTCTTTTGCAGTGATATCTTATTATCCGTTTCTGATAGTCTGCGGATGCATTGCAGGCGCTTTTACAGGGATATGTGCTCAGCTTGTAATCAACAGAATAGGAAAAACAAGAAGAAGTACTAAAGAAAAGAGGTTATTTTATGATTAATCCGGCGTCGCTTCTGAATTTAAAACGCTGCTTCGGTATTTTCAGAAACAATCACCCAAAGGCTATTCAGTTTGCGGAGAATATTTCGGACAAGATTGTCGAGGGCAGTATAATAGAGATCAACGTTCAGTTTCCTGACGGAAGCAGAAGTAAAGCAAATATTAAGGTAAACAGGGATGATATTGAACTTATCGGCGAACTGCGGAGGTCGGTGGGCAAATGATTCCTTATAATAACAGTAAGCCGTCAGTTATTTTTTTTGACATAGATGGTACTCTTGTGACTGAAGATAAACGAAGCATTATTCCCGACAGCGCCAGCAACGCTATTGCCGAAACCAGGAGGCGGGGAAATCTGACTTTTATAAATACGGGCAGAACTGCTTTCAATATCGGCAGCCGTGTGAGGGAACTTGGTTTTGACGGATATGTCTGCGGCTGCGGAACTTATATTGAATACGAAGGTAAGGTCGTCTCGGATAACCGTCTTGAACAGAAATTCTGCCGGAAAATTGCAGAGATCGTGAGGGAATGCTTTGTTACTCCTGTTTACGAAGACAGGAACGGATATTTCTTTGATGATAAACTCCCCATGAATGACGCTCTCAGAAATTTTCTTGATGTTTTCGTTGATCCGGGCATAGATATTACCGGACGTGTGGATGATGACGATTTTATTTTCGACAAGTTTGTTGTATGGCTTGACGACAGTTCGGATGAAGAAAAATTTCGCTCTGAGATTGGAAAATATTTTGATATAATAGATCGTGGCGGAAGATTTTTTGAAAATGTTCCTCTTGGTTTTTCCAAATCTACCGGTATCAGATTTATTCTTGACAGGCTCGGAATACCGATTGAAAATGCTTACGCTATCGGTGACAGTATGAACGATATCCCGATGCTCCGGGCTGTTCCCAACAGTATCGCAATGGGCGGCGCAGAACAGCTTTACCCATATGTTTCGTACATAACAACGCCCATTGAAAAGGACGGTATCGCAAATGCCCTTGAACATTTTGGTTTGATCTGAGAGCTTGTGTTCATAGGAATCTTCATTCATTTTTTCGGAATAAACTTCGCCTTACTTTTAAGGCAGCGCCGCACGACGATCATTTTAAATATTGACATGAACTTACAAAAGTGGTAAAATAATTATGCACACAAATTTGGGGGAGGAATTAGCTTGAAAAAAATTCATGCTGCCGCAGCTTTCATGATTTTTGCGGCTGTTATATCCGGATGTTCGGATAAAAAAAGCGACTCATCGAAAAAAGAGGCGGAGAAAATTGTTTCTCCGAAAACCGTAACCTTTGAATGGCAGGCCCCCTATAAAGCAAAATTGGAGGAATTCAGAAAATCCGCTGACTATCAGGAGAGCAACGGGATCATTGGTTCTATGTTTGATCTGAGGGATCTTAATTCGGACGGTATTCCGGAACTTATAATTTCTCCGTCTGACGGAGCAGATTCGGTCTGTACCATTTATACATATTACGATGGCGTTCTGACGGAAATAGGTACGAACGGAAATAATGGATTTTTTAATTTTTATCCCTCTGCCGGAATTATCAATAATGAATTTCAGGGCAGCGGTTTCGTTATGGGGGAATTCCGCCGTATTGAAAGCGGTTTGTTTGTGACAGAGATGACGTATTACAATAACATGGATTCAGTTGCTTCCGGTGCGGTTATACGGTATGAGATCGACAAAAAAGAAGTTCTTCAGGCGGAGTATAATGAAAAATTTTACAGTTTTGCAGATCAGCCGTCCCTTACTGTGGGAAGAAAGTATACATTTGGAGAAAATACGATAGATTATGCTGTATATTGCTCTGAAAGCTGGGATGACGCAGCATCCTCCGCTATGAAGAAGCAATTCAAAAACAAAATTAAAGAACTATCGGGAGAATATGAATCGGCAGGTTTTGAACTTCTGGATATGAACGGAGATGAATGTCCGGAACTTATTTTTTCCGAGGGTATTTCCAATCAGGATTCATGCCGCATATTTGTTTACAGTGACGGAGAACTCGCCGAGATAAGCGAAAAGTTAGGCATTAATGGAAGATTCGGATTTGACAACGAAAAAATGGTATTTTTCACTATTAATCCGCAAGATGTGGATAAGTATGGAAGCCTGACGGATATTTCCCTTGAGGGATACGAAAAATCCGGAAGTCTTATGGAGTGCGGAAGAAAATATCTTGCCAGCGACGAGACTGCCTTATCAATTTTTGATTGACCGGAGGGATAAATTTGGCAAGATCACGAATAATATATACTTGTAATCAATGCGGCTTTGAAAGTTCTAAATGGAACGGAAAATGTCCTTCCTGCGGAGCCTGGAACAGCTTTGAGGAGGGGACTCCGGAGATACCTTCAATTGCCGGACGCTCCTCTTCACAGAATATCGCCGACCTTTCAGATAAAATACTGGAACTTGAAAATATCGGATCGGACAGTGACATCCGTTACGATACCGGAACGGCGGAATTAAATCGTGTGCTCGGCGGAGGTCTTGTAAAGGGTTCTCTTGTTCTTTTAGGCGGCGAGCCCGGCATCGGCAAGAGTACGCTGCTGCTCCAGGTATGTCAGTTTTTAGGCGAAAATCATTCTATCCTGTATGTTTCCGGAGAAGAATCCGCAAGGCAGATAAAGCTGCGTTCCCAGCGTCTTGGAGTGGATACTGAAAATCTCTATATTCTTACTGCTACAGACGCTGAAGCTATCGCAGCAACCATTGCCGGTTCTGCTCCCGATATCGTTATCATTGATTCAATTCAGACCATGAGTATCGGCAGAATACCGTCAAGCCCCGGAAGTCTTACTCAGGTGCGTGAGTGCGCCAATCTTTTTATGCATACGGCAAAAACGCAGGAAATACCCATTATAATAGTAGGGCACGTCAATAAGGACGGGGCGATCGCAGGACCGAAAGTAATGGAGCATATCGTTGATGCCGTTCTTCATTTTGAGGGGGAGCGGCATCAGAGTTATCGTCTGCTGAGGGCGATAAAGAACCGTTTCGGCTCTACAAATGAGATCGGTGTTTTTGAAATGATTGACAGGGGACTGAGGGAAGTTGAAAATCCTTCCCAGATGCTGCTTGCCGGACGTCCGCACGGTGTTTCCGGAACCTGTACCGCCTGTGTTATGGAGGGAAGTCGTCCGATTCTAGCTGAAATACAAACTCTTGCGGCAAAAACCAGCTATTCTTCACCGAGAAGAATGGCTACCGGATTTGACTTCAACAGATTGAGCATAATTTTGGCAGTTCTGGAAAAACGTCTGGGAATTTATACCGGTTCTATGGATATTTACCTTAATGTTGTAGGCGGTTTTCGTCTTGATGAGCCTGCCGGCGATCTTCCGGCGGCTATGGCTCTTTTTTCCGGAATAATGGATAAGCCTGTCAGTGAGGATATAATTGCTTTCGGCGAAATAGGTCTTGGAGGCGAGATACGTTCTGTCTCTCACATTTCCCAGCGTATCCGTGAAGCCGAGCGCATGGGTTTCAGCGCCTGCATAGTACCGAAGCATTCAATGTCTGCGCTGGACGTGAACGACTACGGTATTAAGATTGTTCCGGTTTTAAGCTTAAAACAAGCATTTTCATATATTAAATAGAAAAGAGTGTTGATTAAAAATGGATAGAATTGCTTTTTTCAGGGATCTTTCCATAATCATTGTATGTTCAAAACTTTTTGGTCTTGTGGCTCAGAAGCTTAAAGCTCCGCAGGTAGTTGGAGAAATAGCAGCCGGATTAATTATCGGTCCGGCTTGTTTTGGGATCGTAGGGAATTCCGATTATCTTTCACTTCTTGCGGAGATAGGCGTTGTTATGCTGATGTTTGGAGCGGGTCTTGAAACAAATATGAGAGATCTTCTTAAAACAGGACCGAAAGCTCTGCTTATCGCCTGTGCCGGCGTTTTTGTGCCGCTTGTAGGAGGTACGCTTTTATATAGCTGTTTTTATGGATTCAGCGCAGTGGGCAGTGAGCAATTCTACCGGGCTGTATTTATCGGTACTATTATGACTGCCACTTCTGTTGGAATCACCGTGCAGACGCTCAAAGAAATGGGACGTTTGAAAAGTTCTACGGGAACGCTGATAACAAGCGCCGCAATTATTGATGACATCATTGGAATAATTGTGCTGACTTTTGTAATTGGACTGAAAAATCCCGAATCAAAGCCTACAGACGTAGTTATTCATACGCTTCTCTTTATAGCGTTCAGTTTTTGCCTTGGATTTCTTACATATTATATTTTTAAGTATATAGATAAAAAATATCCTCATCAGCGCAGAATCCCGATTCTTGGACTTGCGGTATGTATGTTCATGGCTTTTGCCGCCGAGGAATTTTTCGGAATTGCAGATATTACGGGCGCATACGTCGCCGGACTGATATTATGCAGTCTCAAGGATTCAGAATATATTGCAAGAAAAGTTGATATTAATTCATACATGATCTTTGGACCGGTATTTTTTGCGAGCATCGGTCTTAATACTACTTTCAGCGGCTTTACTCCGTCACTGCTTTTGTTTTCAGTTTTCTTTGTGCTTGTTGCTTTGCTGACGAAAATAATCGGCTGCGGACTTACGGCAAGGCTTATGCGGTATGATTTCAAGAACAGCCTGAAAGTTGGTGTGGGAATGATGACAAGAGGCGAGGTGGCGCTAATCGTAGCAAAAAAGGGTCTTTCAGAAGAAATGCTCGATCCGAAATATTTTGCTTCGGTCATCCTGCTTATAATTGTATCGTCTGTTTTGGTTCCGATTATTCTTAAACTGCTTTACAAGGGTGAAAAGGAGGAGATCACATGAAATACGGTCTTGTTCTTGAAGGCGGAGCAATGCGTGGTCTTTTTACGGCAGGCGTCATTGATGTGTTTATGGAAAACGGCGTTGTTTTTGACGGAGTTGTCGGAGTTTCAGCAGGAGCCGCTTTTGGGTGCAACTACAAATCGAACCAGCCGGGCAGAGCAATTCGCTATAATACAAGGTTCTGCCGTGACAAGCGGTATTGCAGCGTAAGGTCACTGATAAAGACGGGTGATATGTTTGGTGCGGATTTCTGTTATCATGAGATCCCGGAAAAGCTTGATCTTTTTGACTTTGAAACATATGAAAGTTCGGCAATGGAATTCTTCGTCGTGTGTACTGATGTAATGACCGGAAAGCCTGTATATCATCGCTGCGATACTATGAACAGTCATGAACTTGAATGGCTGAGAGCTTCTGCGTCTATGCCTATGGCGGCGAAAATAGTAAATGTTGACGGATACGATATGCTTGACGGAGGAATATCCGATTCCGTACCTTTGAAATTTATGGAGGATTCCGGATATGACCGTAATGTGGTCGTACTTACTCAGCCGAGAGACTATACGAAAGAGAAAAATAAGCTTATGCCGCTGCTGAAAATCGTTTACAGGAAATATCCAGAGCTGCTGAAAATTATGGAAAACAGACATAAAATATATAATGGCGAGCTAAAATACGTCAGAAAAGCCGAACATGAAAAACGTGCACTTGTAATTGCACCGGAGACAAAGCTTCCAGTCGGACGTGTTGAGCATGATCCGGACGTTCTACGTGAAGTTTATCGTATCGGACGAAAAGTCGGAACGAAGCATCTGACAGAGGTACAGAAATTTACTGCACACTAAAAGAATACAGGCAGAAAACACGCATTATACGTGTATTTCCGCCTGTATTTTTATTATTCTATTCCCTTGGCGTATTCCATAAGTTTTTCTGCAAGTTCACTGATATAATCTTCGTTAAGAACGTCGTTGAAGCCGGCTTCATTTGTTGCGGAGCGGAATGCATAGCTGCTGTCGTTGTAGGATATCCGAGCTATTTTCTCGTATTTTTCAAGAGCGGCATCCGGATCGCTGAGACAATCCTCCCAGATGTCAAAGGTTGCAAGAGCAGAAACGGCGTAACTGATATAATATCCGGGAGATTCAAAAACATGATTTATCATATAGAGTTCAACTCCGGGTAAAGAATCTTCTGCGATATCTTCCCAACATTTCACAACATCTTCCGGAGTGAATGCAGCGGCGTTCTGAAGCACGGTATATTCAAATTCGCCTACCGCAAATCCTGAAACAACAGCGTTTACAAGATCATAGCTTTTAACGGCAAACATTGCGTCAGCCTGATCTCCGTAGATATCGTTGTAAAAACGTGTAAAAATACATTCAAAGCCCTGGGACTGTATCTCGGCTATATCCAGATTTGATGTGGCAAGATACGTCGGTACCTGATCGTATGTCTGCGCATAATAGTGTCCGAATTCATGAACAGGAGTAAGCAGACTGTAGCAATCCTTGTTGTCTGTGATATAGACAACGCCTTTTTTGCTGACAGGAAGATATGTTGTAAAAGAACCGTTATAGCTGCCGTCACCGTCGGAAATCGAGTATTCTTCGTCATCAAGGAGCTTTTGTGCCGCACTGCCGATTTCCGGAGAAAGCTCCCCGGCGTATTCGGCGATCGTTTCAAACGGATCGTCAAATTCCTTTGGTTTCGTCAGAATATCCATTCCGCCGTCCATTTCCATGATTTCTCCTATTATTTCATCGGAAACCGGAAGAAGCTTCTCTTTAACAACATCTGAGAGTTCCATTATCTCTTCCGGAGTATAGTCCCGATAATATTGTTCATAAAACATTTCTTGGTCATATTCTTTCAGGATCTCCAGAAGTATCTCCGCACATATGAGATTTTTCTCGTCATCATCCATATCTTCATCGTAAGCAGCATCATGAAAGCGGTCGATCTTCTCATCTCTCAGCCAGTTCTCGACACGGGTGTATCCTTCAAGCCTGTATGTGTTCATAGAGATATCCGAATACATTTCCAGTACTTCGTCATCATGAATTAGCGAAGTGAACATATCTCCGTAGTTTTCGCTGTTATATCCCTTGCAGAAAGCAAATGTTATAAGTTCGGCAGCGATATACATATCTTCAGCTGCGTCATCGGCATCAGCCTCAAGACTGTCGTTGTTCATATCAAGATAATATGGGATAGTCAGAGAAGTATACTCTTCGTATAACTGATCGAAATCGGCAAGGAGAGTATCAATATCATTCTGAACGGCGTCCTCATTTGAATCGACAGTAAGGTCGTCTATCAGCGTATCGACATGATTTCTTACAGTATCAAGCCGTCTTGAATCCTTTATAGGATTGAAATCGGCAGGCGTATTGTCCTTATCACGATTCTTGCCGTCAGAGGAACTTTTTTTGTTCTCTTTATCCTCGTTTCGGCTGTTCGATTTTTCTGTTCTTTCCGAACTGCTTCCCATTCCACGCAAGGTACAGGAACCTGCTGACCAGGTTAGAGTAAGAGCAGCGAGAAATGCGATCATCTTTTTGATTTTCATGATTATCTCCCTTCATATTATACGGTCAGCTTTGTAACCGCAGATATTATCTCAAGCGGACTGTCAACGATGATATCAGCCGCCGCCAGTTCTTCAGGAGATCCATAACCGTAACCGCATCCTACGGATCGCAGATCATTCCTGACGGCGGTTTCAATATCATGGAAACGGTCGCCTATCACTATGAATTCACCAGGATGCTTAGGCTTTATTTTCCTGAATATCTCATACTTCGGGATAAAACCGTATTCCTCGCAGCAATAGAAACAATCAAAAAATCTGTCCAGGGCGAAAACTCTCCTGTGTCGTTCCATATAATGTATACGGCAGTTGCTTAGGAATATGAGTTGGTGTCCCATTTCTTTCAGCTGCGATAGCATTTCTTCTGCGCCGCTGAAAAGCTCACCCTCACCGAGTTCTATCCTCCGTGCCATATCCTCTCCGAGCCGGATGCGTGCCGTATCACGTATCTCTTTATCAAGACCTGGCATAAAATTCTGCCACATATCGTTTGAATTAAATCCAAGCCAATAGCTTATCTCATAATCGGTATAGTTTTTTGGCTTTGTATATCCGTTTTCAGCCAGCCACCGCATAGTTCTGCGAAATGCCGGAGCATAGGTTTTCATGGAATTATGGATCGTTCCGTCGTAGTCAAATATAAGATTCATATTACTTGATGCGCTTGCAGAGGTTTATCATTTCAATAGCTCCCTCGGCGCACTCGGAGCCCTTGTTTCCTGCCTTTGAACCGGCACGTTCGATAGCTTGTTCAATATTTTCAGTTGTAATGATTCCGAAAAGCACCGGAACTCCGGTCTCCAGTGAGACCTGTGCAACGCCTTTGGCGGCTTCATTGCATACAAGCTCATAGTGGGAGGTGCTTCCTCTGATTATAGCTCCGAGACAGATAACAGCGTCGTATTTGCCGGTCTCAGCCATTTTTTTGGAGATAAGAGGAATCTCAAATGCTCCCGGTACCCAGGCAACGCTGATATTTTCGTCGCTTACTCCGTGTCGGAGCAGAGTGTCAACTGCGCCGGAAAGAAGTTTCCCGGTGATAAATTCGTTGAATCTTGACACTACAATGCCGATTTTTGCTTCTTTACTGATAAGATTTCCTTCTAAAATATTCATAATGCTTTGTCCTTTCTGATTAATAATTGAGGATATGCCCCATTTTGTCACGCTTTGTTTTAAGATAAAAGAGGTCGTGAGCCGTAGCGTCCATCTGGATAGGAACACGCTCTTTTATTTCAAGACCGAAGCCGCTGAGACCGTATACCTTGTCGGGATTGTTTGTAAGCAGTCTGAGCGTTTTGCAGCCGAGATCACGCAGTATCTGTGCGCCGATATAGTATTCCCTCATATCTCCGGGAAATCCCAGCGCAAGATTTGCTTCAAGCGTGTCCATGCCTCTGTCCTGTAGTTCGTAGGCACGAAGCTTGTTTATAAGACCGATGCCTCGTCCCTCCTGACGCATATAGAGAAGTATTCCTCTGCCTTCCTTTTCAATGCTGTTCATAGCTGCCGCAAACTGTTGTCCGCAGTCACATTTAAGAGAGCCGAAAGCGTCTCCAGTCAAACATTCTGAATGAACACGGCAGAGAATATCTTTGCCGTCGCCGATATCGCCCTTGACCAGAGCCACATGGTGTTCGCCGTTAAGCTGATTCACATAGCCCATAGCCCGGAATTCGCCGTATTTCGTTGGCAGCTTCGTATCTGCCACACGTTCCACGAGGATATCATGACATTTCCGGTAATCTTTCAGAGAACGAATGGTTATGAATTTCATTCCCCATTCTTCGGCTTTTGATTGAAGCTCTGCGGAACGCATCATCGTGCCGTCGTCACGCATTATTTCGCAGCAAAGACCGCATTCTTCAAGACCGGCAAGCCGCATAAGATCTACTGTAGCTTCAGTATGCCCCTCACGTTCAAGGACGCCGTTCTTCTTTGCGGTCAGCGGAAACATATGACCCGGACGCCGGAAATCTTCGGGCTTTGTATCTGCTGCAACAGCCATTCTTGCTGTAAACCCACGTTCTTCGGCAGAGATTCCCGTCGTTGTTTTTACGTGATCTATTGAAACAGTGAAAGCCGTGGAATGATTGTCCGTGTTGAAGTCTACCATCTGCGGCAGGCGCAGGCGGCGGCAAAGATCTATACTCATTGGCATACAGATAAGTCCTTTTGCGTGCATTGCCATAAAGTTGACGTTTTCCGTAGTTGCAAACTGAGCGGCACAGATCATATCGCCTTCGTTTTCTCTGTTCTCGTCGTCAGTAACAAGGATTATTTCCCCTTTGCGCAGAGCGTCAAGAGCTTCCTCAACAGTGTTGTAGTGAAACATAAAAATTCCTCCTTTAATATCCGTTTTGTGCCAGAAAATCCATAGTTATCCGGCTTTCCGAAATATTTTCAGACTTTGGACACATCAGTTTTTCCACGTATTTCCCAATGATATCGTTTTCCAGATTTACCGTGTCGCCGCTTTTTTTTGATCCCAATACTGTCTGTACGGCAGTGTGGGGGATAACTGATATCTTAAAACCGTAGTCGGAAACTGCGGCTACTGTCAGACTTATTCCGTCGACTGCTACGGAACCTTTTTCAACGATATACCGCATAATTCCGGCGTCAGCGCAGATCGTATACCAGACAGCTATGCCGTCCCTTTTTATATCTGAAATTGTTCCTGTGCCGTCGATATGCCCTGAAACAATGTGACCTCCGAATCGTCCGTTCGCAGCCATTGCACGTTCAAGATTTACCGGACTGCCAGGGCTGAGGCTTCCGAGGGAAGAACGGTTCAGGGTTTCGTTCATAACGTCAGCCCGGAAAGTATCTCCGGTAAGATCGGTCACCGTCAGACATACGCCGTTTACGGCGATGCTGTCACCTATATTTGTATCAGAAATAACTTTTTCCGCTTTTATTTCGATAAACGACGATACTGCTCCACGCTGAACCGACCTGATGCAGCCTGTTTCTTCAACTATTCCCGTAAACATTCTTTACCCTGCTTTCTATAAGAAAATCTTCTCCGAGCCGTGTTATCCCGCTGGTCTCTAGCATAAAAGCATTGTCCGGATAAGGCGTTCCTTCACCGCCTATGGGAGATTTAGCTTCCGCCCCACCAAAAAGTTTCGGTGAGATGTAA
Organism: uncultured Ruminococcus sp.; assembly: GCA_947345935.1. GTDB lineage: Bacteria > Bacillota > Clostridia > Oscillospirales > Ruminococcaceae > Ruminococcus. The sequence goes on from CAMZZN010000004.1 coordinate 44,698, forward strand.
GAGAGTACGCTGCTGACGATACCTGCTTTAAGAGCCGACCAATTCATTTCAGCTCCGCCTTCAAGAAGAATGCTGTCGATCTTTTCACGTCCGAGAACCGTCATAAGTTCACGGAGATCGACTCTGCCGTTTTCCTCTGATGTTTTTATAATGCGGCAGCCATATGATTCATATTCGTGTATGCGTGCGCTGTCGCTGGAAATTGTTGCAATGATCGTCGGAATATCTCTGGCTGTTGTGACTATATTGCTGTGAAGCGGTGTTCTGAGAGCTGAATCGCATATTATCCGGATGGGATCTCTTCCGTTTTCAAGCCGGCAGTTTAACATAGGATCGTCGCTGAGAACAGTTCCGACGCCGACCATTATTCCGGAATGACGAAGCCGCTGAACATGAACGTCATTGCGTGCCTCAGCGCCTGTGATCCACTTTGATTCGCCGGTATAACAAGCGATTTTTCCATCCAGCGTCATAGCGTATTTCATAGTCACATACGGGAGTCCTGTGGTGATATAATGGAAAAATATCCTGTTCAATGCGTCGCATTCTTCTCTGAGGATGCCTTCTGTTACTTCTATTCCATGTTCACGCAGAATCCGAACTCCATTTCCCGCAACAAGCGGATTTGGGTCAGGAGAGCCGATAAATACACGTTTTATTCCATGTTCAATGATTGCTTCTGTACATGGCGGCGTTTTCCCGTAGTGACAGCAAGGTTCAAGAGTTACATAAAGATCAGCTCCTGTGCAGTCTGTATTCTGTAAATCGCACTGTGCAAAGGCGTTGCGTTCAGCATGAAGTTCACCGTATTTCATATGCCATCCAGAGCCGATTATCCTGCCGTCCTTCACGATAACAGCGCCTACCATGGGATTTGGCGAAACGAATCCCATTCCTTTTTTTGCAAGAGAAAGAGCAGTCCTCATAAAGCCGATATGTTCCATAGTACCTCCAAACAAAAAGCCCCGGTTATTATCCGGGGCAGTAAATCCTGTATAGATACAGTAACTATCTGTCTTCTTTCATCCGGACTTTGAGCCTGATAAACAGGCATAACCGTCGGCTCCGGAATTTCACCGGATCAACCTTTGCAAGGTTCGCAGGCTGCGGACGTTCCGTCCTCACTGCCGGTAGGGAATTTCACCCTGCCCTCGAAGATAAATTTATTATATCATGCCATAAGATATTTGTCAATAGATTTTTTAAGAATTTGTTCTCATGGGATTTGTGTGCAATATCCTATGAGAATAAGTTCTAAGAAATAATGAATCTCTTGTTTTCCTTGCCGTTTAATTTTTCGTGCGAGCAGAAGGATATTACGAAATTGTTTTTGTTGACATAAAGATATTAATAGTGTATAATAAAACTGGTGAAAAAAATCAGGAGGAATTCAGATGAGCATTGAAGCAGGAAACGGAATGTACATAATTGACAAAGGATTCAGGCTTCTCTATTTCAACAGCGCAGTACGGGCAGTTTATCCGGATGTTGAAAAGGGGGAACTATGTTATAAATTCATGGGGGGCGGAAATGATATATGTCCTCACTGTCCGCTGCTGAGCAGCACGAAGCAGAGAACCTTCACCATCGGCGATCAGAAGCTGCTCATTCAGTCGTCGGAGGTAGATTTTCCGGAGACGGGCGAGGGATATGCGATGGCGTTTACTGCTGCTCCTGAAGGAAGAAGAACTGCTGAAAGTACTGTTTCAAAGCGTGACAGAGAACCTGTTGACAAACAGGTGGAAATACTTCAGCAGCAGCTGAAAGAAGCTCTTGAAAGAGCAGAGGATGCAGACAGGGCTAAATCTGCTTTTTTGTTCAATATGTCGCACGATATACGTACGCCTATGAATGCAATTCTCGGATTTGCAAAAATTGGTCAGAGGTTCGTTCATAATCCTATAAAGACAAAAGGCTGCTTCAAGAAAATTGAAATCTCCGGTGAAAACCTGATGCGTATGCTGGGAGATATTCTTGAGATGGCAAGGATCGAAAAAGGCGATATTACCATTGAACCGAAAAAATGCAACCTTACCGAATATTTTTCAGCGCTCGGCGATATGGTGAGAGAGGATATGGAGCATAATCAACTGACCTTTATTTCTGATATAAAAGGCATACGTGACGCTGATGTCTACTGTGATACCGTCCATATGAATCAGGTTTTTCTGAATCTGCTTACCAATGCTATGAAATTCAATAAGCCCGGCGGTCATGTCTGGCTTACTGTCAGGCAGAAAAGGGGCAAGGATACAAACAGCGTTTATCTATATATTTCGGTAAAAGACGACGGCATCGGCATGAGCGACGGTTTTCTCGGAAGCGTTTTCGGAAAATTTGAAAAAGAGCGAAGTTCCACGGAAAGCCGGCGTCAGGGAACAGGTCTTGGTCTTGCAATTACAAAGCAGCTCGTTGAGGCAATGAAAGGAAAGATCAACTTTTCAAGTCAGACTGGGAAAGGAACTGAATTCCTTCTGGGATTCAAGTTCCCAAAGGCAGAAAAATCAGATGATGCGCCGAAGTCGGTCAGGAGCGTAAAGGCGGATTTCACCGGAAGAAGAGTTCTTCTTGTTGAGGATAACGACATGAACCGTGAAATAGCCGTTGAGCTTATCGGAATGACCGGTATTACAGTTGAAACAGCCGTGAACGGTCTGGAAGCCGTCGAAAAAATAATTACAAGTCCCGACGGATATTATGACATGGTTTTTCTTGATATCCAGATGCCTATAATGGACGGATACGAGGCGGCGAGACAGATACGCCGCCTTTCACGTGACGATGTAAAGAGTCTGCCTATTGTAGCTATGACAGCCAATGCTTTTTCGGAGGACGTTGAAATGGCAAAGGAAGCAGGAATGAACCAGCATATCTCCAAGCCTGTCGATATGGAACGCATTATGACAGTTCTGAAATATTATCTGTAAACGAAAGGAAAATTAACATGGATACGTCAGCCATTATAGTTTGCGCCGGAAATTCATCCAGAATGGGAGGCGTCAATAAAATACTTCTTCCGCTTGGAGAACATCTTGTAATAGGGGTAACTATGCAGGCGTTTCAGCAGTGTGAGAGCATAAAGGAAATAATAATAGTTGCCAGGGAGTCAGATATTCCGGCAATCAGAGCTGAAGCAGAGGCGGCTGGAATCACAAAGCTTACAGCTTTCGCTGTGGGCGGGGACACACGTCAGAAAAGCGTTATAAATGGTGTGAGGTGCGCTTCTGCCGATACGGAATTGATAGCGATTCATGACGGCGCACGTCCCCTTGTGCGTCCGGAACACATTGAAAAAGCTGTAAGGGATGCCGGAGTTTTCGGCGGAGCTGCCCTGGGCGTTCCTGTCAAGGACACGATAAAAATGGTCGAAGACGGACTTATTACCGATACGCCGCCGAGAAAACTGCTTTATATCACGCAGACGCCGCAGGTTTTTAAGCGCCGGCTTTACTTTGAAGGAATTGACTTTGCTCTTGAGCATTCTCTTGATTTTACCGACGACTGCCAGCTTGTGGAAGCTATCGGCGGCAAGATCGCCATGACGACGGGAGATTATACGAATATCAAAATCACTACGCCGGAGGATATACGTCTTGCGGAGACGCTGATTAAAATGAGAGGAGAAACAGTATGTTCAGAATAGGTCATGGCTACGACGTTCACCGCCTTACAGAGGGAAGAAAGCTGATTCTTGGCGGCGTGGAGATTCCACATACAACAGGACTTCTTGGTCACTCTGATGCCGATGTTCTTCTCCACGCTGTTATGGACGCCATGCTGGGCGCTCTTGCACTGGGCGATATAGGTCATCTTTTTCCAGATAATGACGACAGCTTTAAAGATGCCGACAGTACCGGACTCCTGAAAAGGGTTTGTGCAGTTTGCCGGGAAAAAGGCTATGTTATCGGTAATATTGACTCAACGATCATTGCTCAGGCGCCAAAGCTTGCACCGTATATCGTACGAATGCGTGAAAAGATCGCAGACGTATGCGGGTGCGACGCTTCTCAGATAAGCGTTAAAGCAACAACCGAAGAAAAACTTGGATTTACCGGCGAAAAGCTCGGCATTTCAGCTCACGCTGTAGTATTAATGATAAAAGAAAATCAAAATTAAAAATAAAAATTTATTTTTTCTATTGACATACCGCTCGTTTGGTGATATAATAATCATAGAAACCGATGATGCGGGGATAAAGCTGGATATGCTTGCTCAGAGAGTCCGGGGTGCTGTGATCCGGGCGAAAAACAGTTCAGCAAATGGGCCGCTGAGGGTGCAGTGAAAAGGAATTGTATTATGTATTTGTACGATTTCGCAGTATTCTGCAACGTTTGATGTGCGTTAAATATCGGGGATATGATTGTATCCTGCAAGTGTACAGCGTTTTGCTGTAAATCAAGGTGGTACCGCGGATTATGTTTATTCGTCCTTGACAGATTTTTCTGTCAGGGACTTTTTATTTTTCTGTTTCATGGAGGTGCGTTATGAAATTTTTACCTGATTTTAAAGAGGTCAATGAAATTGTGAAAAAGGGATGCTATGACATTCTTCCAGTGAGCTGCGAAATACTCAGCGACATATGCACGCCGATCGAGGCAATGACGATCCTTAAAAATATTTCCAGTCACTGCTATATGCTTGAGTCGGTAGCGGGGCATGAAAAGTGGGGAAGGTACACATTTCTTGGCTTTGACCCGAAAACGCAGATCACAGCTGTTGGTAATGAGATAACTGTCGGCGATGTAAAAATGAAAACCGAAAATCCAAGTATTCAGATACGGGAGATCCTTTCCAGGTACAGAAGTCCGAAGTTTTCTTATCTGCCATCGTTTACGGGCGGTTTTGTGGGATATTTTTCATATGATTTTCTTTCATATACTGAACCTACGCTCCGGAGCAGCGTAGAAGATACTGAAGATTTCAAGGATGTTGACCTGATGCTTTTTGATAAGGTCATAGCTTTCGATAATTTTCGTCAGAAGATAATTCTCATCGCCAATATGAGTCTTGATGACCCGGAAACAGGCTATAACAAAGCCAAATTTGAGCTTGAACAGCTTGCGCAGCTTCTTAGGAACGGCGTGCGAAGAAAAGAACCTGCCGGACGTCTTACAACCGAAGTAACGCCGCTTTTTAACAAGGAGCAGTACTGTTCTATGGTGGAAAGGGCAAAGAACTATATCAGAGAGGGCGATATTTTTCAGATCGTACTTTCAAACCGCCTGAGTGCAGGATTTGAGGGAAGTCTCTTTAATACGTACCGTATTCTCAGAACGACCAATCCTTCGCCGTATATGTTCTATTTTTCGGGAACTGACGTGGAGATCGCTGGTGCTTCTCCCGAAACCCTCGTTAAGCTTGAAGACGGTGTTCTTCATACGTTTCCGCTTGCAGGAACACGTCCCAGAGGCAAGACCGAAAAAGAGGATAAGGAGCTTGAAAGAGGGCTTCTTTCCGACGAAAAAGAGCTTGCAGAGCATAATATGCTGGTTGACCTTGGCAGAAACGATCTCGGAAAGATAAGCAGATTCGGAAGCGTTAAGGTAGAAAAGCTTCACAGCATCGAGCGGTATTCTCACGTAATGCATATCGGATCTACCGTACGAGGCGAGATACGAGACGAATTTGACGCCCTTGACGCTGTTAGTGCAGTTCTTCCGGCAGGAACGCTTTCAGGCGCTCCAAAGATCAGAGCCTGTCAGCTTATAGCGGAGCTTGAAAACAACAAGCGTGGAATTTACGGCGGAGCTATCGGCTACATTGATTTTACAGGCAATCTTGATACTTGTATCGCTATACGTATTGCCTATAAGAAAAATGGCAGGGTCTTTGTCAGAAGCGGAGCAGGAATTGTTGCAGATTCTGTTGCAGAAAAAGAATTCCAGGAATGCATAAACAAGGCGGCAGCCGTTGTTGATGCTCTTAAATCAGCAGAGGAGGCGGACGTATGATACTTCTGATAGATAACTATGACAGTTTTTCATATAATCTTTTTCAGCTTGTTGGGGAGATCTGTCCTGATATAAAGGTCATCCGCAACGATGAAATGACAGTAAGTGAAATAGAGGAACTTGCACCCGATAAGATCATAATTTCACCCGGACCAGGACGTCCGGAGGATGCCGGAATTATCGTCGAAGCGGCAGGCACTGTATGCCGGAAGATACCGACGCTTGGTGTATGTCTTGGTCATCAGGCGATCTGTACTGCTTACGGTGCAACTGTGACATATGCACGAAAACTTATGCACGGAAAGCAGTCAATTATAAATTTCAGCTCGGATTGTCCGCTTTTTGTGGGAATTCAGAAGAACGCTCCGGTGGCAAGATATCACTCCCTTGCGGCTGATCCTGATACCATACCCGACTGTCTTAAAATAACCGCATCGGCGGACGACGGCGAAATAATGGCGGTTCAGCACAGAGAGTTTCCGATATACGGCGTTCAGTTTCATCCGGAATCCATTATGACGCCGGACGGAAAAACGATGCTCAGTAATTTTATTTCACTTTGATACAGGAGGTTTTGATTTATGATTAAGGAAGCGATAGTCAAAATAGTTGACAAGCAGGATCTGACATATGACGAGGCATATCAGGTAATTTTCGAAATAATGTCCGGAGAGACTACTGCAACACAAAATGCTGCATTTCTTGCTGCTTTGTCCACAAAGAGTGCAAAATCCGAAACCATTGACGAGATAACCGGATGCGCCGCCGCTATGAGAGATCATGCTACAAAGTTTGAAAACGATCTTGATCTTCTTGAGATCGTCGGAACAGGAGGCGATAACGCTCATAGTTTTAACATTTCTACTACTTCTGCGTTTGTTATCGCATCATCGGGGATTCTCGTTGCAAAGCATGGAAATCGTGCGGCATCGTCAGACTGCGGAACGGCAGACTGTCTGGAGGCGCTGGGCGGAAATATAAATCTTGAACCTGAAAAATGTCATGAGCTTCTTGAAAAAGCAGGATTTTGCTTTTTCTTTGCCCAAAAATATCATACGTCAATGAAATATGTGGGAGCTATTCGCAGGGAACTCGGCATCAGAACGGTTTTTAACATACTTGGTCCTCTCACCAATCCCGCAAGCCCGAAATATCATCTTCTCGGAGTTTATGACGGATCACTGGCAGAACCGGTCGCCGAGGTTCTCATGAAGCTTGGCTCTGAAAGGGGAATGGTAGTTTACGGCACTGAAAAGCTTGATGAAATTTCTCTTTGTGCGCCTACAGCGGTTTGCGAGTATAAGGACGGCTGGATGAAGAATTATGTTATCACTCCTGAGCAGTTCGGTTTCGAGCGCTGTACAAAGGATGATCTTCTCGGAGGCACGCCCGCTGAAAATGCTTCTATTACACGTGGAATTCTCAGCGGAGAAATAAGAGATCACAAGCGTAATGCCGTGCTTTTCAATGCCGGAGCCGCAATTTATATTGGTGGAAAGGCAGATTCAATAGAAGAGGGAATTGTTCTTGCAGGAAATCTTATTGACAGCGGAAAAGCGCTCAAAGCTCTTGACGCTTTCATTGACGTTTCAAATAGCTGAGGTGGCATTATGAATATTCTTGACGAACTTGCGGCATCCGCTCGTGAACGTGTAGAAACGGCAAAATCGGTACTATCATACAGTGAAATCAGAAGACGTGCGGAGGAGCTTCAAAAGGGAACTTTTGAATTTGAAAAAGCAATAGGAGGCGATGAAATATCGTTTATCTGCGAGTGTAAGAAAGCTTCTCCCTCAAAGGGAATAATTGCAGAGGATTTCCCGTATTTTCAGATAGCCAAAGAATATGAAAGAGCCGGAGCTGCCTGTATATCGGTGCTCACGGAGCCGACGAGATTTCTCGGCAGCGATAAATATCTTAAAGAAATAGTTGATACAGTTTCAATTCCATGCATCCGGAAAGATTTTACCGTAGACGAGTACATGATCTACGAGGCAAAAATTTTAGGCGCAAAGGCGGTACTGCTGATATGCTCGATCCTGTCGGAAAAACAGATCTCGGACTATATTGCCGTATGCGATTCCCTTGGCATTTCTGCTCTTGTCGAAGCTCACGACGAAGAGGAAGTGGAAATGGCGATAAGAGCCGGAGCACGCATCATAGGCGTAAATAACCGTAATCTGAAAGATTTCTCCGTCGATACAGGCAACAGCCGCCGTATGAGAGAGCTTATACCACGAAACATCCTGTTTGTATCGGAAAGCGGCGTAAAGGACGCCGCTGATATACAGCTTCTCCGTGAATCCGGAGCTGATGCGGTGCTTATCGGCGAAACGCTTATGCGTGCGGCTGATAAATCTGCAAAGCTTGCCGAGTTGAGAGGGGATAATAAGTGAAGACCAAGGTAAAAATGTGCGGGCTTCGCCGGGAAATCGACATTGAGTATGTAAACAGGCTTCTCCCTGATTACATTGGTTACGTGTTTGCGAAGAAAAGCAGGCGGTTTATTTCACCTGAACAGACTGCAAAACTTACGCAGCTCCTTGACAAGAGGATAATTCCTGTCGGAGTATTTGTTGACGAACCGATAAACAATGTTATCGGACTTGTAAAAAACGGCACGATAAAGATTGCACAACTCCACGGAAATGAAAATGAGGAGTATATCAAAGCCCTCCGGAAAGAGAATATAGTCGTTATAAAGGCTATTATAGTTGAAAGCGAAGATGACTGCAAACGTGCCGAAAATTCGACGGCAGATCATATTCTGCTTGATTCCGGAATGGGCAGCGGAAAGCCGTTCGACCACAAATTATTGAAAAATATTAAGCGTCCATATTTTCTTGCCGGTGGTCTTGACCGGGAGAGCGCAGGCAATGCCGTCAGACTGCTTGCGCCGTATGCCATTGATGTCAGCTCAGGTATTGAAACTGACGGTTACAAAGACTTTAAAAAAATGAAAGAATTTATGGATTCAATTTATTGAAAGGACGGATAGACATGGAATCTAAAGGAAGATTCGGCATTCACGGAGGACAGTACATTCCCGAAACGCTGATGAATGCTATTAACGAACTGGAAGAGGCTTACGATCACTATAAAAACGATCCGGAATTTAATCGGGAGCTTACACAGCTTTTGAACGAGTATGCCGGAAGACCTTCGCTGCTGTATTTTGCCGAGAAAATGACAAAGGATCTTGGCGGTGCAAAAATTTATCTGAAGCGTGAAGATCTCAATCATACCGGTTCGCATAAGATAAACAACGTTCTGGGTCAGGCGCTTCTGGCTAAGAAAATGGGCAAAACACGTCTCATTGCTGAAACAGGCGCCGGACAGCATGGTGTGGCAACGGCAACGGCTGCCGCTTTGCTGGATATGGAATGCGTTGTTTTTATGGGCAGGGAAGATACGATTCGCCAAGCGCTGAATGTTTACAGAATGCGGCTTTTAGGCGCTGATGTCATTCCGGTCGTCACCGGAACGGCAACCCTCAAGGACGCTGTTTCTGAAGCCATGAGGGAATGGTCATCAAGGATAGACAACACTCATTATTGTCTCGGTTCGGTTATGGGTCCCCATCCATTCCCGACTATCGTGCGTGACTTTCAGGCTGTTATTTCCAGAGAATCAAGGGCTCAGATCCTTGAAAAGGAGGGACGTCTTCCGGATGCGGTTATTGCCTGCGTGGGAGGCGGATCAAATGCGATAGGCAGTTTCTATCACTATATTCAGGATGAAAGCGTTAAGCTTATCGGATGCGAGGCGGCAGGCAGGGGAATCGATACCTTTGAGACGGCTGCAACGGTAAATACCGGAAGAATCGGTATTTTTCACGGTATGAAGTCGTATTTCTGCCAGGATGAATATGGTCAGATCGCTCCCGTGTATTCGATTTCAGCGGGTCTTGACTACCCCGGCGTAGGTCCTGAGCACGCAAATCTTCATGATATGGGACGTGCAGAATATGTTCCGGTCACCGACGAAGAAGCTGTAAATGCTTTTGAATATTTGTCAAGGGTCGAGGGAATAATCCCGGCTATTGAGTCGGCTCATGCCGTTGCATATGCAATGAAGCTTGCTCCGACAATGGATAAGGATAAAATTATAATCATCACTATCTCGGGCAGGGGCGACAAGGACTGTGCTGCAATTGCCAGATACAGAGGAGAAGATATATATGAGTAAAATAAAAAATGCATTTGCAGACGGAAAGGCATTTATACCGTTTATAACTTGCGGAGATCCCGATCTGGAAACTACTGCGGAAGTAGTCCGTGCTGCTGCTGAAAACGGCGCCGATCTGATCGAGTTGGGTATACCTTTTTCAGACCCCACCGCAGAGGGACCTGTGATTCAGGGAGCTAATATCCGTGCTCTTACAGGCGGGATCACCACTGACAAGATTTTTGATTTTGTAAAGGAACTTCGCAAAGATGTTAAGATACCTATGGTGTTCATGACATATGCAAACGTAGTTTTTTCCTATGGTACAGAGCGTTTTATGGCTAAGTGCCATGAAACTGAAATGGACGGCATCATTATTCCAGATCTTCCGTTCGAGGAAAAAGGCGAATTTGCAGACGCTGCGAAGAAATATGGTATTGATCTTATTTCTCTTATCGCTCCGACATCCGATAAGAGGATCGCTATGATCGCAAGAGAGGCTGAGGGATTTATTTATCTTGTTTCAAGCCTGGGTGTTACGGGTGTGAGAAGTGAAATAAATACAGATCTTGGAAATATTACAAAGATCATTCGTGAAAATACGGATATTCCTTGTGCGATCGGTTTCGGAATTTCAACGCCGGAACAGGCGAAGGCAATGGCTGCTGTTTCCGACGGTGCGATAGTAGGCTCGGCAATTATCAGGTTATTGGAAAAATACGGCAAATCTGCTGCCCCGTATGTAGGGGAGTATGTACGATCAATGAAACAGGCGGTTATGAACTTGTAAAAAAATAAAATTTGTTAATATTTCTGGAAAACTATTGTTTTTTATTATTATCTGTGATATAATGTGGCTATGGTTGTAGCTATGACTGTAACAACAATTAACACTGTCGTAATGACATCAACAGCAGCAACATCAGTAACAAGAGAGGTAGATAATGATTCTATTGCTCACGGTTGCGGCAATGTGAATGTTAACAACTCATATTCTTATATTACCGGTAATGGTTTGTTTAATGGTGATGCAAGATGTGTTGCTTCAGGAAATACTAATAACAAATATTATTGGGATCATCAAGGTCTCTCTTCTTCTGTTCCTACATATTTTACAATACACGTAGGTGCATACCTGAATCATTTGAGTTTTACAGATCCCGCCGCTAAGTATTATGTTGAATATCGTCAGTACATGAGTACTCCTGTCGGTACAATCAATCAAAATAATGCACCTGCCGGATGGAATTCCTGACAAAATAAACGTCAGGGATATAAAATTTGAAACGGTAAAGGATGAAATATGGCACAAAATGCTCAATACATCCGATTATTATGATTCAGTATCAGGAAAAATGTTCTATTAAGACGGTATAGGCGAGGTTCTGTGTATTGATTACCAATCTGACCTTAATAATTCCAGAGCATACACAAGCGTTTCAGAAGTCAGCGTATCAAACGCTGTGGATGCAGTTGCCGGAAATGCTGTAAGTTACGTCGGCAGCAAAGACTGTACTATAGAGGCTTTTACTGATTCCGATGCAATGGTTTATCTTAATAATGCCGACAAAACAGCCGAGCGTTACGAGAAAAGTGTTATTTCAAGAAGAAATGACTGTCAGATAGACGATTCAATGCGTGTTGTTGTTGAAGAAGACGGAACCCCCGGATATTACTACAGAGCTAACGTAACTAATACATATCTTGCAAGTGCATCTTTACTTCCTCAGGAAATGACCTTTGGATTTTTAACGGATTTTGACGCATGGAACATTGATGGCACTGAGGAATATGCCGGACGAGAATGTTATGTGATTTCAGGAAAAGCAAATGAGAATTATGGACAGAAGCTTGGTGTTGAAAAATTTACTTTTTATGTAGACTGTGAAACGGGAGTTCTCTTGAAATATATTGGTTATGACGAATCACAGAATATTCGTAGTTATATAATAACAGAAGATATCTCTTTTGACAATGTTCAAACCATATATGAGCCTGACGTATTAGATTATAGTTTTACTGAATAATGTACTTTTCATTAAATGAACGCTTATATATTAAATGCAGTTTGCAATAGCTGATTTCTGGTTAAGGCGAATGCCTGATTATAAAATGTAAAAATTCAAGCCTGTGGATTGATTCCACAGGCTCTTGTTTTTTATTTTATTTCAGAGAGAAGTTTTTCAGCGCTTGCAAGCTTAACACAGATAACAAAAAGTTCCATTGCCTTTTCGAGATCCTCCATAGGGGGATATGTAGGAGCAAGCCTGATATTTCTGTCATCAGGATCAATACCGTATGGGAAAGTAGCTCCAGCGCCGGTAAGAGTAACGCCAGCCTCGCTGCATAGTTTTACAATACGCTTAGCGCATCCTTTCATAGCGTTGAAAGATATAAAATATCCGCCCTCAGGATTAGTCCATGAGCCGATTCCAAGGGGAGCGATGTACTTTTCAAGAGTCTTGCATACAAGTTCGAACTTCGGAGCAATTATCTCCTTATGTTTCTTCATATGCTCGCACATATTTTCAAAGCTTCCGAAAAATTTCACATGACGGAGCTGATTCATTTTATCGTAGCTGATAATACTGATACCGAGATGTTTTTTCAACTCCTCGACGTTTTTCCTGCTTGCCCCCATTACGGCAACGCCTGCGCCGGGGAAAGTAATCTTTGATGTAGAGCCGAAAATATAGACGATATCTTCGTTTCCTGCTTTTTTGGCTTCATCCAGGATATTGAGTATCATGACAGGATTATCAGTAAGATGATGGATGCAGTAAGCGTTGTCCCAGAAGATCCTGAAGTCCTTTGCGGCAGGATGAAGATTTGCAAAACGTCTTACAGTCTCGTCGCTGTATGAAATTCCGTCAGGATTTGAGTATTGAGGAACGCACCATATTCCCTTTACGGAATCATCTTCTGCAACAAGTTTTTCGATCATGTCCATATCCGGACCGGTTTTTGTCATAGGTATATTTATCATTTCGATCCCGAAAAATTCAGTTACTTTAAAATGCCTGTCATAGCCGGGAACTGGGCAGAGAAATTTTATCTTATCGTATTGCGACCATGGAGTGCAGCCGAGGATACCTTTATTATAAGCGGTCTGAACAGCCCAGAACATAGCGTTAAGGCTGGAATTTCCGAAAATAATGACCTCGTCGTCGTCAACTCCTATCATATCTGAGAAAAGCTCTTTAGCCTCAGGAATACCGTCAAGCATTCCGTAATTTCTTACGTCAATGCCGTTTTCGCTGACAAAATTGCCGTCGTTAAACAGGCTGAGCATATCAACGCTGAGTTCAAGCTGTTCTTTGCAGGGGTTTCCTCTTGCCATATTCAAGCAGAGCTTCTGAGCTTTGAAATCATCGTAGAGAGCCTGAGTTTCATTCTTGAAGCAGATAAGCTGCTCTTTGTTCATCTGAGATAAATCCATTTCCGGAACATCACCTTTCAAACCGAATTATCAAATCTGTGATTTGTACCAACTTAAAGTATACCATATCAGTGCTTTTTTTTCAAGTGACAATATAACAAATATTATTGTTTTAAATCGCATTTTTTTGTTATTTTCTTCATAAAAAGCAGTATGGCGTTCTTGCTGATAAAAAGCATTGACAATTATTGATTTTTTATATATAATATAGTCATATAAAGAAATATCAGCGTGAATTGGGAAAGGAGGTCGTTTTATGAAAAAGCTTTCAGCAACAGCTGTTTCCATCGTTATCGTCGGAATGACGGCTGTTTCACCCACCTGCTATGCCGGGAATAATTCATATTATGCAGAAGAACAGTTATATGACAGTAGTTCCGGGCTTGGCGCTTTGTATTTTGATACAACGAATTTTTATGCGAATTACTCGGAAAATTCCTACAACTATGGTACGTTTCTTGATGAAAACAACGTTCAGGTCTACATGGAAATGATGAAGCTGATCAATCCTTCTGTCGAAACCGTAACGGTTAAGCTGCCGAATCCTATAAAATTTACTGTTTCTACTCTGGATAATTCCTCGATGACAGATGAAGATATTAATATCTACAGGAATACTCTGTTTTCAAACTGCCGTCCGGGGATCGACTGCGCACTTTTTGATATTCCTGAACTTTTCTGGATAGATCTTGAGCAGATGGGCGTCAATATAAAGAACTACAACGTTACCCATAATATTCGACAGGGGAACTATACCATTGAGGCAAGCGAGATAACTTTTACACCTGCGTATTACAAAAATTATGGGTCTTTGGACGGCGTAATGGAATATAAACAAAAGCTTGCCGATACAGTTGCAGATTTCCCTGTTGAGGGAAATACACGTTATGAGCAGCTGAAAAGTATTCATGACTATATCTGTTCTTATACGTTTTATGATATCGGTTCGCCGTTTGCAAGTTCGGCAGTGGGAGCCCTTGTCGAGCCGGGAGCTGTCTGTGAAGCGTATGCTGAAGGCTTTAAGCTTATCTGTGACAGCCTTGATATTCCGTGTGTGCTTGTTGTCGGTAATTTCAGCGATCAGAGCGATGAAGCCCATATGTGGAATTATGTCCGGATGGAAGACGGAAAATGGTACGCTGTTGATCTTACCTGGGACGATCTTGACGGTTATGGCGGTAAAGAAGTTAAGTACCAGTATTTTCTGAAAGGGGCAGATACGTTTCTGACATCTCATACCCCCTCTGAAGAATTGGGATTTACTACATTTATATACCCTGAACTGGCAGAAAGCGCTTACGTTCCTGAAACAATTCTTGTGGGCGACGTAAACCATGACGGAAAGGTGAATACGGCTGATCTTGTATATTGTACAAAGACGGTTCTTGCAGTTCATAAGCCGGTATATTCCTGCGACGTTGACAACGATGGCACTACAGACGCTTTTGATCTTGTATACCTGAGAAAAATTCTTCTTGGACTTATATGAATACGCTCTAATAAAAATAGGTTTTTAAATATATTTTTCTGTAGCTATTGACAAAATTCTGCAAGTGATGTATAATATAAATATAACCTTATCAAGAGCGGCGGAGGAAACAGGTCCTATGAAGCCCGGCAACCTGACTGTATATCAGACAAGGTGCTAAATCCTGCGGTTTACCCGGAAGATGAGGATTTCTATTAAAATGAAACGCTCCGGTCGGAGCGTTTTTATATTTTCAGGAGGTTTTTTAATGAGCAAACGTTTTTTTACTTCGGAGTCAGTTACCGAAGGACATCCGGATAAAATATGCGATCAGATTTCAGACGCTGTCCTCGATGCAATTCTTGAACAGGACAAGTTTGGTCGTGTTGCCTGCGAAACAGCAGTCACAACCGGAATGATACTCTGTATGGGTGAAATTACTACGACGGCTGATATAGATATTCCCAAGATAGCACGACAGGTAGTTTCAGAGATCGGTTACGACAGAGCAAAGTACGGTTTTGACGCTCATACCTGTTCTGTTCTTACCTCTATTGATGAGCAGTCGGCAGATATAGCGATGGGCGTAAACGAAGCGTTTGAATACAGAGAGGAAAACAACGAAAGCGACGGTCTTTCCAATGGTGCGGGAGATCAGGGAATAATGTTCGGATATGCCTGCAATGAAACACCGGAATTGATGCCGCTTCCGATATCTCTTGCGCATAAGCTCGCTCTTCGACTTACTGAGGTGAGAAAAGACGGTACGCTGCGTTATCTTCGTCCCGACGGAAAAACTCAGGTCACTGTTGAATATGACGACGGCAGACCTGTAAGAATTGACGCCGTTGTTGTTTCGTCTCAGCATTCAGCAGATATAAATCTTAGTCAGCTGCGCAGCGATATTGAAGAATTCGTTATACGTCCCGTAATTCCGAAAGAACTGTTTGATGAAAATACAAAGATTTTCATTAATCCTACAGGAAGATTTGTGGTTGGCGGTCCGCAGGGAGACAGCGGTCTTACCGGAAGGAAGATCATTGTTGATACATACGGCGGATATTCACGTCACGGCGGCGGAGCATTCAGCGGAAAGGATCCGACAAAAGTTGACAGAAGCGCTGCATATGCTGCAAGGTATATTGCAAAAAACATTGTTGCAGCCGGATTGGCGGACAAGTGTGAGGTGCAACTTTCCTATGCTATAGGCGTAGCAGAGCCTATTTCGGTTCTTGTCGATACGTTCGGAACGGGCAGAGTAGATGAGGACAAGCTGTCCGAGGCAGTTACAAAGGTATTCGATCTTCGTCCTTCGGCTATTATTGAAATGCTCGATCTGAGAAAGCCGCAGTACAGAAAGCTTGCGTCCTACGGTCACATGGGCAGAGAAGATCTGGGTGCAGCATGGGAAAAGACCGACAAGGCAGAGATTATTAAGGCAGCTCTTGCATAAGGTGTATAAAATGGAAACGAAAAATTATGCGGAGATCCACATGAAAAATGCGGTTCTTATCGAAATTTTCAGCCGATATGCGGAAAATTATGTACTTGCGGAATTTATTGCGCCGGACGGTACGATAAATCTTAAATTCAGGATGAATTCTCCTGTTGAGCCGCCGACTTGTTGTGAACATATTCTCAGTCTGCTTTTTGCGCTGTTTGAAAGTAATCCGGATACGTCTGTCGGAAGAATATATATGTCCAATCAGAAAGAGATACTTCGTGAAACTGTTTACAGACTGGCGCAGGTGATGGACAGTTTCAGCGACGTTAGGCTTTCTATGCACATTGTAAAGAAGGATGAAAAGAATCCGGGTAAAGATATTACTCAGCATACTGAATTTACAATAACAAGAACAACAAGCAAAAGCTCATAACGAAATTATTTAAGTTTTGTACATGAACATAGTAATCGCTAAAAAGCCGGCAGCAAGAAACTGCCGGCTTTTATTTTGTACTTGACTCTATTGCGTTTATAAAAATTCCACATTAAGTGACAGGTCGGAATCCTGCTTATTTTTATGCATTCTGATTGTTTTATTATAATATATTCTGCGTACAGCCGAATGGAGCAGTCTGTTCTTTTCTTCAGGACAGGATGAATTAAAATTCTCTATAACGCTTCTAAGTCCTTCAATAGCTTTATCAGCGGATAACTGAGGCGGATCCCGCTTGTCTGATATTTCCTTGACAGCCGCTTCAAGTGTTTTTATTTTCTCGTTTACTGCTCCGGAACGTTCGAGAAAGGTATTGATATCGTAAACTTCCTGTTCCAACAGATCATACATACGTGAAAGCTGACGTTTTGCCTTTGAAAGTTCAGATTCAAGGGCTGATCTTTTATCGGGTTCATTATTGGTTTTTACAACAGCCTTTTTTTTAAGTTCCTGAAAACGCTTTATACGGTAACGAAATGCCGCAAGCACTGCTTCGTCAACTGCATCAAATGCGGAGCTTACCGTTTTCCCTCTGCATTTTTGGTAAACGCAAAGCAGATGTTCGTGACCGCTGTTTGCGATAAATCTGCGTTTCATTTGATGAGTACAATTTTTACAGTACATTATCCCATGATAATAATTAAGCAGAGTATCATTCGGGTGAAGCTGTGCAGCCGGATCTGTTTTTTTCTTCTGCTGAACGGCATTAAATATCTCTTCGCTGATAACAGGCTGGTGCAGTCCTTTGTAAAGCGTATTGCCGTTAGATTTGCTTTTCCAGCCTATTTTACCGCAGTACAGCGGATTTGTAAGTATCTTTTTAATACTCGGAGATTCCCAGTATTGACTTTTCCGGGGGCTGATACCCATGCGGTTCAACTCGTTGGCTATGTATTTCGCACCGTGACCGTCAAGATACATCTTATAGATCAGTTTTATTATCTCAGCTTCCTCTGTAATTATTTCAAGCGTATGAACTTTAGGTTCAGGGTTGATTTTCCTGTAACCGTATGGTTCGGCGGCGCTGATATAATTTCCTTCTTTTATTGATGCAAGTCTGCCTGCCTGCATCCGACGATTGATAGTTTTGTATTCACGGCGGCTCATAAATAATGAGAATTCAAAGTATTCCTCGTCAAACTCGTTATCTGGATCGTATGTCTTAGCAGGCGTAACTATCTTTGTATAAGAATTACGGAACGCCTGGGCGACAATGCCTTGATCTATAGTATCGCCTCTTGCAAGACGTTCCACCTCCACAACGAGAACCCCGGCATATTTTTTTTCGGCGACATCGGCAAGCAGAGACTGCATTTGCGGACGTGCGGCTATGCTGTCTCCGCTTACTATCTCCTTGTATATTTTTATAATATTCAGGTTTTGCCTTTCAGCAAGTTCAAGGAGCATATTCTGATGTCTGCTGAGAGTTTCCCCTTCGCCACGGGCTTCCGCTTCAACGTCAGCTCTTGATTTTCGCAGATACATACAGTAATCCTTCATATCATCACTCCCTTTTTATTTGCCTTTGCTGCAAACTATCCGGTAATGCCGGTATAATGCTATTCCGTATCTCAGAAATATCAGATATGAATTCCTCAAAGCCCGGTTAGGACTTTTCACTTATTTTAAATCTCCGTTAGCCGGATTATCAAGAACCTTTCCCGTATCGTCAAATCGTGAACCGTGACATGGACAGTCCCAGGAATGTTCGGCAGAATTCCATTTAAGAGCACATCCCATATGAGGGCATCTTTTTGCTGTGGGAGTAATCAGATTCTTGATTGACTTTCCGCCGTTTATGAAAAGCTGCGGTTTAATGATATTTCTGGACGGATTGAAAACATCCGCAAAATCATTGTGTTTGTCAATAACCATATCGCTTAGTATCATTGCAGCTGTCATTGCGCTTGTCATTCCCCATTTATTGAATCCGCTTGCCGTATACAGATTCGGCGTATTGCCTGAATATTTACCAATATACGGTATTCCGTCAAGACTCATGCAGTCCTGAGCCGCCCAGTGATATTTCTCGGCAGCGTTTGGATAATGCAGCTTTGCAAAGTTACGCAGTTTATTCCAGTTTCCGCCGCTTTCGCCTGTTCTGTGACCTCCTCCGCCAACTAACAGCAAATTTTTGTAATTCCTGAACGAAAATCCTGTATGATTTTCGTCAACGTACATTCCGTTCACATCTGGAGCGTTTTCCAGAGCAATAACATATGAACGATGCTGATAAAGTTTAAGAAAATAACTTCCATGCTTATTAATAAAAGGAAAATGAGTTGTAACTATTACTTTATCGGCTTTGATTCTGCATTTATCAGTGATTGCCGTGTTGCCTGCCATTTCACGTACAAAAGTATTTTCATAGATGTTTAGCGTTCCTGCGAAAGATGAAATAAATTTGAGCGGATCAAATTGAGCCTGATTTGGGATTTTCACCGCTCCGACTGTATTTATTGGTATCGGCAGGTTTTCACAGAACTCTGCATTACAGCTGATTTTGTCAAGCGCATTTATTTCGTTTTCAAGTTGGTTCCGATCATTTACGGAATATATAAAGTTATCTTTTATTTCATAGTTACATTTAATATTTATGCACATTTCCGCATATTTATCAAAGGCTTTTTTATTAGCTTCCAAATATTTCCGAGCAGCTTCCGTTCCGGCGCTTTTAAGAATTTTCTGATAGATAAGTCCATGCTGAAAAGTTATTTTTGCCGTTGTATTTTGAGTCGTACCAGAGCATATTCTGTTCTTTTCCGCAAGAATATATTTCACTCCGTTCTGATGCAGAAAATATGCTGTGAGAATTCCTGTTATTCCTCCGCCGATTATAAGAACATCCGCTTTAACGTTATTTTCAAGTTCCGGAAAAACGGGTAATTTTGTGTCATCCTGCCACACTGATTTCATATGATTTCCTCCATAACAACAACGCCGTTTGAACGTGTTCCAAACGGCGTTGTTTTTCACTGATCCTGCAAGTCTGCCGCAGGAATATCGTTCTCTAAATTATCTCTTGCAAGATCGTTATCAATAGTTCGATATGCAGAAGATATCGGAACTTCATGAGAGTAGGATTTATTATGCCACACTTTCTGCGAGGCGCTTGATGTTCCCGCAATTATAGGATTTGCATGAGTTTTTCCCGACTTGGCCTTTCCCTGAATTTCAGGTACGGGAGATACGTCATTTTTCAGCTGAGTATGAGTATATTCAGGTCTTTTCATTCCTTTTTTCGCCATGTTTATCACCTCGTGATTAGTGTACGATAAACGGCGTATTTTATTCATAGAAATAAAAACAATAATCGGGAGCGCCGCATAAAGCCGTCAGGCGTGCTTTGTGCGGCGCTGCATTTATGTCAGAAATCTGTGCACATATTTTATGAAGACAGGTTCTGATTGTATGATTCTATTATATTCTGAACATACTGCTGCATTTCTCTGCGTGATTTTATAGAATGAGTACCGCTGATTATCTGCTGTTTCTGCCGATCTGAAAGCGATGAAAATCTTTCCATAGCTTCGGGATTCATTGCAAGAGCCATGCCGAGTCCCACGGGCATTTCAATATTATTCATACGTCACCTCCGATATCATTGTCTGCACTTGTGACGGTTTTATTCTTAAAACCTGTTTTCATAAAAAGATATGCATCTTATCCTATGAAGACAGGTTTTTATATAACTGAGGAATCAAGAATTCTTTCGTGTGCCGATTATTTTCAAACAGCGAATATTATCGTAAACATAAGCAGTCAGCGGTCGGTTGAATGCGTCAAAGGTGTGGGCGGCTACATAAGGCACTCCGTCGTGAACATTTATGACTAACAAACTGTGATAGAAACGGCTGTCCGAACCGAGCTGTATAATGTCTCCCGGACTTATCCGGTTGATAGAAACAGCTTCTCCAAATGGTCCGACGCCTCTGTTATTCATGATAAATCTATGGAAATACTCTACACTTGTCCATGCGGCGGCACGGTCATGTATAGAGTTGTAATACCAGCCTGTATCACGGGTATAGTTCATTACAGCGCCGCCTGCATACAGACATTGAGATACAAAATTTGTGCAGTCGCCGCCGATTTTATCAAAATTATAATATGCAGGATTTCGGGAAAAAGCCCACTTCCGTGCATAGTCAATTTCAGCAGGAATATTCAGCGGATATTCGTTCATTTTACCACCTCCGATTTTATTGTATGTTTACGTGATGCTGAAAATGACAAAATAAAATGTAGAAATATGTCAAATAGTACTGGCACTGTCACATAAAATTAAAAGAAAGGAGCTGGTTTTATGGCTAAGAAAAATGATAAATTATCGCTTTGGGAGCGTTCAGAATATGATGTCATTAATGAAACAGAGACGGAAAATGGCTTAGCTGCTGTATTAAAAGTACGGAACAACGGAGCAATGGTGATCTGCAATATTCCGAAACATACTCCGGATGAAGAAAAAAGAATTGCGGAGGATATTACCGAGGCAATGATGCAGATCGTCTATACGGGTCAGGATATAAGCCGTTTCAAAAGTATGGAGATTCTGTTAGATTAAGAACCTGTGTTCATAGAGAAGGCGTTCTTCTTATTCTATGAACACAGGTTCTGAAATACAGGATCTTAATGTGTGCTGTTGATTATGTTAGAATTATGCTTGATTATTTTTTGAAGACAGGTTATTATTTTTTATAAGCCCAAAGATAATCATTAATGATAGAACTATTGTTGAAGTCATAATGCTCTGCACTGCAAATTGTAATTTTGCAAAATAAAAAATCAATATTGCTATATTTTCTATACTGAATATAATTATGGTTCTCTTTTTGTAAATTTTTTTCTCTAATTGATCCAAAGGTTTATTCTTATCTTCAACAGGTGAAAAAACTAATATTATGATACTGGAAATATAGTATAGCGAGCAGTAAATGAGCAGCGGAATGCTGAAATACCTCATTGCCAAAAGAACTGTTGCTACAAAGCATGATGAAAATATGTAACATCTGAATGGCGTACTGAAATGAAATCCGCCTGCAAATATTCTTAGCGGAATAAAAGCTGAAATAAATTCTTGAATTATTATAATTAAATTTGTTTCAGAATATTGACTTTTAACCTGAACCAGATTAACCTGAATCAGGTTATAATAAAATGAGATATGATAAAGAAATTATAATTTTTTATAATAAACTAAATTTTCAGTAAGACTGTTGACAAACTGAATAATGGACAATAGCGGACAGTGCTTTACTTCTATGAAACACTTTCCGCTGTTTTTTCTGCATTTTGCCCAAATTTAGTTAACTGAATCCCCTCTTTCACGCTCTGATTGTTCAGATTTAATAAAACTATTAATTTTTTTATGTTTTTATTGATTTAAATGTCAAAATATGGTATTATATAAGATAGAGGTGGTTTATGTGATAAGAATTGCAATTGTAGACGACGAAGAAGCGATATGCGAACAGATAGAACGTTTGTTGCAGCAGTGTTCTGAAGAAATGAAGATTAATTTACAAATTGAGATCTTTTATTCAGGCGAAAGTCTGATTTCAAAACTGAAAAATAACCAGAAGTATGATCTGATATTTCTCGACATAGAATTATACCATTACAACGGTATCGACGTCGGACGCTTTATTCGTGACGAGTTATGCGACGATTCTACGCAGATAGCTTTTATTTCAGGAAAAAACGGGTACGACAGATTACTGTTTGAATTCAGACCGATACATTTTATAGAAAAACCTGCGACATTAGGCAAAATCATGAATGTAATCACAAAATATGCACGAATATATGGTCAGCAGGGAGATGTTTTCAAATATAAAATAAACAGGGATAATTTTTTTGTGGATATCAATAAGATCCTGTATTTCAAAAGCGAAGACAGACAGGTTATATTTATCAGCAGGGACGAATCCGAAACTTTTTACGGTTCGATTGATAAGATAGCGCAGCAGTTAAAGAAAAAGGGCTTCTTTATACCCCATAGAAGTTATCTGGTGAATTACAGGTTTGTAAAGTGTTTTCAGATTAAAAAAATAATTATGACAAACCACGACGAAATTCCCATTGCCGACAACAGGAGGGAGGACGTATTTAAGATACAGATAATGTTGGAAAACGGAGGTAAATTCTATGGTCTTTGACGCATACACCTTGGTTTATCTTATAACAAACTTATTTACACTCGCCATTATACATAGATTCATGTCGGCATTTTTTGATGAAATTGTAAAACCAAAATGGCATATAATCGCAACTTACGCATTATATTTTATTTCAGCCGGCGTCATGTATCTGGTCTGGGACATTCCGGCGCTGGCAACGGTAGTTAATCTGATTTCCCTTTATGTTATTACTTTGAATTATAGCTCCGGAATACGAAAAAGAATGTTTGTAGTAATTTTCTTTTATATTTTTATGCTCGCAACAGAGGTAATAGTCTGCGCTGTGACCGGATATTTTAACTTCCCGATTTTTAACAGCGGATATTACAATAACACTACGGGTCTTGTAATTATGCGAATAATCGCTTATCTGGAAACGCTGATCTTTTATAACATAAAAGCGTTGAAAAGAAACGACACGGTTACAATTTTACAGTGGATGGCAACTCTGTTTATTCCGATATCGACTCTTGTAATAAAAATATTTATTGTGGATAATGAAAATTCAACGCAGCTTCAGGTCATTTTATCGACAATAATTATCTTCCTGATAAATTTATTGACCTTTTTCCTGTATAATTCATTGGCAAAGAGTTATGCTAAAGAGAAGGAGGCGGCAATAGTCAGTAAAGAAAAAGAGATGTACTATAATCAATGTCTTCTGATGCAGGAAACAAATGAAAACCTGCAAAAATTCCGCCATGAGATCAATAACAAATTTATTTCTATGAAGGAGTTGATTAATAAGAATATGTATAATGAATTAAGTGACTTTATTGATAATCTTACTGATAAACTTGTAATTGAAAAAGTTTACAGCAATACAGGAAACGTTATAGCGGACAGTATAATAAACTATAAATTGAATTTAATTTCTGATTCAGATATTGTTACCGAAATCGCCGTTCCGCCTTCATTGGATATCGATGTGAATGATCTGGTTGTGATTTTAGGTAATATTCTTGATAACGCTGTTCAGGCGCTTAATGAGAACGATGGAAATTCTAAACTTTATTTTAAATTGGTATATAGTCAGGGAAGATTGATAATAAAAGAAACCAATACTTATAAAACAAAAATTTGTTATGAAAATGGAGAAATCCAATCAAGCAAGAGCGATAAATCGAATCATGGTTTCGGCTTGAAAAATATAGAGGAAGTAGTAAAACGGAATAACGGATATATGGAAATAAATCATAATGACAATATCTTTTCCATCGATATAATTCTGTTTGTTTAAAAAATTAAAGAAATATAAGGTGTCTTGTAAGTAAAAAAACTTGCAGGGCGCTTTTTTTCTGATAATTTTCGATTTCACTGCAAACAACACGGGGTTTCACTGCAACAAATAATAAATTCTTATTAAAAGTGATATAATATAACTGCCAAAAAATATGATAAAGGAGTGTTATAATGAAAAAAATAATAATTAAATTCAGCGGATTTTTCGCAGCATTTGTTTTATGAAATTCTGCAAGAGCAATTAATATTTCTGTGGGAATATCATTTTCGCCTGTTTCATATTTGGAATATCCAGTTTGAGAGATATTTAACATTTTAGCCATTTGTGTTTGATTCATGTCTTTATCTTCTCTGAGGTTTCTTATTCTTGAGTACATAATAAGTCATTCCTTTAATTTTCACGTTTCAAATGTTCGATAGCGTATTCACAGCACTGGACCACCAATTGGTTAAAAGAAATATCGCTTTTTGCGGCTAATTTATTAAGTTCTTCAATAAGTGAATCAGGCATACGAATTGTTTTATTTGATGAAGAAGGTTTTTTAATTTCAAACATATCTATTACCTCTGTAAATTATAATTATGATATAATATTATTTTACCTTATTTTAACCACGAATAATATACTTAAAATTGCAGTTAATAATTACTTGCAAATTTAATTGCAATATGATATAATAGAAAAGAAACCAATGTATGTATGTTTATATTGTTAATTTGTCATTATTTGGTTGGTCTAAATGTGAAATGGCATATTCGCAACATTGTATCACTAATTGGTTAAATGAAATATCATTTTTAGCAGCTAATTTATCAAGTTTTTCAATAAGCGAGTCAGGCATACGTACTGTTTTATTTGAGGAAGAAGGTTTTTTTATTTCAAACAATATTATCACTCCTAAAAAGTTTATAATATTATTTTACATCATATTCGTTACAAATAATATATTCAAAATTATCATTAATAATATAGTGCATTTTTGAATATAAAAACCGAAAGCAAAATAATGGAGCTTGTTTAAATGAATTTAAAAAAAATACTTAAAGATATCGCTGTAAAAAACGGCGTAAGCGCTGCACAGGTTCGCCGTGATATTCAAGCCGCATTGGACGAGGGCTGGAACAGCGACAATGAAAACGTAAAGGCATATTGGCGTAAAATTCCTGCAAAACATGGAAAGCCGACATTGGAAGAGGTTATTTTATTTATGGTGAATGAATGTAAAAATGAAAGTTCGTCATAAATATTATACTCCGAACGCTAAATAATAAATATGAAAGGCAAAATAATTAAGTTAATAAAAATAACTTTTCAAAGGAAATAAAAATGCAGTTGAATTTAATACTTGAGGTCAAGTCTCAGGAAATGGACAAAATATTTTCAGAAAGCGAATTGCTTGAATTTCTGAAAGAGCGGTTGACGATAGAAAAAGTCGACAATATAAATATTCTCAGCGCAGGGGTTATCAATGCGATAACTGTCAGCGAATGCGATCTTCCGGGGCATTTTATTAAATGCCTGCACGAAAACGAAATTTATTATATTTACGAAGTGCAAAGATTCGGATACGTTCAATTAAACAATATTCTCAATAAATATTATATCAGCGGAGAATATAAACAAATATTGTACGGTATTATGAAAAAATATCATATCAGCTTTTCTGATATCGATATGGATTCGCTGATACCAATAAACGCCTGCGGACTATCCGCAAGAACGGTAAACGCTCTTAATCGTGCAGGATACGTCTATATACAGGACGCAGCCTTTAACACAAGAGACGATGTATACAAAATAAGAAACTTCGGCGAGAAATGTCAAAAGGAACTGGAAGAAAAATTGACCGAATACGGGTTATGGTATTCGGACAAGAAAAGATTTACCTGATAAATGAAAAATTTTTCAGGCAAATTAATATAATATTGTAGACAAATTCACGATTTTATGCTATAATTATTTTATTAAGGCAACTTATGCGGTATTAAGCATAAAATTACGGGACGGTCACCCGAAAGGAGTTTTACTTATGGGTATACTTAAAGCAGCATTGACGGCAGCGTCGTCAACAATGGCAGATCAGTGGCTGGAGTTTTATTCATGCGAATCCATGCCGGCGGACGCTCTTGTCGTAAGAGCAAAGCGTCAGACAGGAAAGCGCTCTTCAAATACAAAAGGAAATGAAAATGTGATTTCCGACGGAAGCAAGATCGTTGTAAACGAAGGTCAGGCTATGATAATGGTCGAGCAGGGCATGATAACTGAAATTGCAACAGAAGCCGGTATTTATACATATAATTCTTCCGAGTCGCCAAGTATCTTTTCCAGCAGCTTCGGCAAAGGGCTTGTCAATACGTTCAGGGATATGTGGGACAGGATAAAGCACGGCGGCGATGCGGCAAGAGATCAGAAAATATATTTCTTCAACATGAAGGAAATTATGGATAACAATTTCGGTACTCTGTCGCCTGTTCCGTTCCGTATGAAGTATGAGGATCTGGGCAGAAGCTTTACTGTAAGCGTGCGGTGCAACGGAAAATATGTATTTAAAATTTCAGATCCCGTACTGTTTTATACTAACGTGTGCGGAAATATTTCAAGTACATATAACCGTACAACTCTGGACAGTCAGATAAGAACCGAATTTGTGGACGCTCTTAATCCGGCGTTTGCGGAGCTTTCGGCGCAGGGTATCAGATACGATCAGCTTGCCGGAGGTCACGCTTATGTAAAGGACGCTCTCGGCAAGGCTCTGTCGTCAAGGTGGGAGGACAACAGAGGAATTACCCTCATGGGCGTATTTATAAATTCTGCGACAATACCTGACGGAGATCTTAAAAAGATCCAGGAGTATGAGGATAAGGCATGGCTGAGAGATCCGTCCAATGCGGCAACTCTTATGGCGGAGGCTCAGGCGGAAGCAATGAAAACGGCAGCTGGTAATTCAGGCGGAGCTGCAATGGGATTTTTTGGCATGAATCTTGCTTCGCAGGCAGGAGGAATGAATGCTCAGAATTTGTACGCAATGGGCGCCGCACAGCAGGCGGCAGCCCAGCAGCAGTCAGGCGGAGCGGATACCTGGCAGTGCGTCTGCGGAACTGCAAACAGCGGAAAATTCTGCAATAACTGCGGTAAACCGAAGCCGGCAGCCAAGAACAGCTGGAAATGTTCATGCGGCGCTGAGAATACAGGCAAATTCTGTGCCGAGTGCGGAAAATCCAAACCTGCCGCAGACGGCTGGGCTTGTTCCTGCGGAGCGATAAATAAAGGAAAATTCTGCGCCGAGTGCGGAAAGCAGAAACCGGCGGGAGCGCCGCTGTATCGCTGCGATAAGTGCGGCTGGGAACCGGAAGATCCGTTAAATCCTCCTAAATTCTGCGCTGAGTGCGGCGATCCGTTCAATGATTCCGATATTGTAAAATAATAAAATACGGACATCCAATTTAAATTGGATGTCCGTTATTTTTATCTGTATTTATAAACCGCAGCCGCTTCAAATCCGTCAAGCAGCGTGGTCATATGTCCGAAAGCCATGCCAGTGCCTTTTGCAACGCAGTTTATGGAATCTTTAGCGATACGGCAGTTAATGCCAAGAGTACGTTTGATAAGCTGCGGCAGACCTCCCAGAAGCGCTCCGCCGCCGGTCATAAGCAGACCGTTGTCATAAATATCTCCTACGAGTTCCGGAGGAGCGTCCTCAAGAACCTTTCTTATCGCTTCCATGATCGCAAATGTATCATCCTCAATTGCCTCGAAAAGCTCAAGTTCGCTGATTAGCACCTGTGCCGGAAGTCCTTTAAGAAGGCTTCTTCCCTTGACTATACAGGTCATTTCCTCATTGGGATCATAAAGGTTGCAAAGCTCCATTTTCACTTTTTCAGCCGTTCTTTCACCGATAAGAAGTTTGTATTTGTTCTGCATATATCTGATAATAGACTTATCTATTTTATTTCCGGCAGTTTTAATAGTGTGAGATGTGACAACGCCGTTCATGGAAACAATTGCAACATCAGTAGTTCCTCCACCGATATCGACTATAAGATGTCCTTTTGCCTTGGTGATATTAACGCCTGCGCCGATCATTGCTGCAATAGGTTCCTGAATAAGATAAACCTGACGTGAACCTGCGCTTTTAGCGGCGTCCACTACTGCACGGCTTTCAATATCGGTGATGAAAGAGGGGACGCATATGATTATTCTTGGTTTCAGAAGCTGATGTCCCGTAACTTTAAGAATAAATTCACGTATCATGCTGTGCGTCAGATCATCGTCGGAAATGACTCCTTCGCTTATTGGGCGTGCAACGGCTATGTAATCAGGATTTCTGCCGATCATTTCGTATGCCTCCCTGCCGACTGCCAGAACCCTTTCGGTGCGGGTATTATAGGCAATAACGGATGGTTCGCTTAGAACTACGCCTTTGTTTCCCATTGTCATAACGATGTTTGAAGTGCCGAGATCTATTCCAATATCAGTATTTGCCATGTTTTTTGACCTTTCTTTTAAATTGCGGCGGATAAAGCATTGTACGCTTCCGCATTTATTCTTATTGTAGTTCCGGAGCAGAAAAGATATTGTTGTTCTTATCCGGAACTTCGTTTCTTAACATATTTTTCAGACAGGTATACCGCTTTGCGCTGCGGTTGTTATCGACCATTTTATGTACTTCATCTTCTTGTCCGATTATTATGAGCATCTTTTTTGCTCTTGTAACGGCGGTGTAGAGGAGGCTTCTGTAGGACAGTTTATTGAATCCGTCCATAAGAGGAATTATAACTATTTCAAATTCGCATCCCTGGCTTTTATGAACAGTAATAGCGTACGCAAGC
This sequence comes from uncultured Ruminococcus sp., assembly GCA_947345935.1. GTDB lineage: Bacteria > Bacillota > Clostridia > Oscillospirales > Ruminococcaceae > Ruminococcus. The sequence continues at coordinate 73,911 of CAMZZN010000004.1, forward strand.
TCGATCTGCGGAAGCTGATCGAAAGTGAAAGCCGCATTTCTGCCGTCGAAATCCACGACTGCCAGCTTGTCCATATTATTTATGCTTACGATACGCCCGATATCGCCGTTAAAGATTCCTGTTCCCTGTTCGTCGTCTTTGCGCCATACGATGTCGTAATTATTTTTTGTCTGCATTACTTTATCGCCCTCACGGAATGTATAAAGATAGCCCTTATGCTCCGCTTTTTTCGGCGAACGTGGATTCAGTTTTTCCTGAAGCAGTTTGTTGAGTTCTACTGTTCCGAGAGTTCCCTTGCGTGACGGACATAGGATCTGTATATTGTCTACGGGGTTGATATTATAAGCCTTCGGAAGTCTTTTTTCAGCCAGATCTGCCAGAAGCTCCGCAGATTTGCCGTAGTCGCTGCGCTTAAAGAAGAAAAAATCATTGTTTTTCTGGGTAAGATCAGGGTATTCTCCGGAGACGATTTTATGAGCGTTAGTGATTATGCAGCTCTGTCGTGCCTGTCGGAATATTTCTTTGAGTGCGACTACAGGAACAATGCCGCAGTCGATGAGATCGCCGAGAAGATTTCCTGCGCCTACAGATGGAAGCTGATCGCTGTCTCCTACCATTATGAGACGACAGCCGAGCCTCAGAGCACGGAGCAGCTTTTCAAAAAGAACGACGTCTACCATGGACATCTCGTCAATAACGATAACATCGCATTCGAGAGGATTATTTTCGTTGTGTGCGAATGTAAGTTTTCCGCCGGCATCGTAAATCACTTCCAGAAGCCGATGAATGGTTTTTGCTTCTTTGCCCGTAAGATCAGACATTCTTTTTGCAGCACGTCCGGTTGGGGCGGCAAGGAGAACTTTACGTCCCTGCTTTTCAAAAATAGAAATTATTGCATTGAGAGCGGTGGTTTTTCCTGTTCCCGGTCCGCCGGTGAGGATCATAAGACCTCGTGAAACAGCGGAGGTTATTGCCCTGCGCTGGATTGTTTCATACTTTATATTATGTTCTTCTTCTTCGATGTTGATAAGCGTATTGTAGTCAAAATCTTCCGGAGAGGTAAAGTCTTTCAGTATATTGATCCTGTCTGCTATAAACTGTTCGGCATAGTAGTAATCCGGAAGATACACATATTCACGGTTGTTTTTCCAGAACTCAAAAAGCTCATGATCGTCAAGAGCCGTGTTGTATGAACTGTAGAAATCCGTTTCGCTTACGTCAAGCACCTTTGTTGCTTTATTGCAGAGGATAGAAAGTGGGAGACAGGTGTGACCGATAGCCGTATTTGCTTTGAGAATAAATTGAATACCGGCGATTATGCGTTTTTCTGAATTTTTTTCTATGTGCAGGTCGGATGCGATACTATCTGCTTTTTCAAATTCAAGTTCAATTGAATCTCCGCAGAGAATATATGGATTCATCTTCAGTAGTTCAATGGCGTCCGTACCGAATTTCCGGTAAGCGTTCATGGCGTATTGTGACTTTATATCGTATTTCTGTAGAAACGTCATTATACATCGGAGTGAGAACAGCTTTTTTGTTTCGGAGGCGATCTCCTCGCACTTTGCGGCGGAGATCCCTTTGATCTCTGAAAGCCTGTGCGGCTGATTTTCCATGATGTCCAGCGTCTGAGCGCCGAATACATTGACGATCTTTTTTGCAAGACCGGGACCTATTCCTTTGACAGCTCCGGAAGCAAGATATTTTTCAATGTTGACAACGGTATCAGGGAGCTTGCGTTCACAGTAATCAGCTCTGAACTGTGTTCCGAATTTTTTATGATTTATGTACTGACCTTCAAGGATAAGACCCTCGCCCTCTTCAACGTCGCCGAGATCTCCCACGGCGGTTATAAGCTCGCCGCCTGCGTCAATATCTACTACCGCATAACCGTTCTGCTCGTTCCTGAAAAGGATATTTTCGACCGTTCCCTCGATATGGAGCGGTTTTTCGTCCATATTCATCCTCCTTTCCGTTTTTATTGTTTTCTGACTTTTATATTATACTATATTTCGTGATGAATTGCAAACATTTCGGGCAATTTTTTTTCGAGATCGCTGATATCGGCAAGCTCCGCAGCAGGAACGGCATTGCAGAAATCCCTGCATAAAGCAAGCTGATCGGGATCTGCGTCTATGGCGACAAGGAGCAGCCCCTCGATCTCATGGGATTTTCTGGTAATGACGTTCTCCATGTATTCCAGCTTATGTTTCAGCTGATCGTCCGACTGTGTTACCGGCAGAACGGCAATGACAGGAACAGATCTCATTCTCAGCTTTGAGCAGCAGAAAAGGCAGCCGAATTCTATTGCGGCTATCACAGTCATCACCGCAGCGGAAATTATAATCGCAATGTCCATTTTACACCCTCATTTCGACTTTTTTATATTATATTCAAATCGGGAGAAAATGGTGAATAATATTCTGCAAAGGAGAAAATTATGCTGCTGCACGTTTCTGCAATCTGCGCAGAAGAACAAGAAAAACTATCAGTTCCGTGATGAATGTGATCGTCCAGGATATCGTATAGGAAAGATAGAGGTTCTGCAATGTGTGATATTTCGGAATGCGGAAAATGGTATATATCCAGACTATCCGCAGTCCGCATACTCCGGCTATCGTGATTATCATAGGCAGCACGGAGTAACCGATGCCCCTGATAAGACCTGTGGTTACGTCCATAAGACCGCATAGGAAGTATGGAATGCAGATATATGTCATTCTGGTAAGTCCGTATCTGATCGCTTCCTTGTCGCCTGGAATATAGAAGGAAAGAAGCGGTTTGCCGAAAAATCTTGCAATAACTCCGAGAGTAAGTCCCGTGACGAATACGGAAACAAGACAGATGAGCATGATCTTTTTTAATCGGTCAAGCTTTCCAGCGCCGTGATTCTGTCCTGTAAAGTTGACGGAAGTCTGACTGTAGGAATTCATGGACATATAGACGAATCCTTCGATGTTTCCGGCGGCTGAATTACCGGAAACGGCAATAGATCCGAAAGAATTAATAGAGGATTGTATAATTACGTTGGAAATTGAAAACAGCGAGCCCTGTATGCCGGCGGGAAATCCGATCTGTAGTATTTTTGTGAATTGCTGTCGATAAAGTTTCATTTTTTTCAGGCAAAGCTTACAGGCGTCATTTCTTTTCATAAGCGCACGTATGATAAGGACGGCGGATATGATCTGTGAAACGGTCGTTGCGATGGCTACGCCGGCTACGTCAAGATCAAAAATAATTACGAAGATAAGATTGAGTATAACATTAACTATTCCGGATGCAGTCAGGAAATAAAGAGGACTTTTTGTATCTCCGGCAGCTCTGAGAATCGCTGCTCCGAAATTGTACAGCATACTTGCGGTAATTCCGCAGAAGTATATCCTCATGTAGGTTGCAGAAAGTCCGATGACATCCGAGGGAGTTCCCATAAGTCGGAGAAATGTCTCCGAACCGAGAACGCCGACCACTGTTAGGATCAATCCGCTTATCATAGCTGTAGGTATTGCCGTATGAACGGTGCGGCTGACGTCTTCACTGTGTCCTGCGCCGAGAGCGTGGGCTACAGTAACGCCTGCGCCGACCGACAATCCGATAAACAGGTTTGTGATGAGGTTGATAATAGCTCCCGTAGCGCCGACAGCAGCAACAGAAAGGCGGCCGCAGCATCTTCCTACGACAACGAGATCGGCAGCGTTGAACAGCAGCTGAAGAATGCCGGTAAGGATAATAGGAAGGGTGTAGAGAAGTATTTTTTTCAGAAGCGGTCCTTCTGTCATGTATGAGGTATCTGTACTCAATAAATCATCTCCTTAGAGTTTGTTTAGTATCGTGGTGCGCACAGTGAGATTACGCTGAAAAAGCTCCCATAGTAAGGGGAGCTTTTCTGTTCATCAGTTTGTGTTATGCTTTATTCTTTCTATTTCCTGATCTTTTCGCCATAAGAAACTTATGTGAGCTTCGGTGCCGAGCTGTATCCTGTGCAGATTTTCGATGTGCTTATAGAGGATAACCAGTGAAACTGAAGCAAGAATTACCGTTCCGGCAGCGTCGCCCGTTATAAAAGCGTAAATTCCCGTGAAGAGAAGCGAACCGGTGATAGGCACTACGCATATGTAATCAAGTCCGAAACCGAGGAATATCTCGATTGCGAGGAGCAGCAGGAACAGCTGCGGATTATAGGACAGTATCATTCCGGCAAGACAGGCAAGGCCTTTTCCGCCGTGAAATTTCATCAGAAACGGGAAAATATGTCCTATAATGCAGGCAGAACCGCCGAGTATCTGTGAATACCGCAGGTTCGGGAAAAGATACGCCGCAGCAGCGGAAACGACAGCCGCTTTGGTTATGTCGAATAACGCAGTGATAAGTCCGGCTTTCTTTCCTATAGTAATGATTACATTGGATGCTCCGGCGTTACCGGAACCACGGTCACGGATATCAAAGCCTTTAAGCTTCGATATGATGTAGGCGGCGTTGATATTGCCGAAAAGATAACCAATTAAAGAGCAAAGAATAATCTGCATATCTTATTACCTCCTAAACAAAAAACGGATGAAGAAAACTTCATCCGTAACTTTACAGATCTTGGAAGATCTGCTTGGCGCGGATTGAGAGATTTGAACTCTCGCGCCGGTTTCCCGACCTACTCCCTTAGCAGGGGAGCCCCTTCACCACTTGGGTAAATCCGCAAACTAACGAGCGAGAGAGAACCGCTCATTCATAATATAAATAATTAATTGGCGGAGAGGGTGGGATTCGAACCCACGTGACCGTTAAGTCAAACGGTTTTCAAGACCGCCTCGTTATGACCGCTTCGATACCTCTCCATTTTGTTGCCGCTTGAATCAGCTTTTATATTATATCATGAATTGCCATAAGTGTCAAGTATAGTTGATGACGAAAAAAAGAAAGTTTTATAGCGAAAGTTTGTGCAAAACAACGAAAGTGTGCTTTGGAATGGGAATGGAAACAAAAAATACGGAAAATTCAGAGAAAATTTCAGTTTTTTTATTAAATGTACTTTACATAAACGGATTTTTAGTGTAAAATATATGTAGACTATTTTTGTGAGGTGCTTCTATGGAACCAATTTATAAAAGAATTTTGTTGAAAGTCAGCGGAGAGGCTCTTGCCGGAGACAATAAGACCGGTCTTGATTATGACGCAATCACCGGGATATGCACAAGCATCAAAAAGTGTGTTGACGCAGGAGTTCAGGTCGCTGTTGTAGTAGGAGGAGGAAATTTCTGGCGGGGACGTTCCAGCGGCGCAATGGACAGAACACGTGCCGATCATATCGGAATGCTTGCAACGGCTATGAATGCTCTGGCTCTTGCCGATGTTCTTGAATCCCTCGGATGTGTTACACGTGTACAGACGGCTATACTTATGCAGCAGGTAGCGGAACCATATATAAGAAACAGGGCTGTGCGTCATCTGGAAAAAGGAAGAGTCGTTATTTTTGGATGCGGAACAGGAAATCCGTTTTTCTCAACCGATACGGCGGCGTCGCTTCGTGCTGTGGAGATCCAGGCTGATATTTTCCTTAAGGCAACTCTTGTTGACGGCGTATATGATAAGGATCCGCACAAGTATGACGACGCAAAAAAATACGACAAGCTTACATTCAGTCAGGTGCTCAGCGACGGTCTCCAGGTAATGGATTCAACGGCTGCGACGATGTGCCGTGACAACGGAATGAAGATGTTCGTGTTTGATCTCAGCCGGCCTGATAATATATATGACGCAGTTATGGGCAAAAATGTCGGAACAGTTGTTACCGAGGAATAATTATTTTTTGAAAGGAAGAAATTACAATGAAAGAAGTTATTAATTCAGCAAAGGAAAAAATGAACAAGAGCTTTAATGCTCTTAATAATGAATTCGCAGCTATCCGTGCAGGAAGAGCTAATCCTGCCGTTCTTGACAAAGTTATGGTAGATTACTATGGTGCGCCTACTCCTGTAAATCAGATGGCAGCCATCTCTGTGTCTGAGGCAAGAATTCTTGTGATCCAGCCATGGGACAAGTCGTCCTTAAAGCTTATTGAAAAGGCTATTCTCGCTTCAGATGTTGGAATTACTCCCACAAACGACGGCTCTGCTATCCGCCTTGTTTTTCCCCAGCTTACCGAGGAAAGACGTAAGGAACTCTGCAAGACGATAAAGAAGTACGGAGAGGAGTGCAAGGTTACTGTCCGCTCTGTACGCCGTGATACGATTGAAAAGTTCAAGACTATGAAGAAAAACTCTGAGATCACAGAGGACGACATGAAGAACTGCGAGAAAAAGGTACAGGAACTTACAGACAAGTTCTGCGACGATGTTGACAAGGCAGTTGCAGCAAAAGAAAAAGAAATTATGACGGTATAACGGTGAAATAATGGCGATATTCGGTAAAAAGGAAAAAGAACAGCTCGCTCTGCCTGAAACACTGCCCCAGCACGTGGGATTTATTATGGACGGAAACGGAAGATGGGCAAAAAAGCGTGGTCTGCCCCGGCCGTTCGGTCACAGGGAGGGGGCAAAGAATTTCAAGAAGATAGTCCGTTACTGCAAGGATATCGGTTTAAAAAATATCTCTTTTTATGCGTTTTCAACGGAAAACTGGCAGCGTCCTGACGATGAAGTAAACACTATCATGGAGCTTTTTCGTGAATATATCGTAGATGTCCGCAACTTTCTCAGCGAGAATACACGTATGATTTTTCTGGGCGATAAAAGCGCCTTTGACGAGGATCTTCAGCAGAAGATGATCAAGCTGGAAGAAGATACTGCTCAATACGATGAAATGACGCTGATGATGGCTGTCAATTACGGCGGACGTGACGAGCTTGCTCATGCTGCACGTATTCTGGCGCAAAAGGCTGTAAACGGAGAGATACGTCCGGAGGACATCAACGAGCAGTCTGTTGCGGACGAACTCTATACAAAGGGAATTCCAGACGTTGATCTTCTTATACGCCCCAGCGGCGAGATGCGTCTTTCCAATTATCTTATCTGGCAGTGTGCCTATGCTGAATACTATTTTACGGATGTTCTATGGCCTGATTTCACTCCGGCGGAGCTTGATAAGGCTCTCATTGAGTTCGGCAGGCGAAACCGACGGTTCGGAGGTGTCTGAATGCTTACAAGAATAATTTCCGGCGCTGTCGGCGTGGCTATAATGGTCGTGGTGTTTATTTTCCACGATACAATACTTCTCCCGATAATGGTTGCGGCAATGATAGCAGTAATGCTGTTTGAGCTTCTGAGAGCCGTAAAGCTGGAAAAATCTTTGCCGATACTGATTGCTTCGGAAATTTGCGGTATGGCAATGCCATTTATATATAATGAATACGAAACCACAAGCTGCGGGAATCTTTTAGACAGCGAATGTATTGACTGTATGACAAGATATGTAAATGCGGATTTTTTAAAGCTGCGGATGTATCCTTTTATGCTGATTCTTGCGGCGGCATTTGTTATATTTATTACATGGCTGAAAAAGCATAAGGAATTACGCTATGAGCAGATCTTCTTTGCGCTTGCGGTGACTATTCTCGTTCCCCAGGCAATGAGCACAATGGTTCGTATCGACAGAAGATTTGGCGTTTTTTACCTTGTGTTGGGACTTTGCGGCGCATGGATAGCCGATACGGGCGCATATTTCACAGGGGTTGCGATCGGCAAGCACAAGCTTTGTCCTGAGATAAGCCCCAAGAAAACTATCGAGGGATTTATTGGCGGAATCGTCACCACAGGAATCGTCTTTGCGGTTGCAATTTTTGTCTATGACAATGTATTTGCACCGGGAACTTTTATCATTGGTGCGGTCTGTGCCGTTATCGGAACTGTGGGAGATCTTTCGGCTTCAATGGTAAAACGGCAGATCGGTTTCAAGGATTATGGAAAGATCATGCCTGGTCATGGCGGACTTATGGATCGTTTTGACAGCGTGCTTTTCGTCCTGCCCACATTTTTTGCATTTATCGTTTTGGATGATATGCTGCTTTAAATCATAACAACAAGAAAGGAGACTAAACGTATAACAAGCGTATAGTCCCTTTCGCATTTTATCAGAATAAATCACATAATATGTTATCGGAGGCAGATATGAACAAACAAATTTCTATCCTCGGTTCTACAGGCTCTATCGGAACTCAGTCCCTTGAGGTCTGTGAGAAGCATGGAATAAAAATCACGGCGCTTGCTGCTCATAGCAGTACGGAACTGCTTGAACGGCAGGCAAGAAAATTCCGTCCGGAATATGTCGGTATATACAATGAAACAAAATACAACGAAATGAAAGAGCGCCTTGCCGATACGGATATCAAGGTTCTTTGCGGCATGGAGGGACTTTGCAGGATCGCCGGACTTTCGCAGAACGATATTGTTCTGAATTCTGTAGTGGGAATGGTCGGACTTCTGCCGACTCTTACCGCAATAAAGGCTGGAAAAGATGTCGCACTTGCCAACAAGGAAACTCTTGTTGCAGGCGGAGAGATAGTGATGTCTCTTGCAAAGGAAAAAGGCGTCAGGATATATCCTGTGGACAGCGAGCATTCGGCGATATTCCAGTGTTTGCAGGGAAATAAGCGGTCACAGCTCAGCAAGGTTATACTTACGGCTTCCGGCGGACCGTTTTTTGGCAGATCATATGAAGATCTGAAAACTGTCACCAAGGCGGATGCTCTGAAGCATCCCAACTGGAGTATGGGAAACAAGATCACGATCGACTCTGCAACTCTCATGAATAAGGGGCTTGAATTTATAGAGGCAAAATGGCTTTTCGATCTTGACCCGGAGCAGATAGAGATCGTTGTGCATCGTCAGAGCGTTGTTCATTCTGCGGTGGAATACGATGACTATTCGGTTATTGCACAGCTCGGTGTGCCGGATATGAAAATCCCGATACAGTATGCGCTTCTTTACCCTGAACGTATGCCGTGCCCGACGGGACGTCTTTCACTGACCGACTATGGCAGTCTGACCTTTGAAAAGCCCGATTACAAGACGTTCAGATGTCTTGCTGCCGCTATGGAGGCGATTAAGCGGGGCGGAGCCTATCCCTGTCTTGTTAATTCAGCTAACGAGGAAGCAGTGCGTGCTTTTCTTAATGACGAGATTGATTTTATAAGTATAGGCGAGATCGTCTCATCTGTTCTTGATTCTTTTGAATCCTCGGAAATAAGCTGCTATGAGGATGTAATGAAAGCAGATTCTGCGGCAAGACTCTACGTAAGGGAAAAAATCGGAGTTAGCGCTCAATGAAAGGATAAAAATACATGGGCATTATCATTGCAATCATAATATTCGGAATTATTGTTACGGTTCATGAGTTCGGACATTTTATCTGTGCCAAGCTCAGCGGTATAAAGGTCATTGAATTTTCTGTGGGAATGGGCCCTAAGATCATTCAGAAGCAAAAAGGTGAAACAATGTATTCGCTGCGGCTTCTGCCTGTGGGAGGCTTCTGTTCTATGGAGTCGGAAGATTCAACGGACGACAGCCCCAGTGCTTTCCGCAATGCAAAACTGTGGAAGAGGATGATCGTTCTTGTGGCAGGAGCTTTTATGAACTTTGTTCTCGGATTCTGCGTACTCATTCCTATGGTAAGCATGATGGATGAAGTTCCGACTACAGAGGTTTCCGGTTTTACGGGAGTCCTGAATGACGAGAATGTTTCGGACGGATTCAGATGCCGTACTCTTGCCTGGCGTTTCGGCAAAAGGCTGTCTGTTCCGAATATGAATGAGGAGATTCCTGTTTCCGAGATCGGGTACGGCGGTATACTGAACGAGGACGGAAGTATAATCTACTATTCCACAAGCCGTGAAAAGCTACAGAAAGGCGATAAGATATTGAGTATCGATGGTACTCGTGTGTTCAGTACCCTCGATCTGAGTTTTATTTTTGAAACAGCCGCTGCCAAGGATGGCGAAAGGACTGTCATTGTAAAGCGTGACGGTAAAAAGGTGAAACTGGACAACGTAGAATTCTGCAATACTATTGATGGCAGCGAATGGGATTTCGGGCTCGTATACCGGAAAAAGACGCCGGCGTCTGTTATAAAGGGTTCAAGCGATATTTTTATGTCAATGAGCCATATCGTAGGACTTTCCCTTAAACAGCTTGTTACCGGAAAGGTGGAAAAAGAAGCCGTTTCCGGTCCGGTGGGCGTTGTTTCAGAGATAAGCGATGTCGCCACTCAGAAAACCGAGGATAAGAGCGATATTATATTCAATCTGCTTTACGTAACGGCGCTTATAACTATAAATGTAGGCATTTTCAATCTCCTTCCCATTCCCGGACTTGACGGCGGCAGACTTCTTTTCTGCTTAATCGAGCTTGTCCGTGGAAAGCCTATCAAACCGGAGCACGAGGGATATGTTCACCTTGCGGGAATGCTCTTGCTGTTCGGTATTATGATCTTTGCAACGTATAACGATATTATAAAGCTTGTTACAGGAGGTTAATTTATGAGAAAGGTTAAACCTGTCCGTGTTGGGAATTGCGTTCTCGACGGAAGTCATATTTATATTCAGTCTATGCTCAATGCACGTTCTGACGATATCAGCGGAAGCGTCAGACAGGCAGAGGAACTTGAAAAGGCAGGCTGCGAGATCATCCGGGCGGCTATCCCAGATATGGACGCAGTAAAGCTGATTCCTCCTATAAAGGAAAAGGTGAGGATCCCTCTTGTTGCGGATATTCATTTTGACTATCGTCTTGCATTGGAGGCTGCTGCCGCAGGAGTGGACAAGATCAGGATAAACCCCGGAAATATCGGAGGAATGGATAGGGTAAAGCAGGTCGTTGAAGCCTGCACGGCAAGAAATATCCCCATAAGAATAGGCGTGAATTCAGGATCGCTTGAAAAAGAACTTCTTGCAAAATACGGTTCGCCGACGCCGGAAGCTCTTGTCGAAAGCGCTCTGAATCATGCTGCAATGCTGGAGCATTTTGATTTTACTGATATTGTTATATCCATAAAATCTTCAGATGTAAGCCGTATGATACAGTCTTACAGGCTTGCAGCAGAAAAGTGCCCGTATCCTTTGCATCTTGGTGTGACCGAAGCTGGAACGGAACGTATGGGATTGATAAAATCTGCTGTTGGTATCGGATCGTTACTGTGCGACGGCATCGGCGAAACTATACGTGTTTCGCTTACTGACGATCCCGTAAAGGAGATTGCAGCGGCAAAGGATATTCTTAAAGCTGTCGGCAAAAGAGAGGGCGTGAAGATAGTTTCGTGTCCAACCTGCGGCAGAACGAGGATCGATCTGGTAAAGGCAGCAAGAGCAGTTGAGGACGCTGTAAAGGATATGGACAAGAATATTACAGTTGCCGTTATGGGATGCGTTGTAAACGGACCAGGTGAGGCACGTGAAGCGGATATCGGGATCGCCGGCGGCGACGGCTGTGCAGTTATCTTTAAAAAGGACGGTACACAGCGTAAAATCAAAGAGGAGGATATTGTCTCCGAAATTCTTGCGGAGATCGGCAAACTTTGATATATGAATGTTAATTTAGCTGAATTTCTGAAGGAATGCGGTGCAGAAATACCGGAAAGCGTACGCTGCGGGGAAATATTTAAAATTACATATTCCGACAAGCTTGACAGCATGACTTTTTTCGCGCATTACGATAAGCTTGTTCCGTCAGAGGATATTTTTGCTTTTGAAAAGTCGGCAGAAGAAGCTGTAAAAATAGAAAAACTCCGGCTGCAATGCCGTTATCCGGAGTCGGTTTTTGGTATGGATTGCTATGAAGATCTTATAATGCTGCTGAAAAGAGATATTTCCGTAGTTAACGGCTTTCTTGACGACAGCGAAGTCACTCTACGGGAGGACAGGCTCGATATAAAGCTGATTCATGGAGGTATGGACATACTTACAAAATTTGATTTCTGCGGCAATTTTTCCAGACTGATATATAATCTGTTCGGTGTAAGGATGACCGTATCGCTCATCGGAGAAAAATCTGTTTCGGCCGAGGAATATGATGAGATCATGGAGAAATACGCAGCAGAGCTTCCGGATCACAGCAGTCAGCTTATTCCGGAAAAATCAAAAGAAGAGCAGCGTGATGATGAAATAAAAGCGTCCGTACCTACGGTATCTATTGATATCGGCTCTATGAATACTGAATTTGATGCGGAATCCGCAGAGATCGTCAAAGGCAGAGCTATCCGTGAAAAGCCGGTTTCTATCAGCGAAGCGGTAAAGATTCTTGGCGAGCGTACGGTCGTTGTAGGAGATGTTTTCGATTCCGAGATCAAAGAGCTGCGCAATGAGAAAACGGTCGTTACCTTTGATATCACCGATTACAGCGGTTCGTTAAAGGTAAAGATCTTCGGAACGAATAAAGAGATCGAGGATATGAAGCTTTCCGGTATCAAAAACGGAATGACGCTTCTTGTAAGCGGAAAGGTCGATTATGACAGTTTTGCAAGAGATATCGTCATAAATCCGAATTCCGTCATAAAAGTAAAGCGTATCCCGAAAATGGATACGTATCCCGAAAAGCGTGTCGAACTTCACTGCCATACCAATATGTCTGCAATGGACGCAGTAACAGATCCGGTTGTCCTTATAAACAGAGCGGCACAATGGGGACATCAGGCAATGGCTATTACCGACCACGGCTGCGTGCAGGCATTCCCGGATTGTATGTATAATATGCCGAAGAATTTTAAAGTGATCTACGGCATGGAGGCGTATGTTGTTAACGACCTTGACCGCACGATGATATTGAAAAAACCTGACAGCCGCAGCGTCAATGACGAACTTATCGTTTTTGATGTGGAAACAACCGGACTCAGTTTTTCTTCTGACAGACTTACGGAGATCGGTGCGGTAAAGCTGAGGAATCTTCAGGTCGTGGACAGCTTCAATACAAAGGTGAATCCCGGAAAGCATATTCCGGAGAAGATCACAGAACTTACAGGAATAAGCGATGAAGATGTAAAGGATGCTCCGCCGGAGAAAGAAGCCGTTGAAAAGTTTATGGCGTTCTGCGGAAATAATCCTGTTCTTGCAGCGCATAACGCTACGTTCGATACTAATTTCATAAACGAAGCCTGCCGGAGAAGCGGGATAACCTTTGAATATAACTGGATAGATACGCTGGTGCTTTGTCAGGCAATGCTTCCGAATATTGCAAGGCACAGGCTGAATTATGTCGCTAAACAGCTGAAATTGGGCAAATTCGATCATCATCATGCTTCTGACGACGCATTGATGCTTGCAAAGATATATATAACGCTTGTTGAACGTCTTATAAACGAAAAGGGACTTAAAAGTCTCAATGATCTTAATGTAACGGCTCTTGATATCGATGTAAAGAAGCTGAAATCATATCATCATATAATTCTTGTACGTAATCAGACGGGACTAAAAAATCTTTACCGTCTTGTTTCGACCAGTAACCTTGATTATTTTTACAAGAAACCTCTTATTCCGAAATCGGTTCTGACCGCTCATCGTGAGGGGCTTATTTTCGGAAGCGCCTGCGAGGCAGGGGAGCTTTTCCAGGCTATGATAAATAAAGCGCCGGAAAGCGAACTTGAGAGACTTGCAAAATACTATGATTACCTGGAGATTCAGCCGATCTGCAATAACGAATTTATGGTGCGTGATGGAACGGCTGAAAATGAGGAGGAACTTCGGGAATACAATCGCCGCATCGTCAGACTTGGTGAAAAGCTTGGAATTCCGGTCTGCGCTACTTGCGATGTTCATTTTATTGATCCGAAAGATGCGATATTCCGAAAGATAATCCTTACGAGCATGGGCTTTAAAGACGCTGAAAATCAGGCTCCGCTGTATTTCCGGACTACGGATGAGATGTTGTCAGAGTTTGAATTTCTTGGAGCGGACAAGGCTAAAGAAGTTGTTATTACTAACACGAATATTATCGCAGATATGATAGAGGAAGTACGTCCTATCCCAAAGGGAACGTTTACGCCTACAATTGACGGAGCAGAAGAGGAACTCAAGCAGATCACCGGTGACAAAGCACGTGAGATCTATGGAGATCCTCTGCCGGAGCTTGTGGAAAAAAGGCTTGACAGGGAGCTGTCCTCAATCATAAAACACGGATTTTCCGTTCTTTATATTATCGCTCAGAAACTTGTGTGGAATTCTGTTGAAAACGGCTATCTTGTAGGTTCACGAGGTTCTGTAGGCTCTTCGTTTGTCGCTTCAATGGCAGGAATTTCCGAAGTAAATCCGCTTCCTCCCCATTATGTATGTCCAAAATGCAAACACAGTGAATTCATGATGGACGGAAAGTATGGTTCAGGATATGATCTGCCGCAAAAAGACTGCCCGAAATGCGGAACCGATATGTCACGTGACGGTCACGATATCCCCTTTGAAACGTTCCTTGGTTTTGACGGTGATAAGGCTCCGGATATAGATCTGAATTTTTCGGATGAGTATCAGTTCTGGGCACATCGATATACGGAGCAGCTTTTCGGAAAATCCAACGTTTTCAAGGCAGGAACTATTTCAGTTCTTGCGGATAAGACGGCTTACGGCTATGTAAAAAAATACTGCGAGGAAAACGGGATAACTTTAAACAATGCGGAGATGAACCGCCTTGCGATCGGCTGCACGGGCATAAAGAGAACTACCGGTCAGCATCCGGGCGGAATGGTGGTCGTTCCGTCCGACTACGATGTTTACGATTTTACTCCGGTTCAGCATCCGGCTGATTCTGCCGATTCGGATATCATAACTACTCATTTTACATTTAACTCTCTTCACGATACTATTCTTAAACTTGACGAGCTGGGTCACGTTGTACCTACTCTTTATAAGCATCTGGAAGATTTGACGGGTATTAAGATAAAGGATGTTCCCGCTACCGACCCGAAGGTCATTCGGATGTGTACCAACTGTGATGTTCTTGGAGTAACGCCGGAGGAGATCTATTGTGAAACGGGAAGTCTTGGTATTCCTGAAATGGGAACAGGATTTACTATCCAGATGCTTCTGGATGCAAAACCTACGAAATTCAGCGACTTTCTGCAAATTTCCGGACTTTCCCACGGTACGGACGTATGGCTGGGAAATGCGAAGGATCTTATAAGTCAGGGAATATGTACCATTTCTGACGTTATCGGAACACGTGACAGCATTATGACATATTTGCTGTACAAGGGCGTAGAGCCGAAAATGGCGTTTCAGATCATGGAGTGGACACGAAAGGGCAAAGCTTCAAAACAGTTTACGCCTGAGATAATTGAAATGCTTAAAAGCCACGACGTTCCGGAGTGGTATATCCAGAGCTGTCTTAAGATCAAGTATATGTTTCCCAAGGCTCATGCGGCCGCATATGTTATTGCAGCTATCAAACTGGGATGGTTCAAGATGTATAAGCCTCTGGAATACTACTCGACCTATTTTTCGGTGCGTGGAGAGGATTTTGACGCCGAACTTGCCGTTAAGGGTAAAGAAGCTGTAAGAGCACGTATCGAGGAACTCAAAGCTCTTGGAAACGACCGTACAAAAAAGGAAACGGATCTTTATGATATCCTGCTTATCACTAATGAAATGCTCTCAAGAGGATATGAATTCCTGCCGATCGACATTTTCAAGTCTCATGCAGTGGATTATCTCGTTGAGGACGGAAAGCTGAGGATACCGTTTTCAGCCATGAGCGGTATAGGAGAGACGGCTGCAAAAGGTCTTTATGAAGCAGTTCAGAAAGGCGGATTTATTTCTGTTGAGGAACTACAGGAAATGAGCAGCGTGTCAAAAACAACAATTGATATGTTGAAAAGCGCAGGCGCATTCGGCGATTTGCCTGAATCTGCACAGCTTTCGCTGTTTTAACTTGACTTTTTTCTGGTAGTATGTTATCATGTTATCATATTAGCACGGTAAAGTGAAATATTGTTATGGCAATACCGTCATACGTGCTTTGTGCGGTGTTGCCTTATATCAAGGAGGAATAATATGCGCAATTATGACCTTATCACTCCCGAGGGCACAAAGGATCTGCTCTTTGGCGAGTGCATAATCAGACGAAATATAGAACAGACTCTGCTCAGGATATTTAAGAGCAGAGGATACAGTGAAATGATTACTCCGGGACTTGAATTCTTTGACGTTTTCAATCTGAATTCGCCGTACTTTCCGCAGGAGAATCTCTATAAGCTTACCGACAGCAAGGGACGTCTCCTGGTAATGCGTCCGGATTCTACAATGCCTATCGCAAGAGTGGCTGCCACACGTCTCCGTGACGCAATGCTTCCGCTGAAACTTTGTTATAATCAGACGGTTTACCGTACAGAACCTGCGCTCAAAGGAAGAAGCGATGAGATCGTACAGACAGGCATCGAGCTTATCGGATCGGAACTGAAAATTGCCGATTTAGAGGTGATCTCTACCGCTGCCGAGGCTCTGCGTTCATTTGGAATGGAATTCTCGATCGAACTGGGACATATCGGTATCTTCAAAGAACTGGTCGGCAGGCTGGATGTTTCCGATCACGTTAAGGAGAAGATACGCCGCAACATCGAAACAAAGAACTTCCCGGCGCTGAACGATCTTCTTGATTCTCTTGGAAACAGTCCCGTCACTGCCGCATTGAAGAAGCTCCCGGCTCTGTTCGGCGGTGAAGAGGTCTTTGAAAAGGCGGAAGAGCTTATGCCGGATGAGAATATCAAGAGAATTCTTGGTGAGCTTCGTGAAATTTATCACGATTCCTGTGAGATTTGCGGCAGAGAAGGCACTATAACTGTTGATCTCGGACTCGTCAATAAGACCGACTACTATACGGGACTTATAATAAAAGGATATTTGCAGGGACACGGAGAAGAGGTGATCTCCGGCGGAAGATATGATAAGCTGATCTCTGAATTTGGATATGATGTTCCGGCTGTAGGCTTTGCAATGAATGTAAACGGCGTTGCAAAAGTTATTGAAAAGAACGGGATTCTTCCTGCTGTTCCTGCTCCGGATATGCTTGTGTACGCTGCTGAAGGATGCGAGGTAGCCGCTCTGAAAAAGTCTCAGGAATACAGGGAACAGGGAATGATCGTAGAAAACGCTCTGTTCGAGGATCTTGAATCTGCACGGGCATACGCAATTGAACGAAAGATCGCCAGAGTGGTTGTAATCGATGAAGAATTATGCGGGGAGGAAGAAGAATGAGCAAACCGATAAGAATAGCCCTTACCAAGGGCAGACTTGAAAAAGATACCGTAGGGCTTCTGGAAAAGCTCGGTTTTGACTGCACGGCTGTCCGTGAAAAGGGCAGAAAGCTTATTCTTCCGGTGCCGGACGGTAATCTGGAGGTCGTTCTTGCAAAAGCCAACGACGTTATTACATATGTTGAACACGGCGTGTGCGATATGGGCGTTGTGGGCAAGGATACTATTATGGAAATGGACGGAAAGTTCTATGAGCTGGTCGATCTGGGGTTTGGCAGATGCAAATTTGCTCTTGCCGCTAAAAAGGGCAGCGATTTCTACAGCGGCTACGGAGTAAAGACTATAGCTACAAAATATCCCAATGTTTCACGCCGCTTTTTTGAAAAGAAAGGAATGGATACGGAGATCATCAAGATCGAAGGTTCTGTGGAACTTGCACCTCTGCTTGAACTTGCAGACGGTATTGTAGATATTGTTGAAACTGGCACGACCCTTAAAGAAAACGGTCTTGAAGTGATAGAGGATGTTGCGCCTATTTCCGCAAGACTTATTGCAAATACTGTAAGCCTTAAAATGAGACAGGCTGAAATAGAAAATATTATTAATCTGATAGAGGAGAATCTGTAATGAAGAAGATATATGCCGACGGTACTGCCGAAGCAGAATTTCTTGCCGATCTTAAAAAAAGAAGCGGCGAGACAAATAAAAAGGTTGAGGAAGTTGTAAAAGGAATTATCGAGGATGTCAAAGAAAACGGAGACGATGCCGTAAAGAATTATACTCTGAAATTTGACGGCAGCCTTCCCGAGTATTATGAAGTCCCCAGGGATGTTATAAATGATGCGCTGACAGAGGCAGATCAGGATTTTGTAAACGCTCTCCTGAATGCTCAGGCAAATATTGCCGATTTCCACCAGAAACAGGTGGAGCAGAGTTTTATTGCTCCCAAGGAGAACGGAGTTATCCTCGGACAGAGGATAAGAGGTCTTGAAAGGGTCGGACTTTATGTTCCCGGAGGTACAGCCGCTTATCCCTCCAGTGTGCTGATGAACGCAATTCCTGCAAAGATTGCCGGAGTAAAGGAAATTATAATGGTTACTCCTCCCCTCAAGGACGGAACTCCCAATAAGGATATCCTTGTTGCCGCCGCTATATGCGGTGTGGACAGAGTATTCCTTGCCGGCGGAGCACAGGCAATAGCGGCTCTTGCTTATGGTACAGGAGAGATCCCGAAGTGCGATAAGATAGTCGGTCCCGGAAATATCTACGTTGCTACAGCCAAAAAGCTTCTTTACGGCGTTGTTGATATTGATATGATCGCAGGTCCCAGTGAGATACTTGTTATTGCTGATGAAACGGCAAATCCGAAATTCGCCGCAGCTGATCTTATGTCCCAGGCAGAGCACGATGTTCTTGCGTCCGCTATTATGGTAACGACCTGCGAGGAAATAGCCGACAGAACGCTTGAAGAGATAAACCGTCAGAAAGAAGAACTTTCACGAAAGAATATCATTGACAAGTCGCTTGAAGACTACGGCGCAGTTATTATTGCTGAAAACAGGGAGAAGGCTGTAAGGCTTGCCAACGAAATAGCTCCCGAACACCTTGAAGTGCTCATGAAAGATCCTATGGAGCTTATCGGCGCACTTGACAATGCCGGTTCTGTATTCCTGGGTCACTGGTCGTCGGAACCTCTGGGCGACTATTACGCTGGTCCTAATCACGTGCTTCCGACCAGCGGAACGGCAAGATTCTTCTCGCCTCTGGGAGTGGCAAGCTTTACAAAGCGTTCCAGCTACATTTACTACACTCAGGATGCTCTTAGAGAAGCAAAGGACGATATCGTCCTTATAGCTGAAAGAGAAGGTCTTACGGCTCATGCAAATGCTATTAAAGTAAGATTTGAAGATTGATTGGGGAGCGATTAGAATGAGCAATAATAACTGGGAAAGCTTTGTACGCCGGGTAGAGCCGTATGTTCCCGGTGAGCAGCCCACAGGTACGGACGTTATTAAGCTTAATACAAACGAAAATCCGTATCCGCCTGCGCCTGCCGTAAGAAAGACACTTGACGATTTTAACTGCGGCAGGATGAGACTTTATCCTGATCCTGATTCTTCTGTTCTGGTAAATGCCATTGCAGAATATTACAATATTAGTCCGTCACGTATCTTTGTAGGCGTCGGTTCTGACGATGTTATTTCTATGGCGTTTCTTACGTTTTTCTGTTCGGATAAGCCGGTGATTTTTCCGGATGTCACTTATTCTTTCTATGACGTATGGGCGGATGTTTACAGAATACCCTATCAGGTAAAGCCGCTTCGTGAGGATTTTACTATTGATCCGGAGGATTATAAGTGCGAAAACGGCGGCATCATTTTTCCGAATCCCAACGCCCCTACAGGCGTTCTGGAGAGTGTTGAGATGATAGAGGATATTGTTAAGGCGAATTCGGATTCTGTTGTTATGATCGACGAAGCGTATATTGATTTCGGCGGTGAAAGCTGTCTGCCTTTAATTGACAAGTATGATAATCTCCTTGTTATACAGACATTCTCAAAATCAAGGTCAATGGCAGGTATGAGGATCGGCTTTGCTATGGGAAATGAAAATCTGATAAAATATATGAATGATGTAAAGTTTTCCGTAAATTCCTACACTATGAACCACCTGACGCAGCTCTGCGGAGCTGAAGCCATGAAGGACAAGGCGTATTTCCGTGAAACGACTGACAGGATCATTGCCACACGTGAGCGTTCAAAGAAGCGTCTTGGAGAGCTTGGCTTCACGTTTACGGATTCAAAAAGCAATTTTATTTTTGCGTCCCATAAAAAGAAAACTGCGTCAGAAATTTTTAATAAGCTTAAGGAACGGAAAATATTCGTCCGTTACTGGAACAAGCCGATAATCGGAAATCATCTGCGCATAAGCATAGGAACAGACGATGAAATGGACAGGCTTTTTGCCGCTTTGGAGGAGATCGTAAATGAATAAAGATATCAGAACCGGAGAGGTGAGACGAGAAACAAGAGAGACGGATATCTATGTTCTTATAAGTCTTGACGGAAACGGAACAGCCGATATTGAAACAGGTATCGGATTCTTTGACCATATGCTGACCGCTCTGTCTGTTCACAGCGGAATAAGCATGACGGTCAGAGTCAAGGGGGATCTTAACGTTGACTGTCATCATACCATTGAGGACACCGGAATAGCTCTGGGACAGGCGCTCGGTCAGGCTCTTGGTGAAAAATCCGGCATCGTCCGCTACGGAACGGCGTATATCCCTATGGATGAAGCTCTTGCAATGGCGTGTCTCGATCTCAGCAACAGACCGTTTCTTGTGTTCGACTGTCCGTTTATAAATCAGAGCTGTGGTGATTATGATCTCTGTATGACCGAGGAATTTTTCCGTGCGTTTGCCTTTAATTCGGGCATGACGCTTCATATCAATCTGATGTACGGCAGCAACGATCATCATAAGGCAGAGGCGGTTTACAAGGCTGTTGCTCATGCTCTTAAAAAGGCTGCCGCATTCAACGAGGACGGTTCTATCCTCTCCACGAAAGGAGTTCTCTAATGATCGCAATTATTGACTACGGTGCGGGAAATATTTTCAGCGTAAAAAACGCTCTGGATTATCTGGGACTTGAAAGTGCCCTTGTTTCTGACAAGGAATCAGTACAGAGCGCAGATGCCGTGATTCTTCCCGGCGTTGGAGCTTTTCCGGCTGCTATGGAAAAGCTGTCGTCTACCGGTCTTATTGATACTATCAGGGAGGAAGCGGCAAAAAAGCCCTTTCTCGGAATATGCCTTGGAATGCAGCTTATTTTTGATAAGGGTTACGAGTTCGGGGAGTGTGACGGTCTCGGACTTATCGGCGGAGATGTCCGCAAAATGGAGGATACCGGACTTATCATCCCGCACATGGGCTGGAATAAGCTTGAAAAGCTGAACGACTGTCCGCTGCTTGAGGGCGTGGGCGACGACGAATACGTATATTTCGTTCATTCCTACAAGGCTTGCTGCACCGACAGGGATATCGCCGCATACTGCGAATACGGCGGAAAAGTTCCTGCTTTGGTTTATGACGGAAAGTTTGTGTACGGAGCGCAGTTTCATCCGGAAAAAAGCGGCAGCACGGGACTTAATATTCTGAAAAATTTCGGAGGACTGATAAAATGATAATACTTCCTGCAATTGATATAAAGGACGGCAACTGCGTAAGACTTTTCAAGGGGGATTTCTCCACCGTTGAGAAGGTGGCTTCCGACTATCTTGAAACGGCGAGGAGCTTTGAGGACGCCGGAGCTGAATGGATTCATATGGTAGATCTTGACGGCGCAAAAGAGGGCAGACCTGTAAATACAAAAATTTACACTGATGTTGCGGAGAAAACGAATCTCAAAGTCGAGCTTGGCGGCGGTATAAGAAGCCTTGAGACTATTCGTGAATATCTTGATATGGGTATTACGAGAGTCATTCTGGGTTCTGTTGCTTTGAAAAATCCAAAACTTGTGAGCGACGCTGTTGAAAAATTCGGCAGTGAAAAAATAGTCGTGGGGATCGACGCAGTCAACGGAATGGTCGCAACCGAGGGGTGGCTGGAA